>CAZQUQ010000035.1:6968-19768 GCA_964596445.1 uncultured Oscillospiraceae bacterium
CACACATACACCCGCCGGCAGTAGCCCAGCAATGTCGCCAGATTTCATTGTCGCTGCAGACGCCGCCCCACAACTCCGGCTTGAAATGATGATTTTTTTCAACGATTTCGTATCTGTATTCAGGTACCTGGTCGGACAACCACCTTCCCTCCAGAAACTCATCGCCGACCATGACATGAAGCTGGAACTTTGCATCCGTATCATTTCTTATCATCAGATCCCTGTATGGATATACGCATGTGGCTCCTGTCCCGAAGGGCTGCGTGCGGTTTGAGTCGGGAAAAACATCGTATGAATGGCGATACCGTTCAACAATAGTCAACGGTGTATGTAAAGTCATCCAATAAATCAGATTTGAGAGCTGGCACAACCCGCCGCCGATTCCCATCCTGAATTTGCCTCAGTGTAATACCATGCCTGGTACATAGCCCTTTTTTGCAGAAGGTTTGCCGATCAGCCTCCAGTAACTGAAGGTTTCTCCAGGCGATAATATGATCCCGTCAAGCTTCTCAACGGCCAACCTCAGGTTAATGATTTTATTGAACTGATATTGCATGTCTACGTCTCGTAATTTGCGCAGCAAAGGTGTTTTATGAGAAAAATAAGTATACTGCAAATTCTGCATACTTCTATTACTGGCATATTTGATATGTCCGGAATACCAAAGCATATAACGCAGTGCCTTATAATAGGCTTTACCGGCAAATGATCTGAATTTGCTGCGTTTTCTGGGCTGAAGGCTGAAATTGCTGATTCTGTCTGACTTTGAAACTTGCTTTTGATCAAGCATTTTGCAGTATAATCCTCCATCACTTTATATAGATGTCATTAACCAGACATAATTACTGTTACATCAGTAATCAAGACGGAGGGCCAAGGCAGGGGAAAGTTCTGTGTCCTGATCTGAATCTGAAGGGACAAAACTTGCTCCCATTATTGGTCCCCTCTCTTGTCTCAGGAACCCAACTTTTCCATAAGCGACTTCTTCCAGCTTTCATCGGAACGGTGGATCACTCTGCCGGTAAACCGTTTACGCAGCTCCTGCAGAGGCGGAGTCCTCATTTTCAGCATGCGCTGCTCTGAGTTGGCTTCTTCCTTTAGTGCTTCATCGGAAATGGAAAATATTTCACGTCGCATTTGAGTCGCTTCAATTCCGCGGTTCAGGAGCATCAGGAAATGCTCCCATGCAGGGTCTGCCCGGAACAGATATGTTGCCGCATCCTCACCCGGCAAAGCGAACTCGACCACTGCAGTCTTGCCATCCTTGGACGGGATAGCGCACCAGACAATCCAACGCAGCGCATCCTCCTGTTCCGCAGTCAATTCTGCAGGTGCGTCCATATTTGCCTCCGGGTTCGCTGCCGCATTTTCAGCAAGCTTTTCGGTCATCGCCTGTTTCAGCGCTTCAAACTCCTCCTCCGGCAAGCTTTTGATGCCGACTGCAATGCGTTCATGATCACATATCATTTTTAACTGCTCGTACGTCGAACCCATTTTACTGTTTCTTGCCTTTTTTTCTAAAGTATCCGCCAGCATCGCAGGCAGCTGCTTCAGCTGTACGGCTATTCCCTCGCGCAGCAATGCGCCGGCCCTGGTGCTTTCCGAGAACCCAAGAGATGGCAGCAGCTTCTTAACAAAGGCTACGTCATTATCTCTCTGCTTTCGTATACTATCAGCGATTGCTTTTTCCAGCGGATCAAAATCGGGACCCAGCATTGAGAATGTGTAGATTTCCTCAGAGTTTATCGTAATCGTCAGTTTATAATTTTCTCTTTTCATACCGGTTATAAATGCAAACGGTATACGCCTTGCCCTCAGATTTGGCGGAAGTATGCTAAGGCAGTCCGAAAATACACTGATTTTGGCATCTCCGCTCAATACTCCGTAAGCATATTGTCCCTCGGTTTCAAATACAGGTTCTCCGGTTACCAAAAATGAAGACAGCACTTTTTTGTTATATGCCTCATAAAGATCGCGGCAGAACCATTCACATGCTTCGCCTATATGCGATATGACAATGGTATCGCTGTTGGTTTTGATTTGCATGGCATGATTATCAAGAGTAATAGAATCCATATCGGCGTAAGCAACAGATACACTCTCAAACAATCCGTTCAGAGTAAGACCAGCAGCGTAGATCAGCAGCTTTGCCTCACCCGTAAAGCGGGAGGAAGAAACCATTCCGGTGTAATCGAAATTTACAAGCGTTTCGTTATTCATAGTCCACCTCCTGCTTCTATTTTATACCACAATGCAGTGCCTGTCACGTCAGTCATGCAGTTATTATTGTGTGGGAAATAAATAACTGACTAACTGACGTGCCAGGCACCATAATCAGCCAAATCCATAGTATCTGCCGCCGGAACTTGTCTGCATCGGCTCGGGAATTTTACCGCCGAAACCACCTGCACCGTTTCTTGTCAGACCCATGATCACACTGAAGCGATATGACAGGCTTTTGAACATTGAAGGCCTTATAACTGAAATTTTCTTAATTTCGCGGCCGGTGCAAAGGTCGATCTCGATCCCTTCCTTCTGGTATCGGAGCAGAATATGCGAAAGATCGTTCTGTATTTTATCAGAACGTACGATTACCCTGCGGATCCCCGCTTTCAGCAGAAACGCTGCCGACGGCATATCCTGAGGGAAGACGCACCAGCGGTTGTCATATGTCCCCGGCTGTTTTCCTCTTCCGGACATTCTGTTGGAATCTAGCATGAATGCAGGAGGAGCATCAGGGCTGATATCATATGCAGCCAGAATGTCAGCGCCGCAGAACAGCGCCGTTGCTATTTCACCTACCTTAACGATCATCGAAGATGCACGCCCGTCCACACCGTTATAAAGAGGGACCGGCCGATACCCCAAACGCGCCAATGCCAGACTTTCGACGACTCCGCTTTGGCCGGGAAGATCGACGATGATCATTGTCTGGCTTTCCGCACTCTTCATCCATTCGATTTCAGGTATTTCCAGACCCTGGAAGCTGATTTCAGCCGGCCGCATAAACAGGACAGGCTTTGCCCATTGCGTCCACAGCGCATCATCAGGCGTCCAAACCTTATATATCTCCAGATTATTTCTCACTTTTGATTTCCTCCCTTCGAAACCAATAATGGTATGTCTCTCGCTCTGTCATCGATCCTTGGGTACGGACTTATCCTGCCATACAGACCAGCACTCTTGCCGTCCACTGTAAACACGCCTACGCACAGGTGGAAAACTTCGCCGTTCACATCCGTCAGCGGCAGGCTCGTAAACTTACGCTGTGCCACCCATCTTCCGGGGTCCCTGCGTGCTGCCTTTCCTATGCGAAGCATTTCTTTTTCAGTAACCGCCCCTTTGATGGATATGCCTTCCCCCACTCTTCCCAGAGCAGGCTTATATATCCAGTCGGTGTCCTGCGGCCTGATCGACTTTGGATCTCTTGTCTCAGGCAGTAGTTTTTTCCATGCAGTGACATCAACTCCTAATTCATCCCATACCAGCGGCAATCGTTTCGACTGTGTAAATATCGCGGCAGGGTGGTTGCAGGAAGCGGTAAGGCAATCAAAGTACCCCCTCCAATCCGACCTGCGCGGCAGATTCGTCATCCATTCCAGGGGGAAGAAACGCACGATCCCGTCTATCGGGCCTTCTTTGCCTTCAATTATACATGTGGCCTTTTTATCATTCCACACTATATGGTCCGGCGCAGCAAAAACTGTACGGTATCCATGCTCATGAAAATAGTCGTTCAAGAATTCCATGACCTGCCGGTCATCAGAATAGGCCGTTGCATGAATAAATGCTATGGCGCCGTCTCTTCCGATTTTCTCAGTGAACGACTGTAGAAGGCTTTCCGCAATATTCCGGCAGGGTTCATAGCCATCAAAAAAGCTGCATGCAATTTGAGGCAGGATCGATGCCTCAGCAAGACCCCCGGGCACATCGCTGTTGACTTCAGACACCGCCCACCCATCCGCAGTAGGATGGAAGTCAAACCTCATCAGTCTGACGTTTTGGCTTCTGTTATAGTTAGAAAGCCGGTCCAGTGTTTTAAGTATTTTACGGGGCAGCCCCAGTTTCTTCGCTAAAGCCGGTTTTCGGATGAAGGCCTCTTCCATCAGCATGGTTTCTTCCGATAATTGCTCAGCCCACATTTCCAGCTGACCGACTGTCTCCCGATCCATCAGGACGACATGCCTGGCTATGGTATTATGGTCTCCGACCTGGGGATCCCATTTATAAGCCTTAAATATTACATTGTAACGGTATCCGGAGTATTGTTCATTCGGGATCAAAGCCAATTCGACCGGTTTTTTCATAGGACAACTCCAAACAAGCCTACGGACACACTGCCGTAGAGCGGATTTTCAATTAGCGGGAACATCATTGCGCTGGCTATTGCGATTGCAATGTACACGACACTCCAATACAGCGAACCGAACAGATATGTGTTGCTGATGCTCTCCTCCAGCTTGGCCTTATGCATATAATAACGTTCAACCAGTATCACCAGCACGGTCAGCGGTAAAACCGGCCATCCGACAAGGAATTCCACTATCGTATCATAAAATGAAGTCCAGTCTCCTGCTGATGCCCTTGCCAGAATTATGCCGCTTGCCAGCAGATAAGCGCCGAAGCGGATCCCACAATAAATATCGCGATCTACAGTTATTCGTTCAAAGACCTGCGTCAATGAATTGACGATCCTTCCAAGAACGAACCACGAGATCAGCCCCAATCCGCCCGCAAATATAACACACCACCAGCCGGGACCGTCTCCGATATTAGCTCCTGAGTAGATCGTCACCAATCCCAGAAACGCTCCGCTGACGGCGAATAATGCCGCCTTGTTGTTCATGTTCAGGACATCGTCGATCCATGAGATATCAAAAAAGATAAAGACCATTTTCATCCCAAGGTAAGTCCATGAGTACCCCAGCAATACATAGAATATTATATAAATCAGGTCATTCACAACGTCAAACGACGCCAGAAATCTCAGCGTAAACAAAATAATAAAGAAGGAAGCAACGGGTAAAATGCCAAGCACATACTTTATCGCATTATCCCGTCTGACAGGGCCGATCCCCGGCAGCTTCTGATACCAGTCGTTCAAGCTTTTTACTGTATAATAGCAGGAAAATATCAGTATTATGACCTCAGTAATATCCATTTTGCTTCTCCCCCGTTATATGCGCAGGATCTGTGCAGGATCAACATATCCGATTATACCAAATATGGCATAAATAATACATTCCCTTCACTTCTCATATATATAACGAGCAAACAGCGAAGAATTCTTCATTTTGATGTAAATTTTATGTTTCAGGGAAAGCTGCATGAAAAAAAGAGAAAACGAGAGCTTTTCAAAGTTGTATTTTAAATAACTGACTAACTGACGTGACAGGCACCACATTCTTTTTTGTTGAACCCTCTGGCATAATTATGTATAATTTAGTTGTCTATAGCAAAAGGTAAAAAAAATTATATATTTGGGTTGGAGTGATAGGATGAATGTTATAAACGGAGGAGTTACGGCCCCGGAGGGGTATTTTGCCACAGGAGTGGCCTGTGGGCTCAAGAAGGACGGCAGGAAGGATCTCGCCATTGTTTGTTCGGAAGATAGCGCTGCAGTTGCCGGAGTGTTTACGACCAACAAGGTTAAAGGGCATTCGCTGCAGCTGACGATAGATCACATGAAAAACGGATATGCCAACGCGATAGTCATCAACAGCGGCAACGCCAATGCTTGTGTAGGTGAGCAGGGTTATGCGGACGCGCTGGAGATAGCGACGATCGTATCGGGTCTGCTTGACTGTACGCCGCAGGATATCCTTGTCGGATCCACAGGCATAATAGGAAAACGGCTGGATATGGATGCGATCCGCCCGGCTCTCGAAGAACTCGTCTCAGGCATGGATCCTGATGGCGGCCACGATGCCGAAGAGGCGATAATGACCACCGATACCATTCCAAAAGAAATTGCTATAGAACTCGAACTGCAGGATACAAGAGTGGTTATAGGCGGCATGGCCAAAGGTTCCGGAATGATCCACCCAAATATGGCTACTATGATAGGCGTTATCACCACGGATGCAAATATCTCCAGAAAGCTGCTGGATAAAGCTCTGAAGGATGTAGTAAAGACCACCTTCAACAGAGTTACCGTCGACGGTGATACCAGCGTATGCGATATGGTCGTCATTTTCGCAAACGGAATGGCCGACAACGCCGGCATTATAAATGAGGGCGAGGATTATGAAATCTTCGTCAAGGGTCTCGAGTATGTCTGCACATATCTGTCCAAGCTCATAGCAAAGGACGGAGAGGGCGCGACAAAGCTGGTGGATGTAGTGATAGAAGGTGCAGCAAACCCGGAGGATGCCTATAAAGCGGCATGTGCCGTTGCAAAATCACCGCTTGTCAAGACGACCATATTCGGATGTGACGCCAACTGGGGCAGGATCTTTACAGCAGTAGGCTATTCAGGCGCTGAGTTCGATCCCAACAACGTCGATATATACATCGGCGACCTGCAGGTCTGCAAGGGCGGATGCGCAGTGGATTTCGACGAAGAACAGGCAAAGGGGCTTCTGGAAAAGAGCGAGATCAGGCTGCTGGTCAGGCTGAACAAGGGAGTTTATTCAGACCATGTCTGGACCTGTGATTTGACATATGACTATGTAAAAATCAACGCAAGTTATCGTTCATAAAAGCCGATATAGCAATGTGAAATGAAATATATGCAGGGAGGGGTCAGTATGGGTGATAAACAGTATGCAGTATTTGTAATCAACGGTGAGGAATTCGGCCTTGATATCGAGAAGATCAGCACCATCGAGCGGATGCCTGAAATCTACAAAATACCGAATACACCCGGTTACATTGAGGGTCTGGCAAATCTTAGAGGCAAGGTGCATACGATATTCAACCTAAGGAAGCGTTTTCATCTGCCCTGCCCTGAATTCAACGAAGACACGAAGGTCATTATAGCAAATGCAGCCGACTCTGTCGTCGGCCTGATCATTGACAGCATAAGGGAAATAGTGACCGTCGGCGAAGATCAGTACGAACCTGTGCCGCCTGCATTATTGACCGTCAGGGACAGATTCCTCAGCGGAACTGCAAAAATCGGCGACAGGCTGATACTGCTGCTGGATCTGGAAAAAGTCATAAAAGAAGAGGACGTCCCTCCTATCATTGAGCAAAAACCAGTAAAGGCTGCAAGAGCATCAGCTGAACCCAAAGTGGCTAAAGTATCGGGGGTAGCCAGGATGGCTGAAGCAGCAGATGGAGCCAGGGCGGCTGACGAAACTGAGGCAGCCATGGCTTCTGAGGCAGCCAAAACTACTGAGGAAGTAGTAGTTACTGAAGGAGCCGGGACAGCTAATGTTTCTAAGAAGGCTAAAGCGGTAAAGACCACAGAGAAGTCAAAGGCAGCTAAAGGCTCGAAAAAGTCTAAAAAAAGATAGAAACTAATAGGCTGAAAATAATACGGAGCCTTCGGTAAACCCAAGTATCAAAATCCAACCCAAACATCAACTACTAAAAGATCCTTATGACTGCATACGGACTCCGATTATGTGCAGATACCTGATATGAGCAGGTTCAAAGTCAATAAGCCGATAATAATCAGTATCAAAGGTGTGGGCAGCAACCAATATGTTGTCCGCACCTTTATTTCCAGATACTTTCACAATGATCGGCGAATGATGGAAATAGCTTTTATCGGAAAAAGACAACTGTGCGATATCTCCAGGTTCCGCATCGGATGCATCTGTCTCTTCCGCAAAAGGACCGACCCCTTTGTTGTTTATAAGAAAATCATACAGATAATTGACTCCCGTCCACGATGCAGTCCTGTTAAATGAGCTTATATAATACCAGCCATATACGGGAGTATAGTTCATGACACCGCTTCCTGCATAAATGCACTGCGAGGCGAAATTGGTACAGTCTCCACCAAGCTTCTCAAAATTATAATACGAAGGATTTCTGGCATAAGCCCATTTATGCGCATAGTGCAGAGCCTTCTCCCTGTTATAAGGCCTTATCACCATTTTCCTGCTGATACTGACCAAGTACATCAAGCCTCCCCGCATACCGTAAGGATGCCTCAGCAGGCAGTAATATTACTGCATCAGCAGTTACTGATGCTGACAGTATCATCGGTATGCAAATCATAAAAATGAGCGGACAACCGCCTCTAACATTTTATGCGGCTTGATTGCCAAAGTTGCACTCACCCGCTGCATATATCCAGCTAGTTAATAAAGCCAGCGGCATAGGATCAGGCAAAAAAATAAAACCGGCAGTGCAGGCCGGTATCATTGCGCAGATATGATACCGGTCCTGCAGACTGCCGGTCTGCTCTGAATGTGATTTGCTGTCTGTTATCAGTTCTCGAGTATATAGCTGTTGAGTATCGTTTCGAGCATTTCCTGTCTGCCTGATCCGATAGTGACCTTGTCAAGTCCCAGCACATACTGTTCGAGTTCCTTGAAGCCTACCTTGCCTTCGACGATGTCCTTGCCGATACCGGTGGTGTAGCTTGCATATCTTTCTGCAACGAACTTGTCGAACTTACCGTCTTCAACGATCTTTGCAGCTATCTTCAGTCCCTTGGCAAATGCATCCATTCCTGCAATGTGCGCATAGAACAGATCTATGGGCTCGAAGGATCCTCTTCTGATCTTGGAGTCAAAGTTCAGGCCGCCCTTTGTGAAGCCGCCCATCTTGAGGACTTCCAGCATGGCCAGCGTCGTTTCATAGATGTTCGTCGGGAATTGGTCGGTATCCCATCCAAGCAGCAGGTCGCCCTGGTTGGCATCGATGCTTCCGAGCATATTATTGATCCTTGCAACCTGAAGTTCATGCTGGAAAGTGTGCTGTGCCAATGTTGCATGGTTGGCTTCGATGTTCAGCTTGAAATACGGATCCAGTCCATAGGTCTTGAGGAAGCCTATAACCGTTGCCGAATCAAAATCATACTGGTGCTTCGTGGGTTCCTTCGGCTTGGGTTCGATGAGGAACTGTCCGGTGAAGCCGATCTCCTTCGCATAATCGACTGCCATGCGCAGGAAACGTGCCATATTGTCCAGTTCCAGCTTCATATCCGTGTTGAGCAGAGTCTCATAACCTTCTCTGCCGCCCCAGAACACATAGTTCTGGCCGCCCAGTTCCTTTGTGATCTCCATTGCCTTTTTGACCTGAGCTCCTGCATATGCAAACACGTCAGCATACGGAGATGTAGAAGCGCCGTGGGTGAATCTGCGGTTGCCGAATGCATTGGTCGTGCCCCAGAGCAGCTTTACACTGCTGTTTTTCATTCTGTCCTTGATCATTGCAACGATGATGTCGAGCCTCTTGTTGGTTTCCTTCAGAGTGTCGGCCTCAGGAGCGATGTCCCTGTCATGGAAGCAGAAGAACGGCACGCCCAGCTTTTCGCAGAACTCGAAGTTGGCTTCGACTTTTGCCTTTGCAAGGTCCATTTCATCCGATATCGAATCCCATGGTCTGATAACGCTTCCTGCGGGACCGAACGGATCGGAACCGGTTCCCTGGAACGTATGCCAGTAAGCGACCGCGAATCTGAGATGATCCTCCATCCGCTTGCCTGCCACTACCTCATCGGCATTGTAATATTTGAATGCCAGCGGGTTGTCCGAACCTTTGCCCTCAAACTTGATCTTCTGTACATTCTTAAAATACTCTGACATAATATACCTCCATACTAATATATTTTGACTTTCAATTACTTTAAATGCATCACTTCACATAATGTATCACTCAGCTGTTCTATCTTCCGAAAAGTTTTTCCAACGGTACTATAGCGGCTCCAAGCGTCGATGCCCTCTCTCCCGTTTCGGATATTACAAGCTCCACATTGGAGGCGGACCTTTTAAGCGCTTTGGAGTCTATTATCCTTCTGAGTGTGTCCAGAACAAGATCCCCATATACGGTAAAGTCCTTACCCAGTACGATCCTGGATGGATTCAGCGTGTTCACCAGGTTGGTGAGCGCTATCCCTATATAACGAGAAGCCTCATCCAACAGGTTCATGGCTGCCGCATCTCCCGACCTTGCAGCGTCCACGATATCGCCGAGCGATATTTCATCGGCATTTTCAATGGTGTTCAGGCTGGATACGACACCCTGTCTGACCATCTTTCTTGCCTTCTCCACGATGCTGCCGGTGGATGCTACGGCCTCAAGACAGCCATAATTGCCGCAGCCGCATCTCGGACCGTTTTCATCTACCACTATATGTCCGACCTCGCCTGCGCTGCCGCTTGTTCCCCTGTAAGGCCTTCCTCCTGTGAAAATGCCTGCGCCTATGCCAGATTTGATATTGACGCAGACAAAATTGCCTGCAGCCTGACATGATCCTATCCAGTTTTCACAGATCGCCGAAGCCATTGCTTCGTTTTCTATGTAGACGGGAAGCCCGAGACGTTCTTCCAGCATTCCTGCGGGATCAGTGTCCTCCCATCCGAGATTCGGAGCCAGTACCACCCTGTGTGATATGGAATCGACCATTCCGGGCACCGAGATCCCGACTCCCAGCAGCCTTCCCTCTCCGATATGGTGCTGCTCCCTGATTTTCCTGATGCAAGCCTCGGAAGCCTGTACTGCCGCTTCCGCCGTGTTGTCGCTCAGCGGCACCGATCCCTCTAGCACCAGTCTGCCGGTGATATCGACCAGGACGTATTGTATGTCGTCCACATCAATATCCAATCCGACAGAGTAATACGAATCAGGCTTCAGCTCCAGCAGGACAGGCTTTCTGCCGCCTTTTGACTCACCTGTGCCTATCTCGTGGATATAACCCTGTTCGATCAGAGACGACACTATCACACCGATGGCAGTCGGCGACAATCCCGTTTCCTTTGAAAGATCCGCTCTCGAAACAGCCTGCCTGATGCGGATCAGGTCAAGGATGCCCGCTTCGTTATATGCTTTTAGAAACTTGCTGTTTCCCGTCTTGCCTTTCGTCATCTCCGGACCTCATTTGCCGCTCATTTGTATTTCAAAACCTGGGCCAGATCCTTGAAATCCTTTTTAAGTGATCTGTAGAGCTGACAATACAGGCTGTAATACCTTGAGTATACTTCCATGTTTTGGGCATCCGGCTGCTGGACCTCTTTAGGTTTGATCGCAATGTCGCATGCCTCCTGCACATCCTTATAGACGCCTGTGCCGACGCCTGCCAGTAATGCAACGCCAAGAGCCGGGCCTTCACTGGAGTTGGTCGTTGTTATCGGAACTCTGAAAATATCTGCCTGCATCTGCTTCCAGAGCTTGCTCTTTCCTCCGCCTCCGGACGCTCTTACTTCACTGATTTCGACACCCATATCCGAAATAATGGCCAGGCAGTCCTTGAGGCTAAATGCCACGCCTTCCATGACGGATCTTATCATATCGCTCTTCCTGTGTACGGTAGAAAGTCCGAAGAAAACACCTTTCGCATCAGAATCCAGGTGCGGAGTCCTTTCACCTATGAGATACGGCAGGTAAATAAGTCCGTTGCTGCCCGGGTGTACCTTTTCCGCTTCCAGATCCATCAGATAATACGGATCCTTATCCATCAGCGCCGCAACGCTCATTTCGTCCTGGCACAGATTGTCCCTGAACCATTTGAGCGAGAAACCGGCAGCCTGCGTCACGCCCATCACATGCCAGGTATTTGGCACCGCATGGCAGAATGTCTGTACCCTGCCCTGAGGGTCTATGGATATTTTATCAAGATAGGCAAATACAACACCCGATGTTCCTATAGTTGATGAAACGACACCCGGTTTTACGATACCGTTGCCAACTGCCCCGGCAGCCTGGTCTCCGCCTCCTCCGACCACCGGCGTGCCGACCTTTAGTCCTGTGGCTGAAGCACCGGCACTGTTCACATGACCGCTGACGACCTGGGATTCATAAACGTCACCCAGCCATTCTCTTTCGATCCCCAGTTTTGACAGCACCTCACCGCTCCAGCATCTTCCGGGGACATCCAACAGCTGCATGCCGCTTGCGTCGGACACCTCGGTGGCAAACTCGCCGGTGAGCCTGTATCTGATATAGTCCTTCGGAAGGAGTATCTTCTTTATCTTCTCAAAAATATGTGGTTCATTGTTTTTGACCCACATGATCTTCGATGCTGTAAAACCCACAAGAGCCGGGTTGGCTGTAATCTCGATCAGCCTCTCCGCGCCTACCAGCGATGTGATCTGTTCACATTCCGCAGTAGTCCTCTGGTCGCACCATATGATGGAACGCCTGAGCACAGCTCCTTCAGCATCCAGGAGGACCATGCCGTGCATCTGTCCGGACAGTCCTACGCCACTTATATCTTCCGGTTTGACCCCGCTCTTTGCCAGTACGTTGCGGATCCCAACGCAGACAGCATTCCACCAGTCTTCAGGGTCCTGTTCAGCCCAGCCGATCTCCGGCTGATATAGCGGATATTCAACAAGCGAGCTGGCTATCGTTCGGCCCGTCTCATCGAACAAAACAGTTTTTGTGCCGGATGTCCCGATGTCTGTACCCAATAAATAAGCCATAAGCATCCCTCCTGATAAAACCTTTATAATATTATATTATTAAGTATACCCTTTTTTATCACAGATATCAATGAAATTAAATCAATGAAATAAATAAATATTTAAACTAAATAAACTTACATTATAAATTGGCATAGCAAAAAATAAAGCAAACATAAACAGTAATAAATAAAAGCATTCAGCTAATAATACTTATGAAGACACGGGTTTTTGACAGTTGAATAATCTAATAGATTTCTCTAAGCCTTGAAAACAGGG
>CAZQUQ010000036.1:0-3659 GCA_964596445.1 uncultured Oscillospiraceae bacterium
TATTGTATAATGATTCATTGGCAATGTCAAGTACCGTATAGAGGCAAATCAGCGCGTGCAGCGATGCAAATTCTGTCATTTCCGTAATTATCGCATGTTAATCTGAAGGCGGAAGATGCCGATATTCTTACTGGAATATGCTTTTGGAGGATCGCTATGATTTACTCGGGTAACGGTTTGAACAGAAGAAACGGGAGAAGAAGTGACAGGCAGGAGTCAAATGCCAATAACACAAATAAAACTGCAAAAAATAATTTCATAAAAGTATTCATATTCATGTTCCTTATAATGGTGATATTTACTGTCGTGAGCCGATTGGCAGATGCTGATTCGGGATATCTTGTCGCACAGGTTCAGAGCCCTGATACGGACACTAAGATCAAGCTCCAGTGGATATCGGTCCCGGGAGCACAGTATTACCTGCTGTACAGAGACAGCGGGGGCGGATTCATGCTGATCGAGACCATAAATGTCGATACGAGTCTGGATACGCTGACATATACCGATGAGAACTTAAGTCCATCAACGACCTACAGATATAGGATTGAGGCATATGATGCACAGTCAAATGCTCTTTTCAGCCAGGATGTGACATCAGTGGCAACAACTACACCTATGATACGTCCATATAATTTGAGTGCAGTTTTCGATGTAAATTCAAGGAAGGCGATGCTTTCATGGAGTAGTTCGGCTCTTGCGGAAGGAAGCAGGATAAACAGGACAGAGAGCGGTATTACTACTCATTTTGACACTAGTGAGACAAGTTCGACTGAAGTCGAAATTATCGGATCAAATTCTGTCAGATTCACAGTACAGACCAGGGCAGAATCAGCAGGCTACGGAATATCCGCTGCTTCTGACCCCATCACCGTCGTTCCTGTGATATGTCCCGTTTTGTCTGCAGAATATGCAAATGACGGTACAGTGAAGATCTCATGGGACAGTCAGTCATACATCAATGTCTTCTCATTGGAGTACTCTAAATGGAACGGAAGTTCATGGAGCGGATGGTCGACTCTATATACGGAGTTGTCCGGAAGCAGCACGACACATACCGTGGGCCAGGGAGGAAAATACAGATACAGGCTGCGTGCCAGGTCTGACAAAGGGTATAGCGGCTATAGCAATATCACGGAGTATGTCAATAATCTGGCGGCGCCGACCGAACTGTCCGGTATGATAACAGATGCCGGCAGAATAGACCTTTCCTGGACCAATGCGCCGGGCAATGATGGGAAGATCCAGGTGTGGCGCAAAGCAGGAGGGAGCAGTACTTCGGGACAATACACCCTGATCGCGGAACTGACAAGCTCTGAAAATACATATTCAGACCTGTTCACTATCGTTCCCGGGACAATATATCACTACAGGGTGAATGCCGCTGATGATGCAGGCCATTATTCGCCGTATGCCTCGGCAAGCATATCAGCAGCCATACCTGCCGCACCGTCGTCATTAAGTGCAAGTGTTGTGTCGGGACCTGGGATTTCTCTTACGTGGAAAGATAATTCGAATAATGAGGTAAGCTTTATTATAGAGAGGTTTGATGAAAATCAGTATAAGTTTGTGGAAATTGATACAGTCGGGTCTAATACCACCACCTATACCGACAATACAGCAGTTCCGGGAGGTACATACATCTACAGGATTCGTGCCGGCAATGGCATGGGCAAGTCAGCAGGCTCGAATGAAGTGACAGTCAACGCATGGGATGCTGCGGCTCCGGCATCACTTGTCGTGACTTCCGTATCATCGTCAAGACTGGATCTGTCCTGGAGCTATACAGGGACAGAAAATTATAATACGATCATTGAAAGAAAAATCGGTGCCGAAGGGACATGGACACCGATATATACTACTGCTGCAGGGACTTTGAAGTACAGTGATACAGGCCTGCAGCCCGGCACAAGGTACTTTTACAGGGTACGGAAATCTCTTGGCTCGGGTGTCTACGGTGTTCCGTTCCCTGACGAAACCGGAGTAGGTGCTTATACGAAGCTTGCCACTCCATCGATATCCGGAGCGGCTTCGTCAGATAATTCCATTTACATAAGCTGGACGGCAACCAGTGGTGCGGACGTGATAATCGAAAGAAAAATGCCCAACGGCAGTTTCAGTGTCCTGATGACTGCCGGACCGACGGTGCAGGGTTGGTATGACAATACCGGACTGGTACCTGGCGCTTTTTATACCTATAGGATAAAAGCGAAGACATCTGCCAATGAGTCGTTGTATTCCGATGAACTGACGATACAGAATTACTATCTTGATTCTCCTACCAATTTGATGATCTCATTAAAGCAGGATTCGGGCGTCGTATTGAACTGGCATGATACGACAACGGATGAGACGGGCTTTGAAATATGGAGATATACGCATGGAAGCGGAACTTTCGTATTATATGCTACAGTTGATAAAAACATTACCACCTTTACTGACAACAAGGTCGACAAGGGTATCCAATACAGTTACAAGGTGAGAGCCTTTACAGGGGCTGGCAATACCTATTCAGGGTTCTCAAACACCGCTTCAATTGGCATAGGTGTGATCAATCCCCCTGCAGACCTGGAATATACATATATTTCGGAATATCAGGTAATGCTTCACTGGATCGATACTTCCGACAACGAGTATGGTTTTATTGTAGAACAGAAGATGGGAGAAGATGGAGAATGGATCCGGAAAGCATGGTTGTCTGCAAATACACAGTCGTATACCGTATCAAACCTGAATAGGTATACCAAATACTATTTCCGGATCAGGGCATACAATTATCAGGGACAGGTGGAATCTGTGAGTGAGGAGATACTGGTCACGACAGCAAAGCCGGCCGCGCCGTCTGAAGTGAAGGCTGTATCTACATCTGCTTCACAGGTGAAGATTACCTGGAAGGACAATTCTGATTCTGAGACCGGCTTCCGGATACTCCGCAGTTTGTACAGCAACCGCCGCTTTACTCCTGTTGCAGAGACATCCGCAAATACCAATATGTATTATGACAACACTGTAGCTGCAGGAGTACATTACTATTACAAAGTGGAGGCATTCAGTACTGCAGGCAGCGCAGAGAGCGCTGTTGCCGATGTAACCACGAATACCAGGGTCTACTTTACCGATACTAATAATGTACCATGGGCAAAGGATGCAATCGAGAACCTTGCGGGAATGGGTGTCATAAACGGCATCAACGGCAGTAAATCGTTGTTTGGCCCGAACAATACGATATCAAAGGCAGAGTTTGCTGCGATGGTCGTAAGAGCGTTCGGGGTCAATACAGCGCCTGTCGGCAGTTTGGCAGATGTGAAGCAAGGCAAGTGGTATTACAGGGAAGTGATGATCGCTGAGAATTTCGGTATCATATCAGGTGATGCAAACAACAGATTCTACCCTGAATCGCCGATCACCAGAGAAGAGATCGCTGTAATGATATTCAAAGCGCTTCAGGTATCCGGCCGTAAATTTACCGTACATGATAATTCGGTCCTGGAAGAGTTCATTGACAAGCAGAACATTTCGCCTCATGCTGTATCAAGCATGGCTGTGCTGGCCGGGGAAGGCATAATGGAAGGACTGCCTGGAAATACGATAGGGCCAAAATATACTGCTACGAGGGCACAGGCTGCAGTATTCGTATACAGGGCGCTCATAAAGAGCGAACC
>CAZQUQ010000036.1:3759-19535 GCA_964596445.1 uncultured Oscillospiraceae bacterium
AAAGACTTCAGGCTGGGTATGGCCCCGCCGGAAGTCTTTTTTAGTTATGTCGGCTCAGCTTAAACTAGAGTGAGTACTGTGATTTCAGACTTTCTACATGCATATAGTGTTCTGCATTGGCAAGCCTGGAAGCCGCACCCTTGTCGAGGACTACTGTGATCCCGCCGCTGTGGAGCTGTATCGCAGATGCGGTGACCTGCGATGTCACAGGCCCTTCCAGCGCCTTTGCAACCACATCGGCCTTTTTGGTTCCGTTGGCGAGCATCAGTATGTTTTTCGCCTCAAGGATAGTCCCTATACCCATCGTAATTGCGAAATGAGGCATCTGATCCCTTGCCACGCCTGCATTTTTGTAAAACAGCTCATAATTGTCGTCGAGGGTTTGCTTGGTCAGCGCCTGTACCCTTGTCCTCGATGCCAGCGAAGAACCTGGCTCATTGAATGCCCAGTGGCCGTCTCCGCCGATGCCGAGCAGCTGAAGGTCTATTCCGCCTGCTTTTTTTATCTCTTCTTCATATGATTTGCAGAATTTTTTCGGATCTCTGGTTTTCCCGTCAGGTATATGTACATTCTCCTGCTTGATGTTGATATGCCTGAAAAGCTCTTCGTACATGAATCTGGCATAGCTTTGGTCTTCGTTATAGGGTTTTGACAGGTCGAGTCCGATCCCTAGATATTCATCAAGATTAAAAGTTCTAACCCTGGAGAAATCCAAACCTTCTTCCCTGTGCAGCCTGATCAGCTCCCTGTAGGTGCCTATCGGCGTGCTTCCTGTTGCGAGGCCAAGGACACAGTCAGGTTTTTCTTTCACATATCCTGCGATTATGCCCGCAGCATATCTGCTTACTTCTTCGTAAGATTCCCTGATAATGATATCCATTTTATGCTCCCCTCCGGCCAATAAAAATCAATAAAATAAACAGCACCTTTATAATAGTTACTAATATCTTGAAATGTCAATAGCTAATTACCAATTGGCTGCGTCGGTACGGCATCAGTCTCACTGAAAGTCAGGCAGCCGTTGAAATGTTTGAGATAAGAAAATTTTTCTACATTCGTAAAATTTTCTATCAATGAAGTGTTATAATATAAGATGGTATCAGCAAATGAGACAGGCATCTGAAGCAAGGCTGCAAATGATCGGGAAAGAGTGTCAGTACCGCAGATCTGCTCTTGGCGATACTCAACATAAAAAGACAAACAAAGAGGTGATTTTATGGCAAGCAATAAACTACCGGCAAGAGAAGAAATCGATGCAAAGTATAAATGGAGGCTTGAGGATATTTACCCGAGCGATGCCATATGGGAAGAGGACTTTGAAAAAGTACGGCAGATGGCGGTAAAGATGGCAACTTACAGAGGAAAGCTCACCGGAAGCATGGAAACGCTGCTGGAATGTCTGAAACTCAGCGACGAGATGCTGGCATTGAATGACAAGGTTTACGTCTATGCCAGGATGCGCCGTGATGAAAACAATACCGAACCGAAATATCAGGCGCTGGCGGACAGAGCGACGGCTCTTAGCGCAGAGGCTTTCGCATCTGTATCATTCATTACCCCCGAGATCATATCGATAGATGAAGATACGCTCAAAAAGAGCATCGAAGAAACAGAGGGGCTGTCGCTGTACAAGCACTATATTTATGAAATACTCAGACAGAAGCAGCATGTGCTTTCCGACAAGGAAGAAGAGCTGTTGGCACTTGCTTACGAATTTGCCGAGGCTCCCCATGATATTTTCTCCATGTTCAATAACGCCGATATCAAGTTTGGTATGATCAAAGATGAGAACGGTGAAGAGATCGAGCTGACGAAGGGAAGGTATATAAAATTCCTGGAATCAAGGGACAGAAGAGTCAGGGAAGATGCCTTCCATACATTATACCGCTCATACAGTGCGATGAAGAACACATTGGCCTCATCGCTCAGCAACAACATAAAGAAAAACAAATTCTACGCAAGTGTCAAAAAATATGATTCGAGCCGCAGTGCGTCGCTTGATAATGATAATGTGCCTGTCAGCGTGTATGATAATCTGATCGACACAGTAAACAAGAACCTTCCTCTTCTTCAAAGGTATCTGAAGCTTCGCAAAAAAGCGCTGAAACTCGATGAACTGCACATGTACGATCTGTATGTGCCTATCGTTGAGGAACCTCCCAGGCAGATCCGTTACGAGGATGCGCTCGATATGATAAAGAATGGGCTGGCTCCGTTGGGCTGCTGCTATATTGAAGACCTTGAAAAAGCTTTCAAATCCGGTTGGATTGATGTGTATGAGAATCAGGGCAAGACCAGCGGTGCGTATTCATGGGGTTCATACCTTACACACCCATACGTTTTGCTGAATTACCAGGGTACGATAGACGATGTTTTCACATTGGCCCATGAGATGGGACATGCGATGCATTCATACTATACGCACAAAACGCAGCCTTACATTTACTCAGAATACAAGATATTCGTCGCCGAGGTGGCTTCGACAGTAAATGAATCTCTGCTGATGGATTACCTGCTGTCTGTAACATCTGACAAAAGGGAAAGAGCATATCTTCTCAACCATTACCTGGAAGAGTTCCGTGGGACATTGTTCCGGCAGACGATGTTTGCAGAATTCGAAAAGATCACTCATGAAATGGTAGAACGCGGTGAAGCGCTCAATGCTGATGTATTCTGCAAGATCTACAGGCAGCTGAATGAGAAGTACTTCTGCCCTGAAGTCGTCGTAGACAGTGATATTGACATGGAATGGTCGCGTATACCTCACTTCTATACAAGCTTCTATGTTTATAAGTATTCCACGGGCATTTCCGCTGCCGCCTCGTTGTCGCAGCAGATACTCAAGGAAGGCGTTCCGGCTGTCGACCGTTATATTGAATTCCTCAGGAGCGGCGGATCGGACTATCCGCTGGAGCTGCTGAAGAAGGCAGGCGTCGATCTTACAACACCCAAACCGGTGGAAGATGCACTGAAGATATTCGGGAAAATAGTTGATGAACTGGAGGAATTGATTTGACTGATAAAAGAATCGAAATACTTGCAAAAAACCTTGTGAACTATTCCTGCAGGGTACAGCCGGGTGAAAAGGTGCTCATCGAAATGAGAGGATATGAGCTGCCGCTGGCGAAGGCTTTGGTCAGAGAGGTCTACAAGGCGGGAGGTCTGCCGTTCGTAACTGTCAAAAACGATGAGATACTCCGCGCGCTGCTCAATGAATGCAGCGAGGAGCAGATAAAGCTCATGGCGCGGTTCGAACTCGACAGGATGAAAGAGATGGATGCATATATCGGAGTCAGGTATTCCGATAACTCGAGCGAACTGGGTGATGTCCCCGAAGAAAAAATGAAGCTGTACAGTACGCTCTTCAATAAACCTGTTCACTCGGAACAGAGGGTAGAACATACGAAATGGGTGATCCTCAGATATCCCAACAGTGCAATGGCGCAGATGGCCGAAATGTCCACCGAGGCATTCGAGGACTTCTATTTCAATGTCTGTAATCTTGACTATTCGAAGATGTCAAGGGCGATGGATGCTCTTGTGGAATTAATGAACAGGACGGACAGGGTCAGGATCACAGGAAACGGAACTGATCTGACATTCTCCATCAAGGGTCTGCCTGCGATCAAATGCGACGGACACAGGAACATACCGGACGGGGAGGTCTATACGGCACCGGTCAGGACATCGGTCAACGGAAGGATCAGATATAATACTCCTGCCAAATATCAGGGCTTCACTTATGAGAATGTGACGCTGGAGTTCAAAGACGGCAGGATAATAAACGCAACAGCGAATGACACCGAAAGGATCAACAAGGTCTTCGATACTGATGAAGGCGCCAGGTATGTCGGCGAATTCTCTCTTGGATTCAATCCTTATATAGAGAAGCCGATGAAGGATACGCTGTTTGACGAAAAAATCAAGGGAAGCTTCCATTTTACACCCGGAAGCTGTTACGACGTCTGCAGCAATGGGAACAAATCAGCTATCCATTGGGATCTTGTATGTATACAAAGACCTGAATACGGCGGCGGTGAAATATGGTTCGACGATGTCCTTGTCAGGAAGGACGGAGTGTTTGTGGTAAAAGAGCTTGAACCGCTGAATCCGGAGAACCTCATATAACGAGTCATCAGATACAAGAACAGGCGGGGTCGGATGGAAAACTGGATGATCGGCACAAGGCTGGTAATACTGCTGTGTTGCATACTGCGCTATTTCCGGGGTAATATGGTAAATACGGCGCTTGTTGTGTTGTTCATCCTTTTATATATTTCCGTGGTAACAACATTTTATCTGCTCAAGCCCGCTGCTCTGAAAAAGGTATTAAGCGCTACAGCTATCGCTGTTTTACTTACAGCATCTGTATCTGCTTCGGAATACTTCATATTGCTGAGCCCGGTAGACATATATGAGCTTGTATCCTGCTATACCGGAGACTGGAAGGTAATGGCGGTTTTTGCCGTATTGCCTGGGATCATAAGCACCAACAGCGGACTTCTGCCTGAATATGTGCTGACAAGCCTGCTTTCATTGCTGGTGTTTATACTCAGCTTAAGGCATACAAAGGCTGTCGGCGGTTTGAAAAAAGTCAACGAAGATCTTAGGTCAAGGATCGAGGAACTGGCCAGGAAACTTCATGCCGGAAGCGAGTACGAAGCGCAGCTGCGGTATCTGTCACAGATAGAGGAAAGAAACAACCTGGCGCAGAAAATACATGACAAGGTCGGGCATACGCTGGCTGGCAGCATCATACAGCTTGAGGCCACAGGACTGATCATTGAGAAGGACAGCCATAAGGCCGGTGAAATGGTCAGAAATGTGACAGAGAACCTGAAGGAAGGGATGGAGAGCATAAGGTCCACCCTGAGGTCGATAAAACCGGCTGCGGAGCAGTTGGGGATCAACAGACTCAAGCTGATCCTGGATGAGTTCATGCGAAGCAGCAGGATGGATACGTCTTTTTCGTATGAAGGCAGATTGGATGTGATCTCCCATACACAGTGGAGTGTTATGACCGATAATATGAGAGAAGCCCTTACCAACTCGCTGAAATATTCTTCAGCGACGATGGTAGAGGTGAAGCTCGAAGTGATGAATAAGCTGATAAAGCTGGAGGTCAGAGATAACGGCAAGGGAGCAGCTGAAATAATGAAAGGCATGGGTCTCACCGGAATGGAGGAGAGGACCGAAGCAGCCGGTGGGAAGCTAATTATTGACGGCTCCAATGGATTTTCAGTGATAACATTGCTGTCTGTGGGAGAATGAAGCCGTGGAAGGCATGAAAACATATGACCCGGAGGATGTGTGATGTCGATAAGGGTTTTGATAGCTGATGACGATGCTCTGATAAGAGAGGGGTTGAAAATCATCCTTCAGTCCGACGACCGCTTTGAGGTGTCCGGATGTGCCGAGAATGGCGCTGAAGCGGTGGAACATTGTCGTGTGCGGCAGGTGGATGTAGCGCTGCTGGATGTAAGGATGCCTGTGATGGATGGCCTTGAGGCCGCCAGGGAGATATCGTCAAAGACGAAAACCAAGGTGCTTATACTGACTACCTTTGACGATGACGACTTTATTATCAATGCCGTAAAATACGGTTCAAAAGGCTACCTTTTGAAAAGCAGTCCGCCTGCAAGGATAATGGATGCCATCCGGATCGTCCATGAGGGCGGGACTGTCATGCAGGATGTCGCAATGGATATAATCAAGGGGGAGTTGTCTACAGGCAGGAGGGGCTATATTCCTGATGGACTTTTGACAGAACGGGAAACGGAGATAGTCGCGCTTATTGCCAAAGGACTTTCCAACAGAGATATCGCAACGAGGCTTTTTATGTCGGAAGGAACTGTTAAAAACTACATCTCTGCCATTCTTGGCAAGACCGGACTTGAGCACCGGACCCAGCTGGCTATTTACTATCTGACGGGAGAGAAGGGAGAAGGAACCGTATAGCACACAGCAGCATTATATATCATGCTTTGCCCTGAAACACTTGATAGTCAGATATTAATCCCAATATATTACTTTTGTCACATAAACCGGTGACCTTTCGTACTAACCGAGAGGCGCCGGTTTTATTACAATATTGATGTACTTACGATTATAGGATAGTGATTATGGCAAGGAGTGTTGATAATGAGTATAGTCAAACTGGATCAGGTAGCAAAAAGCTTTGGAGACGTAACGGCTGTCGACAAGGTTTCTCTTGAAATCATGGAAGGTGAAATTTTTGGGCTCCTCGGGCCCAACGGCGCAGGCAAAAGTACCGCAATAAACATGATCACCGGACTGCTTTCGATAGATAAAGGAAGCATCAGCATACTCGGCATGGATATCAGGAAAAACAAGATGGAGGCAAAAGCCAATGTAGGCATTGTTCCTCAGGATATTGCCATATATGAGGACCTGACGAGTCTTGAAAATGTGAAGTTTTTTGCCGGACTGTACGGGCTCAGGGGTAAAGAGCTTGATGCCGCTGCGTTGGAAGCATTGGAGTTTACAGGCCTTTCCGACAGGAAAGGAGAGTTTCCGAAGAACTTCTCCGGCGGTATGAAGAGACGCTTGAACATTGCCTGCGCAATTGCTCACAAGCCAAAGCTGATAATAATGGATGAGCCTACTGTAGGCATAGACCCGCAGTCAAGGAACCATATACTGCAGTCCGTAAAGACACTTAACAAGATGGGCAGCACCATCATCTACACCAGCCACTACATGGAGGAAGTGGATGAGATATGTACCCGCATTGCGATCATGGACCATGGCAAGGTGATCGCGCTTGGAACCTGTGCTGAATTGAAAAATCTTATAAATGACAAGGATATTTTGATAGTAACGGTAGCAGGCCCTGCTTCAAAGGTCAGTGAGGAAAAAATAAGGGAAATCGCCGGCGTTGAGAGCGTCGACATCGCTGAATCAACTGTAAAGATAACAAGCGCAAGGGAAGTTACCAATCTTGATAAGATCATTCAGTACTTCGTAAAAAATGATATCTCGATAAAGAGCGTCGAAAGCAAAACACCGGATCTTGAATCTGTATTTTTGTCATTGACCGGCAGAAAGCTCAGAGATTAGGAGGGAACGGCAATGAAAATCCTTAGGATAATGTTCAAGGAAATAATAGTCAATATTCGCGATTTTAAAGCCAATATTATGATGGTGCTCTTTCCGATCGTGCTGATAATTATATTGGGTGCTGCATTCAGCGGTGTGTTTAAAGACACCATTCAGCTGGGTGATATAGAAGTACGCTATACTATAGACTCAAAGTATGACAACACTTCGTTCACAACTGCATTAAGCGTCTTCTTTGAGTCACTTTCGGAAGAGACGGGGATAAGCTTTGAAAAGACTGATGATTTTGAAAAAGGCATGGCGGACATAGAAAACAACCTTTGTGCAGCGTATATCCACATTACCGGCGACCCTCTCCGGGCGGACATGTATAAAAATGAAAAAAGAGGTTTTTCATCAGGCATTGTTGAGAATGCGCTAGATAGTTTCCTTGGCACCTATGCTGCCATTGATGTCATAGCGAGGAATAACCCTTCAGCCTTATCGATGCAGGCAAACAGCCGCGAGGAAGACCATGTACAGGTCCGGGCTTTGGATAAAAAGAGACAGCCGGGCTCCACCGATTATTATGCGGTAACTATGCTGACACTGATCCTGCTGTATGCTTCTCAAACCGGTTTCTGGAGCATCAGAAATGAAATAGAGCAGAAAACTGCTTCCAGGATGCTTTGTGCGCCTGTACGCAAATATCAGCTGCTGACCGGCAAGGTTCTTGGCTGCATTTTTATTACTGTTATACAGGGATTGGGCGTATTGCTGTTCAGCCCGCTTGTGTTGAAGGCAAATTGGGGTAACGACTTGTTTACCGTGGCACTGCTGATCATCTCTTACTCCATAATGACAGTCAGCTTAGGTGCAGCGCTGGCGTATTTTCTAAAAACCAGTGAAGCTGCCAACGGTATTTTGAATACAGCTATACCGATAATGGTATTCCTCGGCGGCGGTTATGTGCCGTTGAGTGTGATGGGCGCCGCCATTTCAAAAATCAGCGTTATTTCACCTGTCAGGTGGATCAATTCTGCTCTGATGCGCTTGATTTATGACGGCTCCTATGGCGGCGTTGTACAATCAATTGCCATAAACCTCGGACTGGCTGCACTGTTCATAATAATTGCGGCTGTATTTTCACGGAGGGGGGACAGAGCATATGCGTAACTTGTTGTTGCTTATATCCATTAATTTTAGAACAACGTTCAGAAAAAAAGGAAATATTTTTGTACACATATTTTTGCCGCTGGCAGGTGTGCTGCTGTCTATGATGATATATGGAAATTCCTTTGGAGGAGCGGCTTTAAGTGATCTGAAGATCGGTATCGTGGATTACGACAAGAGTATGGCATCAACAAAGCTAAGAGAGAAGTTCGATACGGTAGACAGCTTTTCCATATTCGATGTAAATGAAGATGAAATAAATAATAAACTGCTGGACTTTAAGCTGGACGCTGCGGTAATCATTCCTGAAAACTATTCCGAGAGCATCATCAAAGGTGATGCCGATGCTATAGAAATAGTGTCGCTGAAAGGACAGGAAACGACGATCTGGATAGAGCAGCTGATCAATAGATATACATCTTCAATGATGATGCTGTCAGGAGCATCCGGCGGCGATGCTGCTGTCTTTGAAAGAATGCGGGAACAGACGGAGGAGAGCACAGTTAAGCTTGATGTAATCAATGTGGACGACAAGGGTACATCCAAGTCTATGACGATGACCTCGGTGGGATTCCTGATCATGTTCATGATGCTTGGTACAGGCTTGACATCTATGCTCATCCTTAATGATAAAAGGAACCGTACCTACCACAGGATATGTTCGGCCCCTGTAAATGCAGGTCAGTATATACTGGCAAACTCTCTTACTAGCCTGTTTATCAGTGTGATCCAGATCATTCTCATTTTATTTGCAATGAAGGTGATTTTCAGGATAGATACGGGTGTCAGCGACATATATATGTTCATCATACTGTTCATGTATGCATTGGTTGCTGTTGGGCTGGGGCTTCTGATAACAGCGTTTTCAAGCTCGTCATATATGGCCGGTACGCTCAACACACTAATATTGACACCGACCTGTATGCTTGGCGGATGTTATTGGGATATCAGCCTGATGCCTGACTATATGCAGAAAATTAGCTACTTTGTGCCGCAGAGATGGGCGATCATGGCAGTTAACAGGATGCAGACAGGAGCCAGCTTCGGAGAAATTTCTTTTAATCTGCTCGTTCTGGCCGTATTTGCACTTGCACTGATACTGGTTGCGGTGTACAAATTCTCCCGGACCAATAATGTGCAGCGTTTTGTATAGTATGACTTAAATAGTGACAGTTCTGCGTCCGGAGGCGAAATAGGGGAGATAGGAGGATTTTAAAGTTAAGACGGAACGGCAATGCTGTTTATTCCGGTTATGTTTCCCAAGCACCAACCATTATGCACCTCCTCCAGCGATAGTGAGTTCAGATAATGCAGTCGTATCTTACGGGTATTGCAATCCCATCCGTTCTACTGAGTTGATGAAGCAGTGCAATGGGGTCGGGAAACATAACCTCCACATACAGTACTGCCGTTCCATCTCTGATGCGGTTTACCCTCCCATCTCCCTGTCCCGAGCAGGATACAGAATTGTCCTTTGTCCGGATTGCTTTTCATTTACCTTAATCGAACAGGGAGCGGATCTCCTCCTCTGTCATCTTCGACAGAAGCGTTTCACCAGGCTGTATCACGGCATCTATGAGGCTTCGCTTCTTTTGCTGCAGTTCAAGTATTTTTTCTTCAATCGTTCCTCTTGCCACCAGTTTTATGACATAAACAGATTTCTTCTGACCGATCCTGTAAGAACGGTCGGTGGCCTGATCCTCCACTGCAGGGTTCCACCACGGGTCATAGTGGATGACTGTGTCAGCGCCTGTCAGATTTAGGCCGGTGCCGCCAGCCTTCAGCGATATGAGGAAAACACTGCCGGTACCTTCGTTAAAGGAGTTGACGAGATATCCCCTCTCCGACACAGGTGTAGAGCCGTCCAGATAGAGGTAGGAGATATCAAGCTCCTCAAGCTGTCTGCGTATTATCTGAAGCATACCGGTGAACTGTGAAAACAGCAGTATCCTGTGACCGCCTGCGACTGATTCCTGGATTATTTCCTCCAGCATTTGAAGCTTTCCGCTGTCGCCGCGATAGTTTTCGACAAAGAGTGATGGATGGCAGCAAAGCTGCCTGAGCCTTGTCAGGGCTGCCAGGATCCTGATCCTGCTTTTTTCGAGGCCTGCCTCCTCCAACTCCTGATTGATCTCACCTCTTATATCTTCCATATACGCAAGATACAGCTTCTTTTGCTCGTCTGTCAACTCGGCCTTCATCGTGTTCTCGATCTTCTCAGGCAGCTCATTGAGAACATCTTTTTTCAGCCTTCTGAGCACGAAGGGCCTGATTTGCCTGTTCAGGCTTTTGAGCGGTTCGCTCCCTTCTTCACTGTTATCAGTGCGTATGTATTTTTCAGTAAATTTGTTGTATGAGCAGAGGTACCCCGGCAGGATAAAGTCAAATATGGACCAGAGTTCATACAGGTTGTTTTCTATGGGTGTACCGGTAAGAGCAAAGCGTATTTCCGCCTGTATAAGCTTTACCGATCTGGCGTTTCTCGAAGCTGCATTTTTGATATGCTGAGCCTCATCCAGTATGCAGTACCTGAATACATATGGTTTGTAAAGCTCTGCATCTCGCCTGATCAGCGGGTAGGAGGTAATGACCACATCGTATTCGCTGAGTCTGCTGATAATATCGTGCCTTTCGGCTCTGTTTCCCGTTACTGTCGTATACTTCAGCTCCGGAGCGAATTTATCCAGTTCTGCGCACCAATTGAACACAAGCGATGTGGGCACGATTACAAGCGACGGACACGGCCCCTTTTCCTTTTTATCCGACAGCAGCAATGTGATCATTTGCAGTGTTTTTCCCAGTCCCATATCATCGGCAAGGATACCGCCCAGCCCATAGATCCTAAGCGTTTTGAGCCATTTATATCCGAACCGCTGATAATCTCTCAGGGAGCCCCTAAGGCTGTCAGGTATGCGGAACGACATGTCACCGGGTTCTCTTATGTTTTGAACAAATTCTCTGAAAGCAGCATCTCTTTCTACATTGTGGATGCCTGACTCTCTTATGCTCTGATCCAGATAGGGAGCACGGTACCGGGGAAGCTGGATGAACTCCTGTTTGATATCCTCAGGAGAGAGATCCAGATCCTCAATAAAATCGTTTATTTTTGTGAGTTCACTGGCTTCCAGGTTTATAAAGCTGCCGTTTTTCAATTGATAGTATTTTTTGCGTTTCCGCAGTGAATCGAAAATATCCGCCAGTTCCGATCTGTCTATTCCATCAGCATCAAATGTGAACTCCAGCAGGTTCGTATCGCTGTTCAGCCTGAATTTTGCCGAAAAGGATACAGACGACCTGAGCTTCATGTTCTTCAGATTTTCTGAATAATATACGGTGGCATAATCCTGTAAAAGCGGGACCAGTCTGAAAACGAAATCATATATGTTATCGTCGCCGCTGAGATGGATCCTGCCCTCTTTTACCTTGAAATCAGCCATGCCGAGTATATCGAGTATGGCCTCTTCATTCCTTATCTCGCGGATCAAAAGCTTGTCCGAGCCTGACGGTGTCCTGATAACAGGCATAAAGGGATTTATGGAATACTCTCCGTACATGAACCTTACATCAGCAGTGATATCCGATCCGTTTCTGTCGAGATAGACCTCTGCATTGAGCGGCTGTTTTTCAATCATTGACAGGACCTGCTCGGTGATGATCAGTTTTCCCGCTTTTTCAGCAAACGGCAATATTTCAGAAACGAACCTCTGTTTATCTTCTTCTATAAATCTGAGCTTACGTCCCCTCTGGTACATCATTGCCATATAGAAGGGTTTGAGGTATTCGCTTTGCTGTTTTGAAACATGGTGTATCGCACCGCCGTAATAAAAGTACTCACCGTCTGCGGTCATAGGCAGCATTGAGCCTTCGAAATCGATGTTCAGCACCAGATCCCGTCCTTCATTCGACAACTCAAAAATGACCGGTATATCTTCATCTTTTATGTACAGGTTTTCATGTTCGTTTCCGAGGATGATGCCTCTGAAAGGCGTGTCCGCATAAATACTGAAAAATCTTTTTAGATACTTGTCTGTCAGATAGACTCTATCATCACTGAAAATATACGCTCCGCTCCGCCCGTGAAGCTTTCCGGATTCCAAGCGGCTCCGGCCGAGATTTTCTATCAGGCTCTCAGCTTCATATAACTCCTTCAGCATTTCTGCCAACTCGAGCTCACGGCCCTTAAATTCGTGTTTGGAAGGAGAGTAGGTGAACCGCTTTCCGAAATTTAGGTCGATGTTATTCTCCATGTGAAAAAGAAGCCTTTTTATATCTCTTACGATGTAAAGCCTATCCTGTCCGATGCGCAGCCGCAGCGACGGAAGCGGGACTTTATCCTGACCGGATGTTCTTTCCAGTTCAAAAACCGGCTCGAGTGATATAGCAGACTTTATGGAAACTTGTCTATCAGCAAAAAAGTTAAAAATGTCTTTAGCTGCCTGACGGAAACGGAGTTCGCGAAAAAACCCCTGTTCGTCCTTTTCATGTATGAGCAGCAGTACTGCCACCATATGCTTGCACAGACCCCAGCCGTCATTTCCTGTAGGGCAGGTGCAGTCTGCTTCTGTAAGCTTTCCTGCGACATCGAATTTCAGGTGCTGCGTATGCAGCTTTGAACCGAGCACAGTGGATGTGAACATTCGCCGCTCCTGATTGAACTGCACCGACTTTATGCGTCGGTTTTTAAAGTACTCCTGGCCTGCTTCGTATTCTTTCAATTGCGTTTTGGCCAGGATGGATTCCCGTGACAAATCAAACATTTTGTACTCCTGATTCGGTAATTAAAATTCCGTATCTAATAATTATACAACATTTTGAGTCTGTTTTAATCAAAAAAATGCATCAGATAAAAAATGTGCCAGATGGTTGTAGGGGGTTCGTTTGCACACAGACTTATATTCTTGTCAAAATTTTCGCTTTGGGCCACTAAAACACTTTCAGTCAGTCAAAAATTCCACTTTGGGCCACTGTAAATGGTAGAAAATAGTAAATTACTCTTTATAATCGACACTAATGCAGAGTTATGTAAACGAATATAATAAAAAATGGGTGGTATACTGCCCCAAAGCGGAAAATTTGACTAACTCACCGGTAAAATCAACTTGACGTACAAACTAAAACGTAATTTGTCTCACCAATTAATATGGAATAGCCCGCTATGTAAGTTGGACTTAACTCGCAGTAAAGGTCCTAATTTAATTTAATTTACAACATAAGGGAGGCATGAAATTGCCGTTATGGCCTCAAAAGCGGGGTCAGTTCGCCTGTGTGATAGATGTAAAGCCTGTGGAGCGGTCTTGTCATAGCGACATACAAGAGCTTTATGTCCAGTTCATCTTCTGTATATCCTGTGCTGTCTGCGTTATAGATCACCACAGCGTCAAACTCAAGGCCTTTTGCCAGACATGCCGGCAGTACCACTATACCGGTCCTGTATTCGTCTTCTTTGCCGGTTATAAGCATTACATCGTTGATATACTTTGACATTGCCGCATGTACTTCCTTACATTCTTTCAGTGTTTTACAGATGATGGCTATGGTTTTATATGACAGACTACTGAATTCGTCTATATCTTTTATTATCGAACCGATTATTTCCTTTCTGCCTGTCATAGGCCTTATCCTGACATCTTCGCCGTGGCGTATCACCGGCCTGCCTTTGCTGACCTCACGGCTTTTTATCTTATCGATAACGATGTTGGCGGCATCCATAATTCCTACTGTCGTCCGGAAACTTTGCCCCAACGTAAGCAAATCATTTTTGCTGCCGCTGAACACGACTCTGGTAAGCTCATCCCAGTCCTGGATGCCTCTGAAGGAGTGGATCCCCTGGTTCAGATCTCCCAGTATCGTGAAGGAGCTGTCCTTTATTATATTTTTCAGGACGTAGATTTGGAATGCGCTGAAATCCTGTGCTTCATCAATAACTACATGCCTGACCGGTATTTTTTCATCAATGCCGTATATAATGAACTTCAGGTATATGATCGGAGCGATGTCCTCTATTTCCAGCCAGCCGGATTTGAGTGTTGAGGCAGTGTAGCTGCGCACGAACCGGCACATATTGCTGTCGAGCCGATCGCCTACTGATTTTTCAAATATGACCTCGTCATTAATAAAGTTTCTGTAATACTCAAACGGGCTAAAATGCGATATTTTCTTGATATAATCGGAAACAGCGGTATTGGCTTCCTTCTCGATGTTTGCTATATCCCGGTCCCTGCCGTCTATAACCTCTATAACCTGTCTCTGCCGTTCCTCCTCATCCGGGATGGTCAGCTTCAGAAATGCGACGCGCTTATCACAGTTCTCATACAACTGATTGATAATATTCTGCTTTTGGGCTTTCAGCCTTGATTTGAGGTTCTTCTTTATCTCATCGACTCTCCTGGCAATCGGCCACATCCTGTACTGGTTGACGAACAGGTCATAAAGCTCTTCATATGTGTAGATCAATACGGACCTTAGGCTGAAATGCTCCTTTGGTATGAAATTTATTTCTATATCTCTCAGATATATGTCCAATGCTTCCTTAAACTGCATGGAGGCCTTGAACTCGGATGTCTTGCGTACTAGCGAGAGGTATTTCTTTTCTTCCTGGCTCTTTGTATAATCCACAAAGGCCTGCAGCTTTTCGTTTGGATCTTTTAGTTTGAATCTCTTGCCTAACAGATCCTGTGCGAACTCCTCAAATGTCGTTTGGCGGACCTTCTCCACACCAAGTTCCGGAAGCACATCGGATATATAATTCAGGAACAGCTTGTTAGGAGCGATGATCATAAAATTCTCAGGCACGAATGTCTTTTCGTGATTGTAGATCAAATATGCGATACGGTGAAGAGCAATGGTGGTCTTTCCGCTGCCTGCGGCTCCCTGTACTATCAGCGGACGCCACATGTCCGCACGGATGACAGCGTTTTGCTCAGCCTGTATCGTGGTCACTATATCTTTGAGCCTGTTGTCGGCATTAGCGCCAAGGCTGCTCTGCAGGAACTCATCGTTTGTGGTTATATCTATATCGAATATTTCCTTGAGCTCGCCCTTATCTATCGAGAACTGCCTTTTCAGCTGAAGAATACCTTCTATCAAGCCGTCCGGGCATTTAAATGAAGCGTCCCCCAGTCTTCCCTCATAATATAGGTTTGCCACCGGGGCCCGCCAGTCGACTATGATAAGCTTCTGGTCTTCTTCGCGGATAAGCGACATTTTGCCGATATACAGCTTATCTGCCGTATCCTTTCCTTTCTCGAGAAAATCGATCCGGGCGAAGTAAGGCTTGCTTCTTGCGGACATCAGGTTTTTCAGTTTAATATCCATTGTTCCTTGAAGCAGAGAATTGATGATGATATCGATGTAATGCTGGCTGTTGTCACTGCTGAAATGCTTGAAAGTCCATTCCAGTGCGCTGTCAACCTTGCTTTTTTTCGACAGCGTACTCTCGAGGCTTTTCTCCACATACTGTAGAGTGTAGTTGCAGCGATCCAGCTCTTCCTTGTAATCGGGATGGTTTACTGCAGGCATGTAACAGCACCTCCGTTCATTTGGAT
>CAZQUQ010000037.1:0-1441 GCA_964596445.1 uncultured Oscillospiraceae bacterium
ATCGAGTCCTCCAGATGGAAGTCGATCTTTGGTCCGTAGAATGCTCCGTCTCCCTCATTTACACGATATTCAAGGCCATTTGCCTCCAATGCGCCGATCAGGGCTTTTGTTGCCATTTCCCACTGTTCGTCGGTACCGATCGATTTTTCAGGTCTGGTAGACAGCTCCACATGATATTTGAAGCCGAATATACTGTAAAAATCGTCTATCAGCCTGATTACTCCGGTTACTTCATCCAGTATCTGATCCGGCGTCATGAAAATATGGGCGTCATCCTGGGTGAAGCATCTCACTCTCATAAGACCGTGCAACGCTCCCGACAGCTCATGCCTGTGAACAAGGCCGAGTTCTCCCATCCTTACCGGCAGGTCTCTGTATGAATGCAGCTTTCTTTTGAAAACAAGCATCCCGCCGGGACAGTTCATAGGCTTAATGGCAAAATCAGTATCGTCTATGTTGACCGAATACATATTGTCCTTGTAGTTATCCCAATGCCCCGACCGGTGCCATAGTTCCTTGTTCAGTATAATTGGCGTCTTTATCTCCTGATAGCCGCGCTTTCTGTGTTCCTGCCTCCAGTAATCCTCCAGGATGTTTCTCAGCACCATCCCGTTCGGCATAAAGAACGGGAAACCAGGCCCTTCATCCAGTATATCGAACAGATCCAGTTCTCTGCCAAGTTTTCTGTGGTCGCGCTTTTTAGCTTCCTCCAGCCTGAAGATGTATTCATCGAGATCGCTCTTTTTGGCAAATGCCGTCCCGTATATCCTTTGCAGCATCTTGTTCTTTTCGTTTCCTCTCCAGTAAGCGCCGGCAATGGATAACAGCTTGAAAGCCTTTACCTTGCCGGTCGAGGGGAGGTGAGGGCCTGCACACAGATCAGTGAAATCTCCCTGCTTGTAAAAGGATATCACGGAACCTTCAGGCAGATCCTTGATCAGTTCGACCTTATAAGGCTCATCCTTTTCCTCCATGAACTTAACAGCCTCTTCTCTTGGCAGTGTGAAACGTTCAAGCGTCAGATCTTCCTTTACGATCTTGTTCATTTCAGCTTCGATTTTTTCCAGATCCTCCGGAGTAAACGGACGCTCCATATCGAAATCGTAGTAAAAACCATTCTCGATGGCCGGACCTATGGCAAGCCTGGCTTTGGGATACAGTCGCTTCACGGCCTGTGCCATTATATGTGATGCCGTATGCCTGAAAGCATGCTTTCCTCCTTCGCTGTCGAATGTGAGCAGGTTCAGCGTGCAGTCCTTATCGAGCACCGTGGACAGATCCTTCACTTCCCCGTCTATCTCCGCAGCCAGCGCAACTCTGGCAAGGCCTGCGCTGATGCTTTCAGCCACCTGCATCACGGTGATGCCTTCCTGGTATTGCTTGGAACTGCCATCCTTCAATGTAATATTTATCATATCGACTCCTCCTTCTGCATAAATCC
>CAZQUQ010000037.1:1541-19379 GCA_964596445.1 uncultured Oscillospiraceae bacterium
GTGATCAAACCAAATAATAAAGCTCCCATCCCTGCATTTGCATACAAGGGACGAGAGCTTGCTCACGTGGTTCCACCCTAATTTGGTCTCATTATGATCGTAACGCGATCAGCGTCCGTACTCCGGGGCGGTATTCGGCTGCTTTCCTTCAAGACTGCTTACAGCCTGCGGCAGTCTCTCTCTGTCAAGGTTTCCGGCAGCTTACTGGTTCCCTTCACTGTACGGTGAAATATATGTTTTAATTTATTATAACCCATATCCTGCTTTTGTCAACAAAAAAAATCGGGGTCAGGCTTGAAATTAAACGTTTCCGGCCTGACCCTTAAAATTTATATCGATCTTGACAACAAATTAGCTAACAATCGAATGTTTTAGCCAGTTCGAATTCATCCTGAATCGCCTCGTCAGGTTTCTTCGTAAGCAGTGATACTATCAGTATGGCTATACATGACAGTACGAATGCCGGGAACAGTTCATATATGCCGAATACGCCTCCGATAGGCTTGATGAGGTAATTCCATATAAATACCATGCCTCCGCCCGTAAGCATGCCGGCTATCGCTCCTGCTCTCGTGGTCCTCTTCCAGAGCAGAGAGAAAAGAATGATCGGCCCAAATGTAGCTCCAAATCCTGCCCATGCAAATGAGACGACCTTGAATATCACGCTGCTCTCATCCAAAGCGATATAGATTCCAAAGACCGATATCAGCAGCAGCGTCAGGCGTGACATCATCATGACCTGCTTGTCCGTGGCATCTTTTTTGAATATGCCCTTCATAATAACACCTTTAAATATATCACGGGACAGAGCAGAGGAAGCTATGAGCAGATATGAGTCCGACGAACTCATAGTCGCAGCAAGTATCCCTGACATTATGACTCCTGCCAGCAGAGCGGGCAGCAGTCCGGTCGACATAATTATGAATATGTTTTCTGCGCTGCTCTTCGTAAGCAGTTCTGCCGGATACAGCGACCTGCCTATAAGGCCGATCGCCACTGCTGCGAACAGAGAAATCACACACCACACCGTTGCAATACGCCTTGATTTCTTGATTTCAGTTGATTTTGTAATAGCCATGAACCGCAGCAGCACCTGAGGCATTCCGAAATAGCCGAGACCCCACGACATCGTCGAAATAATCGTCAGCAGACCATAACCTCCTGCTGCCCCGAATAACGGCTTGCCGGCAGCATCAAGCTGTTGTATGTCGTCAACGACCTGGGGCTGCGCTATGCCGAAGAAATCGAAGAAACCCGGGATCGCCTTGATATTCTCAATGATGGCCGGGATTCCCCCTGCCGCGATCGTACCGATGATCAAAATAGTGCACAGCGCTATGATCATTATAATTCCCTGTAAGAAGTCCGAAACGCTTTCAGCAAGAAAACCTCCAAGAAATGTGTACAGAATAACGATAACTGCACCGATGATCATGACCAACTGGTACTGCAGTCCGAAAAGCGTGCTGAACAGCTTGCCGAATGTCACAAAGCAGCTGGCTGCATATACGCTGAAAAACACAAGGATAAATACCGAAGCTATCGCCAGTATGATCTTTCTTTTTTCCTTGAACCGGTTGCTGATGAACTCAGGTATAGTAATGGCGTTGCCTGCAACCGCGGAGTATCTGCGAAGCCTTTTCGCTACAACGAGCCAGTTGATATATGTGCCGGCTGCCAGACCGATAGCCGTCCATATCGCATCACTTAAGCCGAACCAGTATGCGACTCCCGGCAGTCCCATCAAAAGCCATCCGCTCATATCAGAAGCTTCGGCGCTCATTGCCGCAACCCATGGTCCAAGCTTTCTTCCGCCGATAAAGTAGTTATCGGAGCTTTCGTTTGCGCGTTTTGTGAAGTATATGCCGATTACTATCATAACAGCCATATAGACGCACATAGCTACCAGAATTTGAATTTGATCCCCACTCATACTTATGACTCCTTCTGCATTTTTCTTGCCATTATATCAGAATTTGCCACAGCTGAAAAGTAATACTGCGCATTATTATCACTTTACCACGGTAAATTTATGAAAAACATACACCATACGGCATTGGAATCCGTCAGGACTGAATATTTGCAACGGTACACCGCCCTTGCAGAAAACGAAAAACAGTGTTATCATTTTATATAAACTGGAAAAAGCGGAAGAATTATATATGATACAGCTAATAATATCGATCTTGTCGATGACATTTATCATATCAGCTTTAATTTCAATGGCATACGGAATGAAAAAATCCGGGAACAGCCTGAAGAACATGCTGTTTGAACTGGACTGGTGTCTGACAGGCACCAATGCCCAGGTCGCTTTTTTCATGTTTTCGATAACCGCGGCCATCGCATGCGGCATCACTGCTTCCTCATTCGGCAAGTATTCCGAGTCATGGATAATAACACTGGATATCCTGTTTATTCTAAGCAGAATGCTTCTCATAAAATTCCACCGTCTTAAAATGCATTCAGCTGCCTCCATATAATAACCGGTTAGTTATTGCAATGAGCTGCAAAATTCAACTGCAGATATGGACATCTGACCACTGATCCTGTCTTATCCATATCAGGGAGGTATAGTATGAAAAAAAGCAAATTCGATATATCGGGCAAGCTTAGAGAAATGCGCTCCACCGAACTCAATCTGGAACCTGCGAAAAAGCTTCTTGCTCAAATCAACCAAATCGATCTTTCCGAAAAAGACGACCAGTTTCTGAGAAATATGTCGGCAGATCTTAAGAGCCGCGCAATGAAAGGAGAAAAGCCTGAAGAAATGCTGACCGAGGCATTTGCCCTTGCCAGGGAAGCAGCAGCCAGAACAGTTGGAATGCGGCCATTCGATGTACAGGTATTGGCAGGGATAGCTCTTCATTATGGAGCGCTTGTGGAAATGCAGACAGGCGAAGGAAAAACTCTGGCCGCTACAGCTCCCGTCTACCTGAATTCACTATATGGAAAAGGCATACATGTGCTGACATTCAACGATTACCTGGCAAAGAGGGATGCATTGTAGATGGGCCCATTGTATGATTTCCTCGGCGTCCATGCAGATTACGTCCGGGAAGGCATGTCCAAAGAACGGCGAAAGCAGGCTTATGCGGCAGATATTACATATCTCACGGCCAAGGAAGCAGGCTTCGATTACCTGAGAAGCTTCCTTACAATGAGTCCTTCCGACCTGGTGCAAAGACCGTTCAACTTTGCTATTGTCGATGAGGCAGATTCGATCCTTATCGATGAAGCAAGAGTCCCGCTGGTCATTGCCGGAAAAACCCGGAAGGGGCACGGGACCGACCCTGTACAAATGGCACGGATAGTGTCGGAGCTTGTGTTTGATGACGATTACAGTCTGGATGAAAATGAAAGGAATGTTTTTCTGACAGAAAAAGGTGTCAGCAAAATAGAAGAAATATTCGGATGCGGCAACCTGTATGATGAAAAGAACCTGCCGCTGCTGGTGGATGTGGGAAATGCGCTGCATGCGCATGCACTGCTGAAAAGGGATGTCGATTACATCGTCCGAAACAACAGGATAGAGCTGGTGGATGAATTCACAGGCAGAGTCGCTGACCGCAGACAATGGCCTTATGGTCTTCAGGAAGCCATTGAGGCAAAAGAAGGCATCCTCGCCGATTCGAAGGGGCAGATCATCGCATCGGTAACATTGCAGAATTTTATACGCCAGTATCCCAAATTGGCCGGCATGACGGGGACAGCCAGGTCAGCCGCCCAGGAGATGCTTGAACTATACGGTCTCAGCATCGCTGTCATACCAACCAACAAAAAGTGCATCCGCATAGATCATCCCGACGTTATATTTACAGATAAGGAAGCAAAAATGGATGCAGTCGCCGAAGAGATAAAAAAGGTCAATGCAACAGGCAGACCAGTGCTTGTGGGTACAAGAAGCGTCCAGGAATCTGAGCAGTTGGCTGATAAGCTTAGAAGCAGCGGGATCGAATGTACTGTTCTGAACGCAAAAAATGATGAACAGGAGGCGGCTGTCGTAGCAAAAGCAGGAATGCCCGGAGCAGTTACGGTCTCAACCAACATGGCGGGCAGAGGCACAGATATCAAACTCGGCGGAGAGCATGAAGAAGAATATGAACGTGTCGTCGCTCTGGGAGGACTCTATGTTATAGGTACAAACAAGCATGAAAGCAGAAGGATCGACGACCAGCTCCGCGGAAGAGCGGGTCGCCAGGGCGATCCCGGATCCACCAGGTTCTTTGTCAGTCTTGAAGATGATCTGATGAAGCAGTTTAAGCTCAAAGACCTGATCCCTCCTCAGTTTTATCCGGAAAAAAGCAGCAGCCCTGTTGAAAACCGCATCATCAGGCGCGAGATCGCACGGGCGCAGAAGATTATTGAAGATCAAAATTTCAAGATACGCAGAACGCTTGAAAAATATAATGTACTGGTAGAAAGACAGCGGCAGATGATTTTCAGATGGCGTTATGAAGTTCTGTTCGGCAAGCTTCCGGGAATTTTTATGAAACGCCTGCCGGAGAAATATGCAAAGCTGCTCCCCGTCTTAGGCCCCAATGCACTGCTTAAGGCCGAACAGCAGGTGCTGCTCCATTTCATTATCTCATGCTGGACCGATTATCTCGACTTCATATCATATACAAAGGAAAGCATCCATCTTGTCAGTGTAGGCGGAAAAGTGCCAATAGATGAATTCAACAAAATCGCGATTGAATCTTTCGGTAAGCTGTACGAGAATATAGAAGCCGAGGCTGTCTCAGTCCTGTCTAAAGCCGAGATCACTCAAGAGGGGATCGATTTGGAAAAGGAAGGCCTCAGAGCCCCGTCTTCGACCTGGACATATCTTGTGGATGACAGCCCCGAACAGCTTGGCATCATTCCTATGAACATGGCCTTCAATCCCGTCGGAGTTTTATTGATATTATTGAATATGTCGGTCTCAGGGTTGAAAGTGAGGTGGAAAAACAAGCGCAAAAAATCCGGTTGAAATATTTACATCCAGCAGGTACACTGACTATGTAGGCCGCATTGACAATAGAGGCTGAATTGATTCTGAGGTTGTATTGATTTTGAATGTAATTTGACTATGCAAGCTGCGTCGATTCTGTGGCTGAATTGATTCTGAAGCCGCAGTGATTTTTGTGGCTGAATTGATATAGACACTTCACATACTACAATTTCTGAACTGATGATGGTATTACACCAGAATTAGATAAATGAAACAAGTCAGGAGGATCGATAAATGGACAAGTTTTCCATCGTGGATATTGGCGGCTTCGCCAGGGATATCCCGTATCTCGTCAGGGAATTAAGGCAAAAAAACCTGATCGCTGCAACAGAAAAGGATGCGGGAGGAGACACTGTTTATCTCACAAACAACCTGTTTGCAGTGAAAAAAATAATAGGTGAATATGAAGGGCTCATGCTTGATGTCATAAAGTGACACGACGACTCCGGACCACGTGGTATTTCCTGGAAATTGTAACATGATGTACTATACGATAAAATATAGGCACAGCTGTTCACAAGTAATACACAGGGACAGCTTCTGCTCCTGCAGACTGTCCCTGTACGATTTTCGGAGATACGCCATGCGGTACAAAAGAAAAGCATATTTTAAGAAGCTGCGTCACAGAAAAATACTGAAAATGTTCCTGTTTGGCATTATAATGCCCTCTGCTCTGGTGCTGCTGGGTTATCTGACAGCTTCGCTGATAATACTGCCGTCCATGGAAGGATGAACTAATCGGTTTTCTTCGCTATTATCGATTCATTCCTTGAAAACGGCTCGTCAAAAACAGCATGAGTATATATTTCCCGTTTTTCACCCTCAATCAGAAACTGGACCTGTTGTATCCCCTCAAGTTCCGTCAGTGTGTTTACGATAGAGTATATAGCCATTCTTTCACTGGCAGTTCCTCCGGGGCTGTTTTCAACAAACTCCTTTGAGAAGTCCACCGTACATAAACCATTTTTCGTACCGGCAGAAATGAGCCTGGTCCCATCGGGGATCGCACTCCAGAGATCATCTGTCCTTGGGCCTGCGATCAGCTCATATATTACCTGCTCCTCAGGCGGAGTGCCCTTCGGCACCTCGATATCTCGTTTCTCCCCCACCACATACATGGCCTGTGAATCCGAGAAATACAGTGTTACGGTCATTATCTCCCCTGGTACAGGGCAGCCGTCGGCATCAAGCACGACAGGCCTCATATCTCCCAATGGCATCCCGCTGGGTCCGATCATCTCTGCTCCCTCTACCCAAAGCCGGACTTTATCGACACCCTCGATCTCTGCAAGCGTGTTGACTATGGAGAACCTGGCAGTGACTTCATCCAATCCGCTGTTGCCTAAAAATTCTTTGGACAGATCGACAACTGCCGTTTTATTCTTTATGGATATTCCCCTTACTTCTGTACCCTCCGGGATCGGAGCCCGCAGTCCGGCTGTCTTCGGGCCTTCCGACAGCGCTTTGATGCACGCTTTCAATATGGCCTGGTTCTCGACAGGGATCTCCCTGACTTCCTTTTTCAATGCACTGTTGTCCAGGGTCGGGAAATACAGTGTGACCTCTATCATCTTTACATTATCCGCCGTACTGTCATCCTTATCCTGCTCATCGGTACCATTTCCGCGATCAGCCGCATCCGAGCCATTTCCCTCATTATCCTGACCTGCCGAAACGTTGTCCCGGTCTTCATCGGCAGAACCAGCTTCTCCGCTGTCCTGCATCTGATCTGTCTTATCTCCGAAAGCCTCACCTGATTTAAACAGCCCGCATGCAGAAAATGAAAATATAAATATAGCTAATAATGTGATCAAAAACAGCTTTTTCATATAAACCCCCTGTTCCTCCGGCTTTCTTATCAAATCGCTCAAAAGCATGATACTTCCAAATGTACGTTGAACTGCCTCGTATAATTAATTGACGAGGCGGCAGGTCCGATTGTTCCTCTATCCTACGGTAATAAAATCCTTGATGCTCTCGAACCTGTTTTTTTTAATGCGCGGTACCTTCATTATGTCTTCAATTGAAGAAAAGCCTCCGTATTTTTCCCTGTAAGCGACAATATCTCTCGCAGTAGCCTCTCCAATGCCGGGAAGAGTATCTAGTTCGTCAATGCTTGCGGTATTGATATTGACAAGCGCTTTCCTGCCGTCTCCCACAGCGGCGTTATTCCCGCCTCCCGTCACCTTTGCGGCTGGCCCGCTGTCACCATATACGACCGCACCATTGCCGATACTGCTGCTGTCCTGTTTTGATTTTATGTACAGCATCACGTTTTCATTCAACGAATATACCATATTGATATTATCAGCATCGGCCTCCTCCGTAAGCCCGCCTGCTTTTTCCACTGCGTCGCATATTAGCGCACCCTTTTCTATGGTAATGATACCGGGACTCCTCACACAACCGACGACATAGACCTTTATTTTGTCAGTACCAGAATTATCTATATCATTGCCGGATTCTTCATTGCCCGATCCGTATCCATTGCCTGTTCCGGTGCCGTTGCCTGATCCTCCGTCTGCTCCTGTGTTATCGCCTGCCCCTGTATCATTGCCTGATACATCGCCTGTTCCAATATAGTTGCCCATCCCTGAGCCACCGCCGTTTCCACTCGATACATGCGTATCCTTGCTGATGTTGCCTTTATTGCCGAAGACTATTCCGGATACTGCGGTATCTCCTCCCTGAGCTGACCGGCTGTCTGTGCTGTTTGCCTGCTCCGTTACACCGTCTGACGCTTCGATAATTATCTCGCCATTATCGCCCAGAAGCAGATAGCCGGTCAGCATGCCGATCAGAGCAAGAGCAGAAACTGCAGCCACCACAGCCTCGGTCTTCACTTCAGCTTCTCTACCAAAAAATTGTAGTTTCATATGCCGCCTCCTCCATAATATTTATATTTCTTCCTTTTAATTCCATTTCCTTTTATTTTCCTGTATATTTTTAATATTTTTTAACTTTATTGCTGGACTTTTTGATATACTTTAATTGATCATACATATCCCGGAGGTACAGATGAAACGGCTGCTGACATTAGCAATTATTCTGATGCTGATTATATCAAACACAGGTATTGCATATGCCGAACCACCTTCACTGGATGCCGGCGCTTATATCCTGATAGATGCACAAACCGGAGATGTACTCTGTGAGAAAAACTCCTCGGAATCTCTTTATCCGGCAAGCACAACAAAAATAATGACAGCCATACTGGCACTTGAGAACGGTGATCCTGAAGAGGTTCTTACTGCAAGTCAGTCGGCCATCGATGCCATCGGCTATAACGGGAGCAATATAGGGATCATCCCGGGTGAAAAGATACCGATGAAAAATCTGATCCAGGCAATGATGATAAGCTCAGCCAACGAAGCATCAAATATAATAGCTGAGCATATCGGAGGCAGCATCGAAGGATTCGTTCAAATGATGAGTGATATAGCGATTGATCTGGGAGCGGTCGATACGCATTTTGTCAATGCCAGCGGTATACATGACGAGATGCATTACACCACTGCTGCCGATATTGCCCTTATCGCCAGATATGCAATGACCATACCGGAATTCAGAGAGATCGTAAGCACAAAAAGCTTTACGATGCCGCCTACGAACAAACATGCAAAATGGCCCGTTCTGAGCAACTCCAACAAATTGATGCTCACCAATGAAAGCGACTTATATGAGATCAACGGCATTAAAACCGGTTTTACGGGTCCTGCTGGAAACAACCTCGTATCTTCCGCCATTAATGATGAAGGTATGGAACTGATCGCAGCGGTAATGTGTGTAAAGAACGAAAACGCTGCGGAAAACGTACGGATATATTCCAAAGAACTGCTCGATTACGGTTTTAACAGCTTTAAACGCGTTGAACTGGTTGAAAAAGGAAAAGTGTACAGAAATGTTAAAGTCGAAGATGCGGCGGATATATATGGTCTCGACCTGATAACATCTGACTCGTTAGTCAGGGTACTGCCAAAGGAAGAGTCCCGGAGAGACATCCGTGAAGTCTCACACCTGAGTGAGAAAATATATGCACCAGTAAACAAGGGCGACATAATGGGATATGTAGAGTTTTTCAGAGGGGACAGTTCCATCGGCAGCGTCGATCTGATCGCCGCAAGGAGCATCGAGTACAAGCCTGAACCGGTCACGCTGGTCACATTAACCGAAAATCCGCAAACGATAATAGATAAAATAATCGGTAATTTTTACTTTAAGATAGGGGTATGCATTGCAGGCCTGATCATAGTCTTCATCCTGCTGAGAGTTGTACTTAAAACGATCTCAAGGAGCATCAATTCAAGAAGGTATTCCTGAAGATAGCGCATTGCTTATGGGAAAGGTAATCCTGAATAAAAAACGGGAGCATAAACGTTCCGGTTTTTGCTACTCAGCTTTTAAAATGAAAGACCGGGAGCATAAAAGGCACGGTTTAATAGGGAAACTTGTTGAACCATACCCCAAACCGATACGGAAAAAGGAAGAGAGGCATTATCTCAATGATAGTGTCTCTCTATTTGCTTTGAAGTGATTTAGTTGTCCCTTGTATTTGTATCAACACGGATAATCAATGAAGATAGCGAGTTATTATCGATATATTCTGACAAAACAGTTCTGTCGTGTTGCTTCAAAAGTACTTATAAATAAATCATCATCTGTGATCTTTCTTTCGGGATCATACACAACGAAAAGTATTCCTGCTACTGAAGATGGTATTTTAGTTATATCCGCTGCAATCCCTTCCGAAACAGTACTTTTGGCAGTTTTGCCTCTTGGAAATTTTGATTCAATAATTAAACCGTCTTTTGCATGATCTGCCTTATATGCAGTTTCGCCAAATTGAAGAGCAGGATACTCCCTTGTAAATTCACCCTGGGTACTAAGTAAGGCTTGAACTTTGTCATTCATATCATTCTCATCTTTTGGTTTCTCGCGTTGAAATGACATTGGAATAGCCTTACGCAGAATAGTATCCATCTCATTCACCCTGATTTGAACTGGCGTATTCAAGTATTCTCGTTCAGCGACGATCCCTAAAAGAGAATTTTTATTTACCGGCACCCGAGGATCTTCAAACTTTAGTTGTATCGATTTTATAGCTTTCATGATCGAATCTCCAAAACGACCGTACAACTGAAATATTTCATCTAGACTATCATCTGGATTGTCATTCGGCCAATAATTTATGACATCAGTAATCTCATCAGTATAGCTGCGAAACAGTTCATCTTTTGTACGGCTTGATTCAGCACAAGCAAGACGCAGTGTATTGTAAAGATGCTGAGCCGTTTTTTTATCAGGTATTTCCTTAATAATGTCATCCGCATAAGTGACATCATAGTCCTCAAGACCAGAAGCGTAAATTGCAAAAATCCTATCTATACACTGAGAACAGCAGCCGCAATGTGTAGCCGAATTTTTGGGTTTGTTGCGCGTAGAACTGCAGGAAACAGAACTCGTAATAATATTTTCTTCTCCATACTGCTTGAAAATTTCAAGGATATCGCTCTTGGTCTTGTTATAATACGGAGTGATAATGTTGAAGTCTTTATCAAACAGCCTGAAAAATTCACGCAGCAGCCCTATAGTCTTTGGGTGCGTTGTCCTGCTCATCCTTGCATTAAAAGTATCACTTTGCTTTGGTAAATTGATACTTGTTATACCGTTTTCATGAACGAAGAATTCCTTTTTTTCGTAACAATTACATATTGCAAATGCTATCGCCGAAAACAAAAACATCCTCGATCGCTGAGTTTCTTCTCTGCTTGGAGCGGCCTTCTTATTATGGCATTCAAAGCCATATTGAATGGCTCTGTTGGAATACTTATCTCGTAAATGTTTTGCAATAGCATTCTGTGTTCGGATGGTACAATTATTTGCCTTATGACTAACAAGACATAATTTTCTATCATTATGATCATTGAGCCTTTGAATTGCCCCAGCTAAAGAGTCCAATCCTCCAGAGAAAAGCATGACATCTGTTTTTTCTGCCTCATCAAGTGTTATATATTCCGTACTAAATAACGACAATTGCTGATTATCAGTAGTAACAGGACTTAAACTGGCCTTTGTAAAATAAAAGTTAAAGCGACGGTCACCGGTCATGAATGCCAAGGCTTTGCCCATCTTGGTTGAAACCTTTCCATCTGACCAAAAAGCGATATCGGAAACAGGAATATGAAATTCGAACGCTCTTGACCATGCCGTGTTGTTGAGGCTATCTCTCTCACCACGGTTAATAAGCCTGTCCGCACAATAAACATATGCCGCAATACGTAATAAATCCAAAATGCGCGGAGAAAGATTTTCCGGATTTCGAACAAATTTATTGAACTCGATAGTAATGTTGGCCTCTAAACCATCGATATCCCGATTTAGCAGGTTAAGTTCCTGGCTGTTACATATACTTGACTTGCATAACTCGTCGCAATACACAATTATAGCTTCGCTGGATTTTGAAGGTTGACTGTTCATTCTTTTGCAGCCTCCCTTCGAAACTCCTCTCTCATTTTACCAAAAGAAATTCTTAAGAAGTCTGTTATCTTATTATCGGCAGGAACACTTGTCACTGCGTGTTTATTAAACCATCCAGCCGCAAATGACTGCATGATTTTTGACGTTTCAAAAGCATGATGGGATATGGCATCTGCAGTTTGTGAGATTCCGGCGGAAAATGATTGCAGCGTCGCATAATCGTTGATTTCGCTTGCCGCAGAACGTTCAATGTAATACTTTATCTGACTGTCGGTGAATGCAGCAAAAAATGATCTTGCCAATTCGCAAAAGGCCGCTCCTGAGCCGACATTTTTCCAAACCGGCTCATTATTATCACCAAATAGCGTTAATTGTTCTGAGGTATGATGGCTCTGGTAAGTTGTAATGGCTTGCAATACAGCATCTCGTGCTATTTTGTTCGTTTCAAGTGAGCCATCTGCTGTTGTAATGAAATTTTTCGCACTATTGACCAGCGAGAAAAGAGACAACTTATCATCGACCGCACACCCATTGTTTCTTAAAAAAGCTGCTTGATTATCTTGATTCGCTGACACAGAGAGCATAGCCAAAAACTTAATTGCCTTCGAAACAGACTCGTCATACGGCATCTGTTCATAATTTTTTCTTATACAAGTTAAAGTATCATTTGCTATTTTTGCAGTGGTTTCAGCGCTGGGTTGATATTCAGAAAGCTGCTGGACAATGGCATTCCATTGCTTGCGTTTTGGTAAAAAACCAATTCTTTCATGTCCCATGATATCGCCTCCCCCCTATGCCTCTTCATTCTACGTTATTAACATATACAACTTAATATGAAGCTGTTAGGTAGTTCGAAAAACGTATTTAGCCTCGAGTGCATCTGACATTATTTGATAAATTATACCATTTCCACTCCATAAAAATCAATATAACGTTTAAATAATTCCTGCGTTTGCTCGTATATTTCTTGTTTTTTCATGGTTTTATTGTTATAATCAAAGTGTTTATTTTGGTTGAAAAAAACAGGCGAGGTGGACAAAGTGGCGATCAGTTATAAAAAGCTGTGGAAACTCTTAATTGATAATGACTTAAAAAAGAAAGACCTGCAAAAGCTTGCGGGAATCAGTTCTGCTTCCATAACAAAACTCGGTAAGAATGAAAATGTGAATACTGAAATACTTGCGAAGATATGTAAAGCCTTAAATTGTGATATAGCCGATATTATGGAAATGAGCGATGACGTGAAACGATAAAGAATTGGGTGGGGTCATTATGGAATCATATACACCGTATCAGACAAGATATTTTGCCGAACAAATACTTCTTAAACGCCCGCAGTCCAGTATTGACGGGCTTGCTTCCGCTATGTCCGGCGTAAAGGTTGATCTGAATCCCCATCAGGTAGATGCCGCCTTGTTTGCCTTGAAATCACCGCTTTCCAGCGGCGCGCTTCTTGCCGATGAAGTTGGTCTGGGTAAAACAATTGAGGCAGGGCTTGTCCTTGCACAATGCTGGTCGGAGCGTAAACGCCGTATCCTGCTCATTGTTCCCGCCGCACTTCGAACCCAATGGCGCACAGAACTTGATGAAAAATTTTTCATAAAATCAAGGATTCTTGAGTCTGCAAATTATAATAAGGCCAAAAAAGAAGGTGAACTAAATCCTTTTGACATAAAGGATGAGGTTGTTATTTGTTCATTTAACTTTGCGTCTCAAAAGGAAATTGACGTGAAGGCAATCTCCTGGGACTTAGTCATTATTGACGAGGCACATCGTCTTCGCAATGTTTATAAATCAGGAAATATAACCGGGACGCGTCTGCGTCGCGCATTGTCGGGGAAGCGTAAATTACTGCTTACAGCTACTCCGCTCCAAAACAATCTGATGGAGCTTTTCGGATTAGTCAGCATTATTGACGAGCATGTTTTTGGCGATGCTCGAACGTTCCGGGATATGTACGTTTCAGTGAATAACGAGGAAGTTCGGAACCACGCTCTGAAGCAGCGGCTGAAGCAGTTTTGCAAGCGCACTTTGCGTAAGCAGGTTACCGAATATGTAAATTACACAAGCCGCATAGCGATACTGCAGGAATACACGCCTACAGCGGATGAAGAAACCCTGTATAACTATGTTTCGGATTATCTGCGTTCGGATAAGCTTTATGCTCTTCCGCAGGGACAAAGGACGCTGATCACACTGGTGCTGCGTAAATTACTTGCATCGTCATCCTTCGCTATTTCCGGCACACTTAATTCATTGATTGACCGGCTGGAAGGAAAACTTAAAGGTATTGAACGTGAATTGAACCTCGATGACTTTGATACATATGACGAATTGCTGGAGGAGCAGGAAGATTTGGAAGATTCGGAGCCCTCCGATTTAGAAAAAGACCGGGCAGGTATAACGGAAGAGTTGGAAGAACTGCGCAAATTTTACGAACTGGCGCAGGGCATTACATATAATGCAAAGGGTGAAAATTTACTTTCCGCGCTGAAACAGGGATTTGAAAAAACCGAGATGCTGGGCGGCAAGCGTAAAGCAGTGATATTTACTGAATCACGCAGAACACAGGAATATCTGTTGAATCTGCTCTCCGACAACGGCTATAAAGACAGCATCGTTTTCCTGAACGGTTCGAATAACGATGAAATATCCAAAAGAATTTATGCAGAGTGGAAAGAACGGCATAAAAACGACGGGACAATTTCCGGTTCGCGGCAGGCAGATATGAAGGCTGCTGTTGTTGAGGAATTCAGGGATAGGGCTAGCATCCTTATCGGTACAGAAGCCGCCGCAGAGGGCATCAACCTGCAATTTTGCAGTCTGATTGTTAATTATGACCTCCCGTGGAATCCACAACGCATTGAACAGCGTATCGGCCGTTGCCATCGGTATGGTCAGAAAAACGACGTAGTTGTGGTTAATTTCCTTAACCGCAAGAATGCTGCAGATGTGCGGGTATATGAGCTTCTCGATCAGAAATTCCGGCTTTTCAGCGGGCTGTTCGGCTCCTCCGATGAAGTTCTGGGTTCAATTGAAGCTGGTGTTGATTTTGAAAAGCGCATCGCAGCGATTTATCAGAACTGCAAAAACCAGGAGCAAATCCAGGAACAATTTGATCTTCTTCAGGAGGAACTCTCCGAACGTATCAATGAGAAAATGACTGCCGCACGGCAATCTATACTCGAAAACTTTGACGAAGAAGTAGCCGCACGATTAAAAGGATGCCAGGAAGATACCCTTGCCGGGCTTGATAAGTTCAGCCGCTGGCTGTGCAATTTTTTTATCATGCATGGCGCAGAACGGGTAGAACCGCTCGACCAATGGCGATTCGCATATACAAGCGAAGGGAATAGCGCCACATACAACATCCAGTGGAAAGACGCTGAGCGCCAGGGCGATATATTTCTGCGCAGGGACGATCCTCTGGTTCTAAAATGGCTGGAGCTAGCAATCTCCGCTCCCCTGCCTGGAGCAACTGTTCGCTTTAACCATACAAATTCGCCGGAACATAAAATAAGTTTTTTGGAGAACCACCCGAATTTGCGCGGAACGCTTTCCGTGGACAAACTGAGTTATACCGGCTTTGAAACCGAAGAACATCTCATCTTTACAGTCGTCACGGAAGATGGAACTGAAGTTGATGAAGATATAGTAAATCGCTTTATGGAATTGCCGGCAACAGTAATCGGCGGCTGCGAGCCGGAAACCGCCGAACTTAACGAGAAACGGCGCACTGGAATTGCGTTGCGGCAAGCAAAAATCGAGGAGGAAAATAAGAAATACTTCCTCGAAGAATGTGCCAAGCTGGACGTGTACAGCGAAGACTTAAAAGAAGGATTACAGCGGGAATTGAAAGAACTGGGCAAAGAAATCACTGAGAAAAAGCGGATTTTTAAAAGCAGTACCGACAGGCCGCTTGCGGAAATGCTGGACATGAAAGAAGAAATCAACCGCCTTGAGGAGCGCCGCAAGAAAATGCGCCGGGAACTCTACGAGCGTGAGGATGAAATTGATTTGGCCAACGAGCGTTTGCAGGATGAAATCCGCTCAAAGCTGGCCGGAACATCCAAAGCTGAACATATTATGACCATCTCGTTTGAGATTGTCTGAGGATACGGAGGAATTGAAAATGTCGAACCTGAATGCCGAGGAATATAAAACTTTTGAAAGCATTAAACATGTTCGGGACAATGGAACTGAATTTTGGTACGCACGGGAGCTTGCTGAGGTTTTGGAATATGTGCAATGGAGAAATTTTCAAAAAGTGATTGACCGCGCTGTGCTTGCCTGCAAAAACAGCGGTTTCGAAGTCGCGGATCATTTTGCTGAGGTCAGCAAAACGATAGAAATGCCAAAAAATGCGAAAAAACACATTGTTGATTACGAACTTACCCGGTACGCTTGTTATCTGATTGTCCAAAACGGCGATCCGCGCAAGGAAATAATAGCGCTGGGTCAAACTTATTTTGCCATTCAGACACGCCGTCAGGAAGTTCAGGACGCCTTTAATCAGCTTGATGAAAATAATAAGCGATTGGTTGTTCGCGGTAATATCAAGCAATGGAATCAGCTTCTCGCGGAAGCTGCGCATAATGCCGGAGTGATAACCGACGAGGAATTCGCGATTTTTCAAAACGCCGGATATATGGGTCTCTATGGCGGTATGACTGTCGCGGACATCCATGCGAAAAAAGGCTTGAAGAAAAATGAGAAAATCCTTGATTACATGGGAAGCACTGAGCTGATAGCAAACCTGTTCAGAATTTCTCAGACCGAAGAAAAGCTGAAACGGGACGAGGTTTCCACCGCCGCTGCTGCGAACAATACACATTATGAGGTTGCTGAAAAAATTCGAAAAGCGATTATTGAAATGGGCGCAACACTGCCGGAGGATCTGCCTGTGCCGGAGAAAAGTATTCAGACAATTGAGCGCGAGGAAATACGCAAGCTCAGAAACTCAAAGAAAAAGCTGATGCTGGACGAATAGGGGGTTTTACATATCATGCAAAAACTGGAGCTTACATGGATTGGCAAGGGCAGCGAACCTGCCGTGGAGCCGCGCATACTGCTGCACGACGCCTCAAAAGATTACGGCGATCCTGCCGCTGATAATATGCTCATACATGGCGACAACCTGCTGGCGCTGAAAGCGCTGGAACAGGAATTTGCCGGAAGGGTGAAGTGCATCTATATAGATCCTCCGTATAATACCGGTGAGGCTTTTGAAGAATACGATGATAACCTTGAACACTCAATATGGCTTCATCTTATGAATAGTCGCCTGAAAATTCTTCATACCCTTCTTTCCAAAGATGGGGTTATCTTTGTTCAGCTTAATGACGAAGAAATGAATTATTGTAAGGTTTTGTTGGATGAAATCTTTGGACGGAACAACATGATAAATTTAGTTTCAGTGAGAACTAAGAACACATCAGGAGCAAGCGGTGGCGGTGAGGACAAACGCTTGAAAAAGAATGTGGAGTACATTCTGATATATGCCAAAGACTATGTAGCCTTTCCTGGCTTCAACGATGTTTTTGAAGAGACTGATCTTTTTGACCTTATTAACGATATGCGAGAGGAAGGTAAAAGCTGGAAGTATACAAGAGTTCTTACATCGTTGGGAACTCGTACATTTTGGGGTGATATAACCGACGGAAGCGGCGCTACCATAAAAGTATTTAAACATAGTAATGTGGAAATGAAATCTATTTCAGAAATTGCCAGAGATATTGCCGCTGACAGAAAAATATCGCTTGAAGAGGCCGAGCGACAAGCCTATATCGAAAATTTTGAGTTTGTTTTTAGGGATACAAATGCACAAAGTTCTATCAGGCAGCGTGTGATGGATGCCACTGGCGGTGAAGATGGCTTTTATAGTATTGAGTATTATCCGCAAACAGGCAGAAATAAAGGAACCCTTACAACTCTGTACTACAAGGGACCGAAACGCGATATCATCGCTTGGTTAAAAGATGTAGCATATAAAACCAGAACCAGTATTGTAAAACGTGAAAAGCTTGGCACTTACTGGGGAAATTTCAACTGGAACAATGTCAACAAAGAGGGTGGCGTTGTTTTTACAGGAGGAAAAAAGCCTGAGCAGCTACTCCAGCGTATAATCGAAATGGCGAGTAACCCGGGCGATATTATTCTGGATTCATTTTTAGGAAGCGGCACTACCGCCGCAACGGCACATAAACTTGGCAGAAGATATATTGGTGTGGAATTAGGTGAGCATTGCTATACATTGTGCTTGCCTCGTTTGCAGAGAGTTGTTGACGGAGACCAAACAGGTATTTCCCCGAGCATTGGTTGGCAGGGCGGCGGCGGCTTCAAATTTTATGAGCTTGCGCCGACGCTGA
>CAZQUQ010000038.1:0-2972 GCA_964596445.1 uncultured Oscillospiraceae bacterium
TGTTTCATGCATGGGAAAAGATATACGGCATATACGGTCCGCAGGACACAGTATGAGAAACGTGATCTGATTATGATTATAGCCTTTTGCTTTATATTTCTGTTCATGACGGCATGCTCGCCTGGTGAACTGACAGATACTTCTGTGATTGACGCTCTCACCGGAAGTACGCCCAGCGAACCGGCAGATGTTTCTGCGGCTGATGCTTTTGCAGATGCTGCTCCAGTAGTTAAAAGTATAAATGGGCTCAACATTATGATAGATCCACGTATCGAGCTTCTTGCGGCAGTTCAGTCCCTCAGCGGGTATAACGAAATGACACAGCTTCTGACGAGTTACCAGTTCAGTTACAAAGACGAAATGCTGGAATACTTCGACGGTTTCAGATCTCATAAAGCTGTGAAAAATTTCGAGTATCTCAGTAAAAGGGGCTTTAGTTATGATGCCCCTCCGACAGCGATGCTGTATATGCCATTCACAGCCGGGGACACAGACGATTTTGGATTCGATGAGTATCTCATCAAGCGGATCGGGAAGAGCAATCTTGACAAGTTTGCCCGGTATATGCTGCAGTTTTCGCTGGATACTGATTTCAGCAGCTTCTACAATGAACACAGTGATTTTTATGAAGCGGTGGTAAATAAGGCCTCCGCTGAGATAGAGGACAATGAATATGTTAAGGATCTGGAGGATTATTATGGGACAGTGCAAAATAGCTATAATATCATATTATCGCCTATGTTCAGCGCAGGAGGGTATGGTCCGCGGATCATGAGGGAAAACGGGAAATACGATATTTACAGTATTCAGGGGTCATATTCGATGGAGGGCGATATCCCTCTGTTCGGATCGGCCGATAGTTTCAGAGGTCTGGCATACCACGAGTTCAGCCATTCCTTTGTAAACCCGCTGACAGAGAAGTATATAGATGAGGTAAACAGATACAGAAAGCTGTATGATCCGATATCAGAAATCATGAGAAAAAGTGCATACCCAAGCTGGGAAATATGTGTGAACGAGCATATCGTCAGAGCTGTTACAGCCCGTCTGTTCCTGAAGCATGACAGTGAGGAGATGTATAAAAGAATACTAAGGGAAGAAAGAGCTAATGGATTTTTTTATATCGATCACTTGTGCGATAAACTTTCAGAGTATGAGTAAAGCAGAGACAAGTATAGCAGCTTCGAATAATTCTACCCTGAGCTTCTGAATGTTTTCAAGGATTTGAGCGAACGAGATCTTGGAGAAGGATTCTACCGTTTTACATATAAAGGACCGGTCAATGCTGCGTTTGGCATGCAGCTTTCGGCGGCTGTGGTATATTCTACAGGTGAAAAGGATCAGCAAGCGCAAAATGTAATTACTGAATATGCAAAGAGTATAGCAGCCTTTATAAAATCGAAGTTGGGTATCGATACTGTGGTGATTTCTGATGCGGAAGCGTTGGAAAGAGACCTTTCGGATATGAATATCATTGCTTACGGAACTGTTGAGGGTAACCTGTTCCTGCGCAAATACTCGTATATGTTCCCATTCTCGGTGGAGGAGGGCAGGATCATTGCAGACAAAGAATACTCCGGTGACTCCCTGAGGCTTATCACAGGTTTGCCGAATCCCCTGAATTCCGACAATGCCCTGATTATCTATACAGCACAGAGAGCAGAGGATATACCTGGCATTAATTCAGTAATGCATGGAGCTGATGATTATCTTGTGATCGACGGCGAAGAAGAGCTTGGCTCGGGTTTTTACAACAAGGAAAACGGGGAGTGGACGTTTGGCAGAAACTGAACAGATGCGGGTTACAGCCTGGATATGGGGTAATATATGTCACACTCGCAGTATTGTTTGCTGCATTTTGCATAGTTTATCAGTTCAAAGCTGAAGACCTCGTCAAGGTCAAAATGCATCGTCGGCATCCATTTTCCGTGTATGTACCGCCATAAGCCTGCCAGTGTGCTGGATGATATGTCTTCCGGCCTGTGTGGTCCCATATATGTGAATACTTCATATTTATGCGGCTTTATGTGTCTTGTCTTCATACCGGCGGGCACGATGCTGTTCTGATCTATTTTTACCGACGGCTGGTACATCGTATAACCTCTGGATCCGGCAGGCACATGTGTGAAACCTATATAAACGTCTTTATCCACAGGATTTATTATCTTCTGACGATGGTTGTAGAAGAACTCCACACCCACTTTGTTTGCAGTCTGGTTCCGCATATTGTCCTGTTCATCGATGATATACTCCGGCCCTGCTATTGAGAAGGGCGGAAGTATTACGGTCGATCTGTGAAAAACAAGACCTTCCCCGGCTACATTCATAAAGTCCGCATTGAAACGATCCAGTATCCTGAGCGGACAGGGAGCTTTGCGCCATTTTGACGGAGTCGTCCCGAACTCATCCATAAAAGCCCTGTTATATGTGCGCTCACATCCGAAGGAGTATTTGCATGATATAAATTCCATGCTGCTCCTTTTATTCAGCAGATCCGACAACGAAAGAGCCAGACGCCTTCTTCGCACGTATTCCATAAGGCCTGTGGAGGTCGCACCCTTCCACATCCTGAGAAGATGAAACTTCGAGACATTTACATTTTCCGATATGCAATCCAGGTTCAATGGCTTGAGGATATTGCTTTCGATGTATTCAGTTGTGTCCTTGATGATCTTCAGCAGGTAATTGTCCAAAATACCTCATCCGTTTCGAAGATTTTATTATGTCTGCAGGGGGTTCTGATACAGCTTACATTCATTAATTTTATTGTTCAATATGATTTTGCCAACACAGCAATTTTTGTCCTGTTAATAAAAATATCGGGTAGTATAATCATACCACTGACGTGAAATAAGAACAAGTGTTTGTCGGAAGAGAGGAGTGGTTTCATTGACTGAGAAAACAGCGGAGATCTGTCGGACCGAAGCGGACGGCCATCAGGCTGGCGTGGACAAATATCATGCTGGAGCGGA
>CAZQUQ010000038.1:3072-19296 GCA_964596445.1 uncultured Oscillospiraceae bacterium
AGCGGACGGCCATCAGGCTGGCGTGGACAAATATCATGCTGGAGCGGATGGTTGCCAGGCTGACATTGACAATTATCAGGCCGGTGCGGAGGGTAACCAGGTTGATGTGGACAGCTATCAGACTGAGACAGACAGCTATCAGGCTGAGATGAGGGATCGGTATGCGAGAGCGGTGGACAGCTTTGTGGACAAGGTCAGGGATGATCCGAACGTCATAGCGGTCATTGTAAGCGGCAGCTTTACCTATGATGTCATATGGGAAAAAAGCGACATTGACATGACGCTGGTCATACGTGATCAGATGTTAAAGGTCGACAGCTATTGCATCGTTGAGGACGGAATTACGATCAACGTGCAGCTGGCGCCAAGGAGCGGTTTCAAGAGGTTCATAGAAAGTAAAGTAGGTGGCTCCTGGGAACAGTCCTACATGTCAAAGGGCAAGATCATATATACGACAGACGAAAGCCTGTATGAGTACTTCGAGGACATAAAGCGCATTGGGGCGGACGATATGGCGCTGGCCATGGTCTATATGGCCTGCGAGCTGATCGGCAACCGTGACAAATGCCAGAAATGGCTTACCGTAAGGAAGGATCCCCTCTATGCACAGTTCTATCTTCTCAAGTGCGCCGAGATAGCAGCGAATATGGAGGTTTGCAGCAGACAGGAAACCATAGGCCGGGACTCGATACAGAAAGCTATGAAGTTCAATCCGGAAGTTATCGGACCGCTGTATGAAGGTGCAATGTCCCGCCATATGAATGAAGACGAAATAGACAGATGTATCACGCTTGTTGATGACTTTCTGGAAGAGAAGATGGAGATATTCAAAAGACCGGTGCTCGAGTTCATGTCTGACCAGCAGATCAAAACTATGACACTGATTTCAAAACAGTTCCGTACTGAAGGTCACTTTATCATAGAGGCATTTGATTACCTTGCGGAAAAAGGCGTGATCGAAAAGGTATCACAGACGATCAGGATCACGCCCAAGAGCAGAATGGCTGTGGAGGAGATCGGCTACCTCTATATACCGTAAGCGTGCAGTTGACCTTGAATGTGTCAATGCCGTATGAATGCTGTGAAGTCTTTGATCGCGGCGATGACATTGCAATCGCAGCGATTATGGTCGTTCCAGGGCCTGTAATCGTGATGAAGTGTCATGATCGTTGAGATGAAACTTATGTCTGATATTAAAAAGGAGATATTTATATGCCTGTAAGAACTACTATCGAAATATCGGGAGCAAAGCAGAACAACCTTAAAAACATATCCGTGGAGATACCCCGCGATAAGCTGACTGTGATAACAGGGGTGTCGGGTTCGGGCAAATCGTCCCTTGCTTTTGATGTGATCTATGGGGAGGGACAAAGAAGGTTCCTGGACTCGGTATCCAACTTTGCAAAGAGCCGCATAAGTCAGCTGAAAAAAGCGAAGGTCGACTATGTGCGCGGACTCTCGCCGGTTATTGCGATAGAGCAGAAGAAGGGAAACAATAACCCTCGTTCCACTGTCGGAACCGTTACGGATATAAATGATTATCTACGGCTTCTGTTCTCAACAGCCGGCACAGGAAAGTGCCCCGAGTGCGGCTACCCGCTGAAGCAGCTGTCGGCGGCTCAGATGGCGGAGAGGATAGCTTCACTGCCGGCAGGAACTGTCGTTGAGCTGAGAGCGCCGGTCTACAAAGTATTTGGTGAGGACTATAAATACACTTTTGACAGGTACCGTGAAAAAGGCTTCAAAAATATGCTGGTTGACGGTGAACCCTTTTCGCTTGCCGAGAAAAGGGAACTCGATGAATCGCGGAATTACAGTATAGAGCTTGTCATCGACCGTTTCACGCTGAAAAACGATTCATATATACAGCTGACAAAGACGATAGAGGCTGCGATGCTGGCCCTTGATGAGGATATCATGATAAAAGCCGAGGTCATCGGCGGTGTGGACGGATCGTTTTATGAAGGATTTGCATGTCCGGAGCACCACTTCGCACTGTGTGAGATGCAGCCATTCCATTTTTCGTTCAACACTCCGGCAAGTGCATGTCACACATGCATGGGAGTCGGGATGTCCTATGTGGTCGAACCCCGGTTCCTGGTCGTTGCGCCGGAGAAAAGCATAAACAGGGGAGCGCTGAAGAATACCGTATTCAATCCTGCAGGCAAAGACAGCTACCATATGGTCATGATGTACAGCTTGTCGCAGCAATACGGATTCAGCCTGGACACCCCGTTCAATGAGCTCCCGGAGCATATCCACGAGTTGCTTTTTTATGGAACGAAGGGTGAAACGGTAAAGATGATCCAGCCTCCGTTCTCTCAGAAAAGGAACTGGATGGTCGGCAGAGACAGGCCGTTCTGGGGATTCGTACACGAACTGGAGAACTGGTACAAGCAATATATAAGAAGGACCTCCACTACGGAAACGTTTGAGCCGACCTTTATAACTGAATGCATGATAGAGAAGATATGTCCTGAGTGTCATGGTGCCAGGCTTAAAAGACAAAGACTGTCTGTAACAGTCGGAGGCAAAAATATCGATGAACTCAGCAGGATGCAGCTGCCCGAACTGCTGTCGTTCCTTAAAGGGCTGAGTTTCGATGAGGATATCAGGGATGTCGGCGAATCAGTTATACGTGAGATATGCAGCAGGCTTGAACTTCTGATCGATATCGGGCTCCATTACATCAACCTTGGCAGGAGAAGCGACAGTATTTCAGGCGGTGAGATGCAGCGCATCAAGATGTCCACCCAGATCAGCAGCGAACTGATGGGTATGTTGTATGTAATGGACGAGCCAAGCATAGGCCTGCATCCCAGGGACTCCGGCAGAGTCATTGATACAATGAAAAAGCTCAGGGACATAGGCAACACTGTCATTGTTGTAGAACATGATCTGGACACGATCCGCAGTGCCGACCATATCATAGAGATCGGACCGGGCCCTGGTGTTCATGGAGGCACCATCGTTGCGGAAGGTACTATCGAGGATATTGTCAGGGTGCCTGATTCCGTAACGGGACGGTATCTTTCCGGAAGGGACAGCATCCCTGTCCCGAAGCAGAGGAGAAATCTCGGTGATACGTTCATTTCGATACAGGGAGCCAGAGAAAACAATCTCAAGAATGTGGATCTGGACATACCGCTTGGAGTATTTGTGTGCATCACCGGCGTTTCCGGTTCAGGCAAGAGCTCGCTGATCAATGAGATACTCTATAAACAGCTCAGGATCGACAAAACCGGCGCTCGTATCGTGGCAGGAGAGCATGATTTCCTCTTTGGAGCCGATCTGGTCAACAATGTTATAAACATTGACCAGACTCCCATCGGAAGGAACAGCAAATCGAATCCAGCCACCTATATAGGCATCTACGACAGGATCAGAAAGCTTTTTGCATCACAGCCGGAAGCAATAGCAAAAGGTTATAAGGAGATCGACTTCAGTCTGACCCATGCAAACGGCACCCGCTGCGAGCACTGCTCCGGAGACGGTATCATCGTGACGAACCTGCAGTTCATGTCGGATATAGAAACGATTTGTCCTGTTTGTAAAGGTACACGGTTCTCTGATGAAGGCCTTGAAATCAAATACCGGGGAAAAAGTATAGCGGATGTGCTGGAAATGACGGTGGAGGAAGCGTTTGATTTCTTCAGGGACGATAAATATCTGAAGCACAAGCTGGGTATAATGCAGGAGCTTGGACTCGGCTACATGCGTCTTGGGCAGAGCTCGACTACGCTGTCCGGGGGTGAAGCACAGAGAGTAAAGCTGGCTTACGAACTGGCAAAGATCAAACGGGGAGCCCATAACCTGTACATACTGGACGAGCCTACGACAGGGCTGCACCTCTCCGATATACAAAAGCTGCTGGACTGCCTGAACAAGCTGGTCGATAACGGACATTCCGTTCTGGTCATCGAACATCATCTGGATGTCATAAAATCAGCCGATTACATCATCGATATGGGGCCTGAAGGCGGCAGCCAGGGCGGCTATGTCGTGGCAGAGGGTACGCCGGAGCAGGTGGCAAGGTGCGAGAGGTCCTATACAGGGAGGTTCCTGAGAGAAGTGCTCGGCTGCTGAGGCTTGTCTGTAAACATTCTGCTTACTATCAAATGGGCATCAGGTTTAGAACACCTGATGTCTTTTTTCTGCTGCAAGACGAACATGAAAGTGTCGAAGGATGATGAAAATGAATATATTGATAAGTGAAGTGTATTACATGGAGGAAATAAAGGTGAATCTGCAAACATTGATATTCACAAAAAATCTTTGCTATACAACAGGCAAGAAGCAGCAGCCACGCGGTATAATGGTGCACTCCACAGGTGCTAATAATCCTTGGCTGAAACGGTATGTGGGCCCGGATGACGGCTTTATATATTCCTCAATTTTGCGTAAAGCGTGAGAGGAATTCCTTTGTCCTTGCATTTTTGGGATTTTCGAAAATCTCTTTCGGAGTCCCTTCCTCACAAATTATGCCTTCCGACATGAAGACGACATGATTGCTGACATCACGCGCGAATGCCATTTCATGCGTTACTACTATCATTGTCATTCCCTCACGTGCAAGGCCGCGCATTACTGTAAGCACCTCTCCGACTGTTTCCGGGTCGAGCGCTGATGTCGGTTCGTCAAACAGCAGTACCTCCGGATCCATTGCAAGTGCGCGTGCGATCGCAACACGCTGCTTCTGCCCGCCCGACAGCTGATGCGGCTTTGCGTTTATATAAGGTGCCATTCCCACCTTTTCCAAATACTTGACCGCATGAGCGATCGACTCCTCCTTTTTCTTTTTCAGCACCTTTGTCTGGCCGATAACACAGTTGTCAAGAACCGACAGATTATTGAACAGATTGAAGGACTGAAAGACCATGCCGACATGGGTACGATATTCTGAAGCGTTGACATGTTTGCCGTTAATGGGTACTCCGTGGAAAAGTATCTCACCGCTTGTTGGTGTCTCCAACAGGTTGATACAACGAAGCAGAGTCGATTTTCCGGAGCCGGAAGAACCTATAATGGAGGTCACATCGCCCCTGGATACTGTAAAATCTATATCACGCAGCACAACATTTGTCCCGAAGGTCTTTCCTAAATGGCTTACCTTGATGATCTCTTCACTCATTTCCTATATCCTCCTGTTTCTTCTTGTCGGCCCATGCAGCATTCCACTGGTATGTGCCAGCGTGTCGGTGGTCGCCAGGTCAAAGTTGGCGGAGCCGTCCAGTTTTTTCTCCCACTTGCGCAGCAGGAAGGAAGTAAGCAGCGTCATCACAAGATAGACGACCATTGCGACAGTCATGCTTTCAAAGTACCAATAATAGGCCCCTGCCGTTTGTTTTGCAGCGTAAAACAGCTCGACAGTACCAATGACGCTCAGCACAGAGGAGTCTTTGATGTTGATGATCAGATTGTTGCCGATCTGTGGGATTATATTGCGCAGGGTCTGTGGGAAAACGACATACATCATTGTCTGGAAATGCGTCATACCGATTGCCATTGCTCCCTCGGTCTGCCCTAAATCAACTGAAATGATTCCTCCGCGTACTGTCTCAGCCATATAAGCGCCGGTATTGATCGATACGATAAAGAAAGCTGCAAACCACATGCCCATGCTGATTTGCAGGTACATCAGCGCACCATAGTAAATAAACATTGCCTGGACTATCATCGGTGTTCCGCGGAATACTTCAACATAGATCTTCAGTATTGCGTTTACAATTCCCAGCAGAATTTTCTTTACCTTTGAATCATTCGCATGGACCGGAATGGTCTGTATTATACCGACGACAAAGCCAATCAGGCAGCCAACCGCTGTGCCGACAATTGCAATTGCGACCGTAGTGCCTGCTCCGCGCAGAAATGAGCTGCTGTAATTTGTAATCAGGAAAAAAATTCGTCCCAGAAAATCGGTTGGCAGACTGCTTGTCATATTGAAAGAACCCCTTTCTGAAGCATAGTTATTTGAAGTAAGAAAATTTTTCTGCAATCAGAAATTTATAGCCTGTGTATACTAAATAAAATGAGAGCGGAGCATATATCCGCTCTCATTTACAGAATATCACTTATTCCGACAAAGGCTGTACTTTGATGGCTTCTTCCATCATTGCCTCATAATCTTCTTTTGTCATTGTATTCAATACTTTGTTGATTGCATTGACCAGCTCGGTATTGCCCTTCATGCAGCTTATGCCGATATTGATCTCTTCTTCGGATACCTTGTAGTTATCTGAAGTATCGGTGAAATCCAAAAGCTTCAGGTCGGGGTATGCGACAACAGCTGCCAGAGCGGTCGGATAATCTGTGCAAACCAGATCGACTACGCCGGACTCAAGTGCAACCAGCATTGCCGGTGCGGTTTCCTGAGCAGGCAGTATGTTTGCGCTTTTGATCTGCGGCAGACATACATCATACCAAACCGTATTTATTTGTGAAGTGCATTTTGCTCCTTCCAAATCGGAAATACCAGCTGCGTTGGCATATTTTCCGTCTGCTTTAACAAGCGTCACTATAGATGCATAGTAATAAGGTGTGGTGAAATCGACTGATTCCATACGTTCTGCGGTAATGGACTGACCGCAGATTCCAGCGTCGATCTCACCGGATTGCACAGCCAGCGGAATGGAATCCCAGTCCAGCTTATGGACTTCAAGCGTCCAATTATTTGCTTCACATATTTTCTTTGCCATCATTACATCATAACCATAAGCATAATCGCTGCTGTTGTAGATCGGCACAGCTCCGTTGGAATCATCAGACTGAGTCCAGTTATACGGTGCATATGCACATTCCATACCGACACGCAGTACGCCGGTTTTCAGCACGGAATTTGCTCCGACATTGGATTTGCTGCCGCAAGCTGCCAGAGACAGCGCTATCGCACATACAAGTACAACGGCCAAAAATTTCTTCATCATCTTCATTTCCTCCTGTTTATTCTAGATTATCTGTGGATAAAACAATAGCCATGTACGGCAAAGCGTCCATGGCTACGAAAATTCAATCGTGGCAATGACAGCGCTCCGCGTTCGCGGCAGTTCGACGGATATTATCCGCCGACCCAGGCAACCGCATCCTCAGGCAAGGATACGACCCTTCGGCGAAAAGCCCTTTCCGATGCTGCGGGTGCACTGCCCAATGCAGCAAGGTACTGATTCTTTTCGCGCCTCTATCATTAGCTATTATCTTATATTTTAATCTATAATATATGCTTTTTTTCACGTTATGTCAAGCTATTATGCTTCTACAACTGCGGTTGAGGTCATGGATATAAACTTTGCAAAATTACCATTGCATAAAGCCGATTTTGGTGCTAGAATAATAAAGCGCCATTTCAAAAGGCACAACGGGGTGTAGCGCAGCTGGTAGCGCGCTTGGTTCGGGACCAAGAGGCCGCTGGTTCAAGTCCAGTCACTCCGACCAGCTTTTGGGCAGTCATATGACTGCCCTTTTCACTTATTATTGCTTTCTGCATATCTGTGATTTTTTCATATGTAATTTTTGCAGTTTAATATCAACTGATCGCCTGAGTACATGCTTTGTATACAAAACAATGTATGGTATAATATGGCTACATGTGTATTTTATTCTGTTTAACCCGCACGATCATGGACCAATTCGCAATGAAGCATTGTGGTTTGAAAAATAGCAGTACCATAGTGCTATGAAGCTATATAGAAAAGGAGCAGATGATTTAATGAACACTGACAAGAACAACCTTACCATCACATATATCGGAGGAGGCTCGAGAGGATGGGCATGGACCCTGATGAAGGACCTGGCTCTGGATGGAGAAATATCTGGTACTGTAAGGCTATATGATATTGATTTCAAGGCTGCCGAAGCAAATGAGAAAATCGGAAACAGGATCTCCTCAAGGGACGATGCACCAGGCAAATGGCTGTATAAAGCGGTGGGTACGCTTAAGGAAGCATTGACCGGAGCTGACTTCGTACTCATATCAATATTGCCTGGAACCTTTGACGAGATGGAATCAGATGTCCATGCTCCTGAGAAATACGGGATTTACCAGTCGGTAGGCGATACGGTCGGGCCTGGCGGAATCATCCGTTCATTGAGGACGATCCCGATGTTTGTTGAAATTGCTGAAGCGATCAGGAACTATGCGCCGGATGCGTGGGTCATCAATTACACGAACCCTATGCATGTGTGCGTCAGGACCCTGTATGAGATATTTCCGGAAATAAAGGCATTCGGCTGCTGCCATGAGGTTTTCGGCACGCAGCACCTTTTGGCCGCCGCTCTGAAGGAGATACTCGGGATTGAGGGGGTCAAGCGTCAGGATATAAAAACGAATGTACTCGGGATCAATCATTTCACATGGATAGACAGAGCATCATACAGGAACATCGATCTTTTCCCGGTCTATAAAGAGTTCGTTGACCGCTATCATGAGACAGGATATGTTGATGAGAAAGCGGAGAAGAACTGGATGAACGATCATTTCTCATCAGGTGAAAGAGTCAAGATGGACCTGTTCAGGCGGTATGGCCTGATAGCTGCGGCAGGAGACAGGCATCTGGCCGAGTTCATGCCGGGAAGCTGGTATCTGAAGGATCCGGAGACGGTTAGGAAATGGCAGTTCAGCCTGACTTCCGTTTCGTGGCGGAAAGAGGACCTGCGGCAAAAGCTAGCAAGAAGTGAGCGGCTCGTATCCTGTGAAGAAGAGCTTAAGCCGGAGAGCTCGGGTGAAGAGGGGATCCTGCTCATAAAAGCTCTCCTTGGGCTTGGTGATATCGTCAGCAACGTGAATCTTCCCAACAGGGGGCAGATAAGCAACCTGCCGATGGGTTCGGCGGTGGAGACCAATGCAATGTTTTCCATGGACAGCGTCGTTCCAGTTTTTGCAGGCGCACTGCCCAATGATGTGCAGCACCTTGTCATGCGGCATGTGATCAATATGGAGGGTATACTTGAAGCCAGCTTGAAGAAGGACAGACGCCTGGCCTTCGAAGTCTTTATGAACGATCCTCAGATGGTTCTTGATCCTCAGTCAGGCTGGGAACTGTTCATGGAAATGCTTGAACGCACGAAGAAATACTGCTGCATATGAAATTAATGTGTTATATACATGAAAAGCAGATCACATATAGCTGCATTGCTTTATGTTTCTGGCTATATAGCTTCTTATATAGCTTCTTATTTCGACTTTTCTCGCCGTGTGACACAAAAATATGATAAAATTATAGTGTCCATACAGAGACATTATATCTGCAACATCGTTGTGTCTCTAGAGCTTTAGCCAAATAAATACAGCAGCAGGATGAACCGTATGAGACTTTTTAAGAACAAGGATACTTCGGCAATGTTCCTCATCATGGAGGGCATTGTTTACACAATGGTGTTGAATCTGTACAATCCGTTTACCCAGATGTTTGCAAAGAGGATGGGCGGCGGAGCCATACATACAGCAATGATCAATGCTATCCCTCCGCTCGTGGCTATATTCGCGCTGTTGCCCGGCAGCTTGCTGATAGAGAGGCTGAACAGGAAAAAGAAAACAGTTCTGCGGATGCTTGCGGCAATAAGTATTTTTTATGCTTCCATTGCTTTCGTTCCGACTATACCCCATGAATGGAAAGTGTTTGCTTTTGTTATTCTCATAGGGTTGATGAACTGCCCGGGATCACTATACCTGGCCACATGGCAGTCATACTTTGCCGACAATTTCGAAGGTTCATACGCCAGCAGGATATACACTGTCAGAAGCAAGTACAGCGCGTTTTTCGGGCTGATCACCGTCCTTGTGACAGGACTTCTGCTCTCAAATATTCCAACAACCGATGAAGAAAGGCTTTTTCTTTATCAGATTTTTTATGGCATCTGCTTTTTGCTGACACTGCTGCAGATCTTTCTGTTTTCAAGGGTCAAAGGAAAACAGGAAATGCAAATGGAAGCGGAAGCGGCGAGGCTTAATGAAACAGGTGCTGTACTTAAGAAAGATGATGCTGATACGGCTGAAACGGACGATGCTTCCGATAAAACAAAAGGATCCGGTGCCGTGGCCGCTAATAAAGGGAAGCCTAAAGAAAAAATGTTCAGGAAAGAAGACTTTTCAGACATGCTTCGGAACAAGCCGTTCCTCGTGTTCTGTCTTTGCAGCTTTGTGTTCCATCTGTCCTGGCAAATGGCGTGGCCGCTGTTCTTCATCTACTATACGGATTATGCCTACCTTGGCGAAATGCAGTTAAGCTTGCTGAATGTCGCGGCGGGGTTGACACAGTTTTTGTCATTTTCGCTTTGGAACAAGCTGATCGACAAAAAGGGAAGCAGCCTTGTAGTCGTATTAGGCGCTGCAGGCCTCGCTGTCACACCTTTTGTATATACCGCAAAGGTAGGCTTTGCTGCGATCCTGGGTGTAAACATTTTTTCAGGTGTGTTTCAGGCAGCATTCAATATCGCATTGTTCCTTTGCCTGCTCGAAACGCTTCCTCAGAGCAAAAAGACGGTATATATTTCAGTCTTCAACACGCTCACCAGCTTTACAGGGTTCATTGCTCCCTTCATAGGACTATGGATATACAACCACACCAATATATACCTTACGATGGGAATCGCAGGCACATGCAGGATTATTGGTTCACTTCTGTATCTGTTCAGATGGATCAGGAAAAGCAAGCTGCAGAAGTTCTCCAGCCAAAATATCATAGATACCGCATCATAACACCGATGCGCATCAAAACAGCCAGCTAAGCTTGAGCTTTCATGCACAGACATGCTATATAGATGATCAGACAAGCTATATAGATGAAATGTACTGTTATAAATCGCTTTGTTGCTATATAATAGTTCTGTTGCCATATAGCAATTGCTTGACTGTAATATAACTAGATTTTTTACAGTATTAGCTTCAGCATAAAGTAACTCAGCAATATTGCTTGTCATAATGTAATAAGTAAAGCTCAACCGTGTGCAGGGAGGTTACCATGAACACAGTAAACAATAATAAACCGGTGATAGGCATCCCGATGGGAGATCCCGCCGGGATCGGGCCTGAGATAGTGCTTAAAGCACTGCAGACAGAGAACTTGTACGATAAATGCAGACCGATAGTGATCGGCAGTCTGGATGTACTGAAGGAAATGGAAAAAATCGTGGGGACAGGCTGCAGCTTCAATGTTGTCAGCAGCCCTGAGGAAGGGTCATACAGGCATGGTACAGTCGATCTGATCGATCTGGCAAACATAGATGTAAGTAGCCTTAAGATGGGCTGTGTGCAGGCAGAAGCCGGGCGTGCCGCCTATGAGTATATAGAACGCTCGTCGGAGCTGGCAATGGAGGGAAAGCTGACGGCCATCGCTACTACTCCTATAAACAAGGAAGCTATAAAGGCTGCAGGAGTAAAGCAGACAGGCCATACGGAAATTTTGGCCGAACTTACCGGCACTAATGATCCGCTGACCATGTTCCAGGTCAGGACGCTCAGGGTATTTTTCCTGTCAAGGCATGTATCTCTCAGAAAAGCCTGCGATATGGTGACAAAAGATCGTCTGACCGATTATATAGAAAGGTGCTGTAAAGCGCTTGAAATGCTTGGCCTGCCGTCATCGACGCTGGCAGTGGCAGGTCTGAATCCGCATAACGGGGAACATGGCCTCTTTGGCGATGAGGAGGGCAGGGAAATTGAGCCTGCCATACAGGAAGCAGCAGCAAAGGGCATCAGGGTCGCAGGGCCGGTCTCTGCCGATTCCGTATTCCATCAGGCGCTGCACGGCAAGTACGGTGCTGTTTTATCTCTTTATCATGACCAGGGGCATATCGCCACAAAAACACTCGATTTTGAGAGGACGATCTCTCTTACGATCGGAATGCCATATCTGCGCACATCAGTCGACCATGGCACAGCATTCGACATAGCAGGCAAAGGTATTGCGGGAGCTGTCAGCATGGAAGAGGCAATACGTCTTGCTGCGCTGTATGGCCCGGGGTACAAGGCTGTGTGAGCCGATTCGGCGACTGCATGGCAGTGGAATTACGCAGCAGGAAGCTGTACACTGTAATGGGTGAACATCAGGAGGCTACATAGCATGACGCTGTAAACCACATTGACCGCATGGTACAGCAGCAATATGCGGAAAGTATTTTGCTCCCGAGTGCTGCCGGCCAATGTATTGAGTATTGCCGAACAGTGATCAGAACGTTGCTAAACAGTGTATATTTGGGTATATTATTGTGAGAGAATTTTATGGAGGTATTTGTGCCGGTAATTATAAGAGACGATATACTGCAGAGCGTCGAAAAGCCTGCCAGATATACAGGCGGTGAATTGAACACCGTATCAAAGGATCCTTCGAAGGCGGATATCCGCTTCGCATTCTGCTTCCCCGATGTGTACGAGGTAGGGATGTCACATCTGGGCATGAAGATACTTTACGGCCTGCTTAACGAACGGGGCGATACATACTGTGAAAGGGTCTTCGCCCCATGGACGGATATGGAAGCAAAAATGCGGGAGAACAGGATCCCCCTTTTTTCGCTTGAGTCACGCAGCCCGGTCGGAGAGTTCGATATAGTTGGCTTTACTCTCCAGTATGAAATGAGCTATACCAATATCCTCAACATGCTCGACCTTGCGGGTATCCCGCTGCGGAGTGCGGACAGGCGCGACGGCATGCCGTTTGTTTGTGCCGGAGGCCCTTGTGCTTACAATCCCGAGCCTTTGGCGGATTTTATTGATTTCTTCATGCTTGGCGAAGGTGAAGAGATCATAAACGAAGTGATGGATGTATTCAGGCAGTGGAAAAAGGACGGAGCTTCGAGAGAGGATTTTCTCGGCAGGATCGCAAGCATAGAAGGTGTATATGTACCGGGCTTTTATGAACCTGAATATAACAGCGACGGGACATTGAGGTCCATGACGCCTGTGAGGGATTTATATCCCAAAAAGATCAGGAAAAGGATCATAAAGGACCTGAATAATGTCTATTTTCCCGAGAAGGCAATAGTCCCATATATAAGCATCGTGCATGACAGAGTCATGCTGGAGCTGTTCCGCGGCTGCACAAGAGGCTGCAGATTCTGCCAGGCAGGCTACATCTACAGACCTGTGAGGGAGAGGACTCCCGAAAGGCTGACTGAGCTAGCAAAGAAGCTGCAGGAAAGCACCGGCTATGAGGAGATATCGCTGACGTCTCTGAGCACAAGTGATTATTCAGGTCTTCCGGAACTAACAGCGGAGCTAATAAAAGAAATGGAGCCAAGGAAGGTCAATCTTGCGCTGCCATCCCTTCGTATAGATTCATTTTCCCTCGACCTGATGGAGAAGGTGCAGAAGGTAAGGAAAAGCGGGCTGACGTTTGCTCCGGAGGCAGGTACACAGCGACTGAGAGACATAATCAACAAGGGAGTCACCGAGGAGGATCTGCTCAACTCTGTGGCAATGGCCTTCAGAGGCGGGTGGAACGGCGTCAAGCTGTATTTCATGATTGGACTCCCTTATGAGACCCCCGACGATGTCGAAGGGATAGCAAGGCTTGGAAAGATGGTCGTCGACGAATACTTCAAGGTTCCGAAGGAGAAGAGGGGCAGAGGCCTGGAGGTCACGATCAGTACATCCTCTTTTGTGCCGAAGCCGTTCACACCGTTCCAGTGGGAGGCTCAGGACAGTATTGAGACACTCAGGGAGAAGCAGAGATTCTTGAAGGATAAAATAAGAGATAAACACCTTAAGTATAATTGGCACGATCCCGAACTCAGCCTGCTGGAGGCGGTTTTCGCAAGGGGCGACAGACGCGTGGGCAAAGTCCTTGAACGTGCATGGGAGCTGGGATGCCGGTTCGACAGCTGGGGCGAGCATTTCAGGTTCGATGCGTGGATGAAGGCTTTTGACGACTGCGGACTTGACCCTGCATTTTATGCGAACAGGAAAAGAAGCAGCGACGAAGTGTTTCCGTGGGATCACATTGATATTGGTGTTGCAAGGAAACACCTGCTTCGTGAAAAGATGAGAGCCGAGAAGGGTGAGGTGACGCCGAACTGCATGACCTCCTGCGTGGGATGCGGCGCTGCGGTTTTCGGACAGGGCATTTGCGTGGATCATAAAAATATGGGAACGGATAACCAGGGCATATGCACGGACCATAGAAATACAAACACTGATAATCAAGGCATATGCACGGATTATAACAACATATATACGGATAGCAGGAGTACATGTGCGGATACAGATGATGGAGGGGATGGCGCTGAGTAGTATTCGAATAAAGTTTATGCGGGGCGAGGCAGTGAAATTCATCTCCCACCTTGATCTGATGAAGGTATTTGAAAGGGCGATCCGACGTTCAGGCCTTCCGATATCCTATTCCAAGGGGTTCAATCCGCACCCTCATATGGTGTTCGGGCTGCCGTTGGCCGTAGGTATGACCAGCGAATGTGAGCACGCAGATTTTGAGCTTGACGAGGATATAAAGCCGGAAGAGTTCATGCAAAGACTCAATGGATCACTGCCGGATGGGATCACTGTGACTGCAGCTGCCGTCAATAATTCGAAAAAGAACATAATGGCATCCGTCCGCAGGGCAGTCTATATACTGGAAGTATACACCGATGAAAAACTTGAATATGGCAAAGCAGCCGATTGCCTGGAAGCCTTGCTCAAGCGCGACAGTATTATAGTCGGCAAGGAGTCAAGGGACAGACACGGACAGACAACGGTCAAAAATACGGAAATCAGGCCAATGATAATTGATGCGGTGATAGAGGAGCTAAAGACGGTGCCTTCGGGTTACGAACGCTTCGGTGCGGCTTTTATGCTGAGAGCAGAGCTAAAGGCTGGCAGTGAGGCCAATTTGAGCCCAGGGCTTCTTGTTAAAGCACTGGCAGAGCAATGGGGCATCCCGGCTGCGGCTGTCAGGATGCATCGCAAGGCGGTTTATGCAGATACCGGCAAGGGGATCGCTGATCCAATGGACATAGCTTCCCTTTCCTGACATAGAGAGAGGTGTTTGTTTGAGTAAGCAATTGATCGTAGACATCGGTGTTGGTGAAAACAGGGTCGCGCTGGTCGAAGATGACGACCTGGCTGAAATATATATAGAAAAGCCCGGTATAGAGAGAATGGTAGGCAATATATACAGAGGCAAGGTGAGCAGCGTGCTCCCCGGGATGCAGGCAGCCTTTGTGGATATCGGCTATGACAAGAATGCATTCCTTTATGCAGGCGATATAATAGCGAAAAAGGACTATTGTGATGATGACGATGATGCCGGTCAGGATTTCAGGGACTGTAACATAAGCGATCTTGTCAGCGTAGGACAGGAGCTGACGGTACAGGTAATGAAGGAGCCTATCGGTTCAAAGGGGCCAAGAGTCACCACGAACATCACACTGCCTGGAAGGCACCTGGTGCTGCTGCCTGATGCGGATTATACCGGGGTATCCCGAAGGATAGAGAATGAGGCTGAACGGACGAAGCTCAAAATGATAGCCGAGAAGCTAAAGCCCGATGGAATGGGGCTGATCGTCAGAACCGCGTCAGAGGGGATGGAGGAAGCGGATTTCAAGGACGATCTGGACTTTTTGCTGAAGCTGTGGAGCAGCATCGAGGAAAAAGAAAAGAGAGGGCCCGTGCCGCGCTGCATCCATAAGGACCTCAGCCTTGTGTACAGGATCGTGCGGGATATGTTCACGAAGGATATTGATAAATTTATAATAAATGACAAGAACCATTACGAGAAAGTATTGGAACTGACAGGCATACTGTCGCCGGGACTGAAGCACAAGGTGGAGTATTTCGGACGGGATTACGACCTGTTCGAGTTTTATCAGCTTGAATCGAAGCTTGCCAGAGCGCTGTCCAGGAAAGTATGGCTGAAATGCGGCGGTTATCTTGTTATCGACAGGACCGAAGCCCTCACCGTTATCGATGTGAACACCGGCAAATATGTAGGCGGAAGCAATCTCGAGGACACCGTGCTCAAAACCAACATGGAGGCGGCCGGAGAGATAGCGAAGCAGATACGGCTCAGAGATATCGGAGGCATAATAATCATTGATTTTATTGACATGCATGAGCAGGAGCATCAGCAGATGGTGCTTGACAGGCTCAGGCAGGCTCTGCGGAAGGACAGGACCAAGACTACCGTCGTCGGGATGACCGGTCTGGGTCTGATCGAGATGACAAGGAAGAAGGTCAGACAGGAGCTGTCGACCATTCTGCATGTGGACTGCCCCTATTGCGAAGGAACCGGCAAGGTGCTT
>CAZQUQ010000039.1:0-19203 GCA_964596445.1 uncultured Oscillospiraceae bacterium
ATTGACTCTTTCGAAAATAATCGCTTCTAGTCAGCTCAAACTTATATAATCACGATCCGTTATGGCCTGACTCCATTGTTTATCCAGTCCAGAAGCTGTTCCTCTTTGATTATGCTTATGCCAAGCTCCTTTGCTTTCTTATTTTTCGTCGAGTTTGACGTATTATCGTTGTTTATCAGATAATTCGTTTTTGATGACACTGAACCTGAAACCTTCCCGCCTTTTTCCTCAATGAGCGCAACAAGCTCCTCCCTGTTCTGGAAATGCTCCAGTGAGCCTGTGATCACAAAGACGATATTTTCAAATATCTGCTCATTTCCGGCCGTATCCGCTTCCTCCAGTTCAATTTCCTTCAGGATATGCTCCACGGTCCTCCTGTTTGCATCATCGCTGAAAAACTGTACGAAGGCATCCGCCATGACATCACCGATGCCTGTGATCCCGATAAGCTGTTCAAAGGATGCATTCTGTATCAGGTTCCAGTCATGCTTGAATCTGCGGCTTATAAGCTTTGCATTGGAAAGGCCGATATTCGGGATCCCAAGGCTGTAAAGCAGTCTTGCCGCCGATGATCTTCTTGACCTGTTCACAGCGTCGATCAGGTTGTTGTAGGATTTTTCACCGAATCCCTCCATCCCGATGATTGTTTCTTTGTGCTGTTCAAGATGGTAGATGTCGGCAAGTTCCTTGATCAGGCCGGCAGCTATGAACTTCTCTATCGTTGCTTCGGAGAGACCTTCGATATTCATAGCATCTCTGCTTACAAACAGACTGAAGCGCTTGATCTGCTTTGCAGTACATTCGCTGTTGGTACAGTAAAGGTATTTCACATCGTTGTTCTGCTTTACTTCAGCCGCACCGCCGCATACCGGGCACTGGTCCGGTATGATCACATTTCCGCTTCTTGTGAGGTTCTCTGATATCTGAGGTATGATCATGTTCGCCTTGTACACGCACACGGTATCGCCAATGCCTATCTGAAGCTCCTCCATGATGCTGATATTATGGAGGCTTGCGCGGCTCACCGTTGTACCCTCCAGTTCAATCGGATCAAAGATAGCAACAGGATTTATAAGGCCTGTCCTCGATGCACTCCACTCTATTTCCTTCAATGTCGTTTCTTTTATCTCGTCACGCCATTTGAATGCGATAGAATCCCTCGGGAACTTCGCGGTAGTTCCAAGCGATTCGCCGTATCTGATATCGTCAAAGCTCAGCACAAGACCATCTGAAGGAATATCATTTCCTTCTATGCGTCCGCTGAACCATTTGACTGCCTCCTCCAGGCTTCCGGAGTCGACCTTCCGGTATTCCACCACATCAAAGCCTTGTGATCTCAGCCACTCCATCTGCATTGCCTTTGAGTTGGCAAAATCAACCCCTTCAGCCTTCACCAGCGAAAACGCATAAAAGCTGACGTTCCTTTCGGCGGTCACCTTGTTGTTCAGCTGTCTGACCGACCCGCTGCAAAGGTTCCTCGGGTTCTTATATTTAACTTCCGTATCCGGAATTTTTTCGTTGATTTTTTCAAAATCAGAATAACTTATGACAGCTTCTCCTCTAAGCACCAGGTCTCCCCTGAACGGTATTCCGAGAGGGATATTCATGAAAACCTGCACGTTATTGGTAACGACCTCACCCACCTCGCCGTTCCCTCTGGTGACTGCCTTCACAAGCTTTCCGCCGCTGTATGTAAGAACGATCGTCAGTCCGTCCAGCTTCCAGGATAACAGTCCTGCCTGGCTCCCAAGCCATTCTTTCAGCGCTTCGATGTCCTTCGTCTTGTCAAGAGAAAGCATCGGCTTCTCATGCCGCTCCTTGGGAAGACTTGTCAGCAGTTCATATCCGACTCTGATCGTCGGGCTGTTCGACAGTATCGTACCGGTTTCCTTCTCAAGCTCGACCAGTTCGTCATACAGTTTGTCATACTCATAATTGGATATGATTTCGCGGTTTTCCTGGTAATATGCCTTTGCCGCTTTATTCAGCAATTCGATCCTGTCTTTCATCAACTGGATCTTATCCATAAGTAACCTCCGGAACATTTATTATCAACAGGTATACAGTCACGCCGTATACCGCTTTCCTTTCGCAGACGACGTTCTCTTCTTTCTGCCCAGCATCGTCGAATATACAGCCACACATGCAATGATCATCCAGATGATGCCCCACACCACTGCAGGCACATGAGTCATCCTCTCGATCTGTACGGCATCTGTAAGCGGCCGCTCAGCCCCCCAGCCTCTGATAAGACCAAGCTTGAGGTTGATCTCCAGCAGAATCGTATCCACAAAAGTATCATAGACTGCATATGCAGCGCTTGATACCCCGATTATATCTATGACCCAGTCATTCAGCTTCTCATTTTTCAGCATATAAAGGATCAGTATCAACCCTGCAAATATGGAAGCGTATATGATCGTAAAAATGGATCTGCCGTATGCGATAGATATGCCAAGCAGCATTATCGCCGACGCTCCCAGAATATATTTTTTTACAAATGTTTTTTTCAGATTCAGTATGAGCAGTGCAAAAAGCACACTTCCAAGATAACCGCCGTTTGCGATCAAAAAAGCGGATATCCCGCTTTTGGGAAGCGTCAGCGCATAACCGCTCTCATCAAGGTTGATCCTGAAGCCCGATATCCCGTTGCCGAAAACCACTGCCATTAGAGAGTGCCCCAGCTCATGCAGAAAAACGGCAAAAATTTTCAACGGTTTAATAACGATTGTATTCCAAAGAGCTATGACCAATATCAGGATGATCACATATCTTCCTTTTTGCTTCATTCCAACCCCCATCCAGTTTGCATTGAATACGTTGCTTATTAAATCCGTATTAAGTGCGCTGCTAATTAATTATACTTCTTTTGTGCCATAAAATAAAGGTTTTCCAGACGGGCTTCCTTTATGTTTCTTCCACTTAGAGGATAAATATTGATATTTGTGTATGATGTGTACAGTTTTTCAACTTTTGGGACATTCTTAACATTTCTTAGTTTATTCTGTACCGTTTTTCAACTTTTGGGCACGAAAATTGATATCAATATCATATTAGCCTATGATAAGTAGGTAGATCTCCAACTTATGTAAACGCAAAATGAATTTTTTCTATAATATTTGCCCAAAAGTTGAAAATCGGTACAATTTCCATAATAATTTCCCAAAAGAGTTGCTCATGCTTGCAGTCTAGTCAGAGTTAAAATGTTGCTCATACTGCAGTCGGCTCAGTGCAACTGGTTCAGTCCTGTCGGCTCAGTACGGCCGGCTCAGTGACTGCCGGCTTAGTGACCGTCACCTCAGTGACTGTCGCCAAAGTATAGCTGGTTCAGTCCTACCGACTCAGCACTGCCGGCTCAGTACGTCCAAATCAGCAGCTACTGGCTCAGTACTGCCGGCTTAGTATGGCTGGCTCAAGCCTGCCGCTCAGTCCTGCCCCGTTAGTTCACATACCGATCCACATCATTGAGCGTTATCCCCTGATGCAGCGCTATGTTAAGCCCGTTTGCTATCACCTTCGAGATCCTCCTTACCACATCATCGATCTCCTTTGGCGTAACGATCAGATTGCCGACATAAGGCTCAAGCACCTCCCGTATCATCTGATATTTTTCGTCTCTGTCGATACCTTTCATCATATTATAAAAATCAGATCCCTGAGGGGCCTGGTCGATCATACTGTCAAGCACGAGATCTATGGTGTCGTTTGCCATGGTCGCCGCAACGACAACTGACGGAACACCAATTGCAATTACAGGCACACCGAGCGTGTCCCGCGACAGCTCCATCCTCTTGCTGCCCACTCCCGAACCGGGTGCAATACCCGTATCGGCGATCTGTATAGTCGTGTTTACCCTCTCCATTTTCCTTGATGCCAGTGCATCGATAGCTATAATGTAGTCAGGGTGTATCCTGTCAACTATCCCCTTAATTATTTCTCCCGTTTCTATCCCTGTGATCCCCAGAACGCCTGGCGCAACAGCGCAAACCGGCCTGACGCCGTCGTCCACCTGATCGGGGAGATATTCCAGCAAATGACGGGTCACCATCATACTTGATACAACTTTGGGGCCGAGAGCATCGGGTGTTACATTCCAGTTGCCAAGCCCCACGACGAGTGTAAGCGTCTTTTCTCCCAGAGTAAGGATGCCAGAAAGTTCTTTTGCCAGCGCCCTGCATGTATCTTCATAAAGTTGCTGGTCATTCTCCCTCAAACCAGGTATCTCCAAAGTGATATAATTGCCCATCGGTTTGCCAATGGCAGTCTCCCCGGTATGTGATGTAACCCTGACCCTTGTTATTTTTATCCGTTCGTCCCCCGAGTTCTCCACTTCAACTCCCGGGATGTCCTTTTGTGTTTCCTGCTCCCTCAGGGCCTTTTCCCGCAGCAGTTCATGCGCTTCCAGTGTAAGATCCGTCCTTATGCTTCTCAGTTCAGCCATATTACAGTTATCTCCTCCGTGGTTAAGTGATGATATCAAATAGTTTTCGCAAAAACCGGCAAAAAATAAGCAAAATGTGTAATTACATTTTTAATTGCCTTGCTTTTTAAAAATGTTCGTGGTAGAATAACTGATGTTAAAAAACAATTATGATCGCAGGAGGTGAAAGGTTTGCCAAACATAAAATCCGCTGCTAAGAGAGTAGAGGTCTCATAGAAGAAGGCTCTTAAGAATACAATGAGGAAGTCTGCTCTTAAAACTGCTATAAAGAAGTGCAAGGAAGCAATAGCATCGAATGATGATTCAGCGTCCGCAGTATTTAGTGCCACAGTAAAGACCATAGACAAGGCGGCATCAAAGAACGTGCTTCATAAAAACACCGCTGCGAGAAGAAAATCCAAGCTGGCAAAAGCGCTTAACGCAGCAAAGGCTGAAAGCAAATAAAGAGCAGTCACAAAAATCATTATATCCATATTTTGAAAGAAAAAAGCGCGAGCATCAAATGGACAACTCCAGGAGGCCGGGCTTTTTTATTTTGCTGCGGCAGACTATCTTCCTGTCTGTCATGTCTGTCATGTCTGTCATGTCTGTCTGTCATGTCTATCTTTCATGTCCATCTTTCAGGTCTCCCTTTATGTCCGTCTTATGCCTGCCTTTATGTCCGTCTTTCAGGGCTGTCTTTATGTCCATCTTTCAGGTCTGCCTTTATGTCTGCCTTATGTCTGTCTTTATGTCCGTCTTTATTTCCGTCTCTCATATCCAGCGTTCATGACCGTCTTTCACTTAACATACCGGAGAACGCTTTGCCTGAAATACCGGTGATCATCAGTTCCACAGCCGCTCTGTCCCCGATCCTTCCGGTCTTTACCGCAAGGTCCAGTTCGAGGCCGGCAGCCGCCGCAGCTTCAAGGCTTTTCATTTCAAAACTTTTTGCCTGACGTATAAGCTTGTCGGCGATGAATGGAGGTACCTTGAAAAATGCGGCTACTTCTCTGCTGCCCGCACCATCCCGCAGCAGGAGCCTCGTCTGTAAGAGCTGCCTGAACTGACGGGCAATCATATACATGACTTTCGGCATCGGTTCTCTGAGTGCTTCCATATCATTAAGGATCGAAATCGCCGTACGGCTCTTTCTTGCCGCAATGGCATCAGTAAGATCAAAAACCCTGCTTTTGACAGACCTTGTGCAAACCTTTGCCACATCCTCCTCAGTAATCAAAACACGGTCTCCGGCAAATGCACAAAGCTTCTTTATCTCGTTAAGCACATCATCCATGCCGGGTTCGCAGTAATCAACGATCATCGCTGCGGTAAGCGGCGCAGCATCATGACCCAGCTCCTTTATTCTTTTGATTGTCCATGCAGCCAAATCATCCGGTTTCTTATAATCAAACTCCACTATGAGGCCGTTTTTCTCGAATATATCCAGATATCTCTTCGCTCGTTTATCGATTTCGGTTTCTACAAAAATTAGGCAGACATGCTCCGGCAGCTCCTGTAGAAATGCCGCAAGCTCATCGTCTCCTTTTTTGCCGGATGCTGTTCTTCCGGCCTTCCTCTCCTGAATCTCCTGCAACTGTGTCGATTCTTCAGCCTTTTTTCCTCCTTTGAGCAAACCAGAATCCTTGACGATGATCATCCTTCTGTCGGAAAAAACAGGTGAAGTCCGGCAATTGTCTATTATCTGCGAAGGAGAGACCTTTCCGCTGAGAACGACCTTGTTGAGCATCTTGAATTCATCAGCCAGCAATGCCATCTCCATCTGCTCGCAATAGTTCCTGATAAGGTAGCCCTCCGGTCCGAAGAACAGATACAGCCTGCCAATATCATTATTTTTTATAGATTTCCATAGAATTTTTTCATTTCCGGCATATGCATCTTTTGCCGCCATAAAATTTCATCCACTCCCGTCTATATCTGATTCTAACAATCCCCGGGCAGTTTTTCAACATTCATCGTCACTGCTGAATCAATCATGACATACATCACTCATTAATCGTCCTTTTAATTTTTATCCTCTTCCCATTGCTTTCCAGCACGACGGCGCCGCACTGATCCGTACGGAATATCTGAATGCCTTTTTGCTCAAGCAGACGAAGCACTGTCTTCGATGGATGTCCAAAGTTGTTTCTGCCACAGCTTATTACTGCGGCATCGGGCTCGACCGCTTCGATAAACACCTCTCCGGTGGATGTGTCCGAACCATGATGGCCGATTTTGATCACATCGGCCCTGATCAATTCATCGGGGGATCCCTCCTCATCTGTTATCAGTTTTTGCTCTACCTCTTTTTCTGCATCGCCGGTGAACAGCACCGAAATCTCTCCATAAAACAGTTTCAGCACCAGCGACACATTGTTCAGCTCTTCCTCATTCACACTGCAAGATGCTTCCGGGTTCAGCACATACATTGAGGTACGGTCGTCAAGCATAATAATATCGCCGCGTGAACATATCGACACAGGTACTCCTCTTGCTTCTGCAGCAGCTAGTAGTTCACCGAAATGTGACAAGTCCTCAATGGAAGGTATTATCAAACGTTTCACCCTTATCATACCAATCACATCCATCAATCCCTGGATATGATCCGAATGGGGATGCGTCGCTATAACTGCATCAAGACTGCCGACGCCGCTGTCAAGCAGGAACGGCACCACAGTCAGCTCACCAGTCCTTGAGATGCTCACGGGGTTTGAACTGCCTCCTCCATCGATCAGGACTGTTTTACCGCTGTATGTTCTGATAAAAATGCTGTCGCCCTGCCCGACATCCAGAAATGTAACATTAAGAATGCCAGGCCTTATGAAGCACACCGCAGCAAGGACAGCAGCAACAGCCAGTGCAGCCGCCGTGTGTTTCAGTCTTATCCGTATGCCCTTCACCGGCGCATACCAGAGGAAATACCAGATGATCAGATAGTAGAATACCGCCACTGCCAGAGAAGGCGTAACTGTCCGGACGGACGCATAAGGAACGGAGGATGACCACTTGGTTATATAGAGCAGCGCACTCAGAAATATATTATTAAGGTATCCTATAAGTGTGGAAAGCCATAGGCTGAACTGTCCGAGGATCGCCATGACCGCTCCGAGGATCGTGGTTATTTCCAGCAGAGGTGCAGCCAAAATGTTAGGGATCAATGCTATAAGCGATATCTTGTTGAAGTGTATCAGTGTTATCGGGAACACTCCAAGCTGTGCCGATATCGTCGCAGCGATCACACCAGCCGCTTTTTTAGGGATGCGGATTGCCGTAATCAGCCTGCTTATATTGCCATTAAGCATAACGATGCCCAGAGTTGCGCCGTATGACAGCTGAAAGCCGATGTTGAAAATCATATACGGGCTGATGATCAGCATAATGATACATGAAACTGCTATCGCAGAATAAACGTCCGGCTCGCTGTATATCAACGCAGATACAAGCAATACGCATGCCATGAAAACCGCTCTCAGCACTGATGGTTCAAATCCCGTAACGCAGACGAACAGATTAAGGAAGGCGATTATCAGCAAATTTGCAGCTTTCTTTCGTATTCTCAGAATCTTGAGCAGTATCGACAGCGGCATTACGAGGAAAGCCACATTGGCTCCTGAAACTGCCATAATATGCATTAATCCGGCATCGCTGAACGCTTCCCTAACCTCATCCGACAATCCCTCACGATAACCGATGAGCATCCCGTTCAGAAGACCGGCCTGCTGCCTTGGCAGGCTGTTTTCGATTACATAAACGATCCGGCTGCGTATAAAGAGTCCGGCTTTGATCAAAAAATTTCCCTTTACACCTTCCCCAGGTTCAAGATCATACGGATAAACAAACACAGAAGCTCCCGCTCCTTTCTGTGCCAAATAAAGATCATAATCGAATCCGCCCGGGTTCCTTGCACCACCAGGCTCAGTAAGCCTGCCTTCAAACATTATCTCCCTGCCATAGTCCAGCAGCCCATGCCTGTCATCAATGGGGGTGCTGACCAGAAGCTTCCCGCGCGTACTGACTGCTTCACTTTCTCCTGCCTTTTTGATGCTCCTGGCCTGGACAATGAATGAAACCTTTTCACCTTTTATCTCCGGTGCCGACGCGATAAACCCGTTTACCACAACATATTCGTCGTCATATCCCGCAAAGCTTGCTTTTCTGACTGCCTCCGCAGCTAGAAACTCAACCGAGCCCAAAAGGTAAAACACCAGCATCACAATAGGGACCACGATACTTCTTTTATTCATTATGCCTGAGGTGAAAAAGATTACTGATAACAGAACCAAAAAGCATATGACGACAACAAGAGATCTCGACACAAATGCAGTGATGAGTCCTGTGATCAGCAATATGCAGAATGATACGACAGGCCGCTTGAAAATTATACCCATAACGACTCTCTTTTACATTAATTGCCTTTTTAGTATTTAAATTATAATGTATGGATAAAATTTTGTTAATTATTTCCAATATATAAGGCATGTCATATGGAACTGGACCGTGCTTTTAGTGATTATGCTAAAGCAAAAATAAAAAACCTGACTTTGAAAAACAATCAAAATCAGGTATATTTCTCTATCAATCCTCAGTCCTGACAACCATTTGCTGCTGATCAATTTCCCGCTTACTTGGAAATATAGTCTCTGGCCTTCATATATCTCTTGCTGTAGTATGAACTGCTCATGCTCTCGATGGTTATCGCTTTCTTGAGGTAAGTGGAGGCATGTATGAATTTCCCGTCGCCGATGTATATCCCAACGTGGCTGATATCATTCAGCTTGCCGTCTTCAACAGTATCGAAGAACACGAGATCTCCAGGCTGCAGATCCGCTTTCTTAACAGCCTTGCCGCCTTTGCTCTGATCAGCGGACACTCTTGTGATGCTGATCCCGAAATGATTGTATACGTATTTCACAAAACCTGAACAGTCAAAACCCTTTTTCGATTCTCCACCGTATACATATTTGATCCCGATCAGCGTCTTGGCATATTCGACTATCTGTTGCCTCAACTCTGCATCATTGCCTTGTTCGTCGGCGGATTTGCCGCTTTCTGCCTCGCTTTCGGCTTCATCCGCATCCGACCCGGATCCGTCGCCTGAAGCCGACTCGACAGATTGTGTTTGGCCTGCATTGGCTTCGTCAGCTTCTGCGGCATCCTGCCTGGTTTGCGAAGTGCTTCCTCTTGACACCTTCTCTTCTCTGACAGCTACATAATCACTATGCAACCAGCCATATCTGTCGTCACCCAGCGACACCCTGTACCAGTCTCCGGAATGTTCGAATATTTCAACCTTATCGCCCTTCTCGAACTGAGTCAGTACCTCCGACTCAATGTCAGGCTTGCTTCTGACGTTGACAACCGAACCGGTGACAACGCCTGCGGCAATGCTCTCATCCCTGACGAGCACATAATCGTCATGCATCCATCCGGTCGCATCACTATAGACGACCTTGTACCAATCACCCTCGGTGTCAATAACGGTAACCTTTGTACCTTTTTTTAGCTGAAGAAGGATTTTCGATGATAGACTCGGTTCCTGCCTGAAATTGACGACTTCTCCGGTCACGACGCCTGTCTTTTCAACAGCAGCCAATACGGCACTGCTCGTTGCAAACATTATTATTGCCGAGGCTGCTATGGATAACAGCAATTTTCTTGATATGCTCATAAAAATCTCCTATTTTCGCTTCCGAAGTTAGCTGCCGGGTTCGGGTGATAGGACCGCCCTACTGTTCAGGACCGGTTTGAACAGATTAACCCCTATAGTGGTTCCTCCGTACTTCTTTATTAATAAAGAAGATTCAGCTTTTTTTCGGCACTTGTTGCCTTAACATGAATATTATACCTTATCCAATTATTTTGTCAACCTGATGAGACATACTTAGAAAAGAGCTATATGTATACCACAGTAAAGAAATTGGGCCGTAAATCGCTGTTATATCTTTTTTTGCATGATTATGACATGATGCGGATTTTTTTCAGCAAACAATCCCTTTTTAAAGCCCGTTACCTCGAAAAAGCCAAGCTTCCTCCAGAACGCGAGGCCTGACTTGTTCTTCTCCAGTACCGAAATATAAGCAACTGCAGTTACACGACTGTTCTTCATATATTCCATCAACAGCTCTGCTGCAGTGCTGCCGATCCCTCTTCTGCGGTACTCGGGCAATATCGAAAGCTGCTTGATCCATACTGCATGCCCGCTGAGGATACCGTAGCAAATGCCTGCAAATCGCAGCTGCAGGCCGCTGCGATCTACGCCTTCATATGACGGTCCGCCTTGGCGGTGATCTGCGCCTTCATATAGCAGTCCGCCTTTGCAGTGATCTGCGCCTTCATATAGCAGTCCGCCTTTACAGTGATCCACACCTCCGTAAGGCAGATCGCTCTGATCCACACCCGGCACTTTGATATAGATGCATGTCATGAAGCTGTTATCATCGTTATCGATGTCAGTGAACAGTTGCTCAAGTTCCGGTATTGAAATTTTATGATCCAGACCTGTGGCATATCGTACATCGCCGCCGCTGTTGAACAGTCTTGCTGTATCCGGCAGATTACTTTTATCAAATGGTTTTATCAGGACAGAATCGCTTTGGGTGTAAATTCTGATCAAGGAAACACCTCACTAAGCATCAAATCGTCAGATGATACATGACAGTTTCACTGCCCGGCATTAAGTCTGGCCCAGGTATCTCATCAGCGCTTTTGCATTCTCTATGGCCTTCCCCTTCGGATGATTATTGAAGGACACAAGAGTCATTCCGGCCTCCTCATCCATTTCCCTGAGCCTGCCGATCCACTCCAGAAGCTCGCTGCCGCTATACAGATAATCATATCTTTCCGAACCTTCACCCGAATACCATTTTTCAGCATTCCTTCCGTGAAGGCGCAGGTATGCAATGTGTGATGTGACTGCCGTTACATTGTTTATCAGGCCGCGGATCCCGGGCTCATCCACGCAGACAAAGCCCATCTTCTCCCGCCGCAGCAGATCGAACACTTCACTCTTGATCCACTCTCTGTTCCTGAACTCTATACACAATTCATGCTCACCGAAATATTCCCGCAGTCTTTTCAGATGGCCGCGGTTTTCGACAGTGTAATGGAACGAGTAAGGAAACTGGGCAAGAATGCAGGACAGCTTTCCGCTCTCTATGATCGGCGACAGTGAATATATGAATTTTTCCGCTTCTTCACTGCCGCAGTTCTTCTCATGTGTGAACCCACCGAAAAGTTTGACGGCAAATCTGAAGTCCTGCGGCGTCTTCTTGTTCATTCCCTCGAACAGCTTAAAGCCGGGCATGTGATAGTATGTTGAATTTACTTCAACAAAACTGAAATACAGTGAGTAATACTCCAGCATGGCTGTAGATTTGGTGCCCTCTGGATAAAATGGCCCCACCCAGTCGGCATACGAATATCCGGCAGTACCTGTCAATATCATTAAAACACACCCTTTCACGGGTTCTGTCACAAAACCGCCATATGATGAAAAATGACTGTGTTATTATTCCACATGACACATGAAGTTTCCTGCCGAAGCAATGCACATAATATTTTTTTGGATCATGTTTCTTTTTTTAATTGAATAATACCGGTGCTTTCGCTATACTATACAATGGAAATAGACTTAATTCGCTTTGTTTCCACATTATATTCAACAGGAGAGATAGTATGGAAGAACTACTGGCAGGCTTTACAAGTATTGATATCAAGATGGTCATAATGTATGTGATCGGTCTTACACTGATCATACTGGCCATAAAAAAGAATTATGAACCGATGCTTCTGCTGCCGATCGGATTTGGTGCTATTCTTGTCAACTTACCCCAATCGATCGTGAAGTATGCATCGCTGGCAACCACACCAGACCCGTATGTAACCGATCTGGTCAGACAAAACCCGAGTTTGCAGGACATTTTCGAAAAGAGCTTCGTATTTGATGAGCTGGGAAACGCTTTCCATTACGAGCCTGGATTTCTTGAACTGCTGCTCCAGTCCGGCATACTGACGGAGCTGTTCCCGGTGCTGATATTCATCGGGATAGGAGCAATGATCGATTTTACACCTCTTTTCAAGAACCCGGTAATGATATTCTTCGGAGCGGCAGCACAGTTCGGAATTTTCGCCACGATGCTGGTCGCGTTGGCAACAGGCATGTTCGACTTAAAGACCGCCTCTGCGATCGGTATCATAGGTGCTGCAGACGGTCCGACCGCCATATATGTTGCAAGCAAATTTGCAAAGGAATACTTTGCTCCGATATCGGTGGCCGCTTATTCGTACATGTCGCTTGTACCTATCATACAACCGCCGGTCATCAAGCTTCTCACGACCAAAAAGGAACGCATGATAAGGATGGAATATAAAGAAGAAAAGGTCTCAAAGGTAGTACTTATCGCTTTCCCTATCGCAGTTACGATAATTTCGGGACTCGTTGCACCCATCAGCGTGCCGCTGGTAGGTTCACTGATGTTCGGTAATCTGATAAGGGAGTGCGGAGTCCTTGACAGACTCTCACAGGCAGCACAGAATGAGCTGTCCAATCTGGTCACTCTTCTTCTTGGAATCACCATAGGTTCCACGATGACCGCAGATGCTTTCCTCCAGCCGGCTACACTTCTGATACTCGGCATGGGCCTCGTAGCGTTCATATTTGACACTGCAGGAGGAGTCATGTTTGCAAAACTGTTGAATCTCTTCAGAAAGAAAAACGACAAATTCAACCCGATGATCGGTGCTGCCGGAATATCCGCATTCCCCATGTCGGCGAGAGTTATTCAGAAGCTGGCTCAGAAGGAAGACCCGACCAACTTTGTACTCATGCAGGCCGTCAGCGCAAACGTATCCGGACAGCTGGGCTCCATAGTTGCCGGCGGTCTGATATTGGCCCTTGTACCGATGCTGGTACGCTGATGTGTATTATACAGGAGGATTAAATCATGTTGGATTCATTAATAAACGGCACTGACATTCAAAAGGGTATATTTGTAACAATAGTAGGAATGCTCGGCGTGTTCATAGTTCTGATACTGTTTTATCTGATCATAAAGCTATTTTCACAGACATTTCCCGCTATTGGGAAAAGGTTTGCGAAAGCGGATCTGCAGGATCAGGAAGAGAATAATAACTAGAAGCTATGAAGAAAGTATTGATGGTGACATACTCGTTCCCGCCGGCTGATGATGTCTGCGCCCAAAGATCGTCAGGCTTCGCCGAACAAATGCAGGATTACGGATGGGAGCCGCTGGTCCTTGCAGGAGACTTCAGGAACAGACCATCATCCGGCAAGGATGAGCAGCAATACGAAGGAGAAGACAGCAAAGGAATCAATATAGATATCGTAAGGACAAGCTTATGGAATCCGGGCAGACTCCGCACACCTTTCAGGAAAGCAGCGGAGCTGGCAATGTCACTTCTGGTTCCGGATGACGAAAGATTATGGGAGCTATTCTGTGTCAGAAAAGCTCTCCGTCTGGCCAAATCGGAAGGCACGGATCTGATCTACACGGTATCTCCTCCTTCGAGTGCGCATCTAATAGGGCTGCGCCTAAAGAAGAAGTATCCCGGGATACCATGGGTCGCAGATTTCTGCTCGCCGGAACCTGCCGGCCGCAAATCGGCAGGGTTCAGGGAAAGGTATGAAAAAAAGCTGATAGCTGCAGTGATGAGCAGAGCAGACTGCATTATAGCCAGCGATGCGAAGATGGCCGACATTCTGCTTGCCGACCCGGACATCAGCCACCCGGCTGCCGGCATATGCCATGTTCCCGGCCATAACATCCAGCAACTGACCGAACAGTTTGAAAAAACCTGCAGGATAATAGCTTCCAGGAAGCTTAGCAATAACAATAACGAGTGACATTATTTGCTGCCGTAAAAATTACGGCAGTTTGCATGCCGGGAGGAACGTATGAAAGTTGTACATATTATCGGCGGCGGTGACGTCGGCGGAGCAAAAACGCATATGCTCTATCTGCTCAAAGAGTTATCGCGTCATATAGAAGTGAAGCTCATAAGCCTCCGTCCCGGCATTTTCGCTGATGACGCCAGAGCGCTCGGCATAGATGTTGTCGTTGTAAAATCCGCCAATATATTCGCAGATATAAGAAAGGTAACAAAAATAGTTGCAGAAGGCAAATACGATATTATCCATTCACATGGTGCAAAAGCCAACATCTTCTCCCTTGCTGCAAGCCGAAAGTCCGGTATACCGACTGTGACAACGGTCCACAGCGACTACAGGCTCGATTACATGCACAGCCTTCCCAAAAGGATGACCATCGGACTGGCCAATACCATTGCGCTGCGCTTTATTGAAAATCACATAGCCGTATCGACTAACTTTAAAGAGATGCTGATAAGCAGAAACTTCGATCCGCTGGATATATATGTACTGTATAACGGTATGGATTTCTCCACTCCCACAGTAGAATATTCGAGAAAGAAGTTTCTCGAGAAACACAAGCTCAATATCGATGATGACAATGTTCTTGTCGGTATCGCGGCCAGGCTTTATCCTGTCAAAAGCATAGAGACAATAGTCAGGGCTGCTAACATCGTCAAATCGGAAAACCCGAAGATTAAGTTCCTGATAGGAGGCGACGGAGAAGACAGAAAAATGCTTGAAGCCCTCACTTCGGAACTCGGGCTTAATGACACGGTATTCTTCCTCGGCTGGCTGGATGATCCGAATGAGATAATGAGCAGCATAGATATCAGCGTTCTTACCTCCATCAGCGAGAGCTTCTCGTATTCGGTCCTGGAAGGCGCGCGTTTCAGGAAGGCAACAATAAGCACACGGGTCGGCGGCATACCGGATCTGATAGAAAGCGGAAAAAACGGCTACCTGTTCGAGCCAGGCGATGTCCGCCGTTTTGCTGAGCTTATCCTTGAGTTGGCAGCCGATGAGAAAAAACGGACAGAAATGGGCGAACGGCTATATGAAAAAGCTCATGCCGAATTCTCCACCGAACACATGGGAAGGACCCAGATCGCTATATACAACAGCATCCTCGGCAGGAAAGCTGCCGCAGCCAGCGGCCGCAAGCCATATGACGCAATTATCTCAGGATATTATGGTTTCAGGAACATAGGCGACGACGCCCTTCTCATGTCGATACTCAAGGATCTCAAGAGCTTCAAGCCGGATATCAGACTATTGGTTTTGTCCAAAATACCGGACAGGACAGCACTGGATCATCATGTGGCATCCATGAACAGATCGAGCTTACTCCGAATATATAAATCCATGAGAAAATCAAAAGCGTTTATCTATGGCGGCGGAAACCTGCTGCAGGATAATACCAGCACACGGTCGCTGCTTTTCTACCTGAGCATGGTATGGCTTGCCAAAAAACTCGGTCTCAAAGTGATGTTCTATGCAAACGGGATCGGTCCTCTGAAGAAAAGCCTGAACAGGCTCATTACAAAAAGAATAATGAACAAGGTGGATGTGATCACATTAAGAGAAGCTTTGTCTATAGAAGAGCTCAAGCAGCTTGAGATAAGCAAGCCCCGCATCCTGATAACTGCTGACGCAGCCCTGACAGTAACCGACGGCTGCGGCAGCTTGGGCACAAACATAACAGAAAGGCTTGGTATAGATACCAGCAGGAAGCTGTTTGGAGTATCATTGCGAAAATATCCGGGTCACGAGAAGGTAGAGCACGAGAAATATGAAGCCGTCATAGTACGTGCCATAGATCATATGGCAGAAAAATACGGAGCTTATCCTGTTTTATTCCCGATGCAGCATCCTGAAGATGTACCGATACTCGAAAATGTAGCAGCCATGATCAAATCAAAAAGCTATGTTGTAAAAGAAAAGCTTAATGTGTTTGAAACATACGAACTCATTTCCTCGATGCATATGCTTCTTGGCATGAGGCTGCATGCACTGATCTTCTCGGCAGTGGCTTCGGTCCCGATGGTCGGTCTCGTTTATGATCCGAAAATACAAGGCTTTCTTGATTACATCGGCCAACCCTCCGCAGGCGACGTAAGAGAACTTGATTATGACAAGCTGATAGACCTGACGGACATGGTCTGGGAAAATAACACTGCTATCAGGAAAGAGCTTTCCGAATGCATACCTGCTCTTAAGGAAAAAGCTCTTGAAAACGCCCGGGTCGCGGTAGAACTGATTACAGAGGCTCAGAGAAACGGATTGTAATGTCTTGCCCCGTCATAAAAAGTAAAGATTATTACTGCTGCCGAAAGCGCCAGCACAAGTATGAGCGCTGCCGCATCATTCCGGCCGAAAGGCCTTTCCGAATACCATGTGCGTTTTTTATACTTTCCGAAGTTTCTTAGTTCCATTGCGTTTGAAATAACGGTAATCCTGTCGAGGCTCGAAAATATGAGAGGCATAAGGATGGCTGCCATATTTTTCAGTCTTGTCCATGGTTTCGCCTTTCTCGAAAGATCGATCCCTCTTGCCTGCTGGGCATGGGAAATGTTTATGAATTCAGTCTGTATATCGGGTATGTAGCGGAGCGCCAGCGCTACAGCATATGAAACCTTGTAGGATATGTGGAGCCGGTTCAGTGATGACGCGAATTCGCTTGGGTCGGTGGTCAGAACAAAAAGGAGCGCGACAGGCACCACAGTATAGTACTTCATCGTGACCGTCAGTTCGTAAAAAAGCTGTTCCGCCGTGACGGTATAGTGGTCTGTGAAGCTGAACAGCAGATGTCTTGTACTGTAAATACGCACTCCTTCTTCCGGTGAAAACAGATATATGGTTATAAAATTGAGCAGCAAAAAGATCGAAATGAATGTTATAGCAAATGAAATATCTTTGAATTTTACCTTCGAGACTCTGAAAGCTATGATACCAGTGACGAGCATCACTACAAGAGCTCTGGCGTCAAAGCTTATCATGCCGGTCAATGACCAGACCAGAAAAATGATGAGCTTGGTAGCCCCGTTGAGTCTGTGTATCGGAGAATCGATCCTTTTGTATGACAACAGTGTGCTCATTTACGCATCTCCTTCTCTTCATGCTCTATGAATCTTCGGATCAACAGTTCAGGCTCCGTTCCGATCCTGACCGCCAGATCGTACAGTGATGTCTTTTTCAAATTAGCTGCAGCGATGACAGCTTCATCAGATAAAACGGCAGAAGTTGCAGCATCTGCAATCTTGCAGCCATCTGCAAGTACTATGGCCCTGTTTGTATACTCCAGCGCCAGATGCATGTCATGGGTTATCATCATGATAGTTATCCCGTTATTCTCGTTCAGTTCCTTCAGAAACTCCATTATCTCGGTATAATGTCTGTAATCCTGTCCGGCAGTCGGCTCGTCGAGGATAAGCATCCTGGGCTCCAGAGCAAGGATCGATGCGATGGTCACCCTCTTTTTCTGCCCATAGCTCAGCGCCGCCACAGGCCACTTTCTGAAAGGATAAAGCCCGCATATCTTCAGCGTCTTCTCCACCCTTTCCTGTATCTCATCCTCCGCAACTTTTCTTGCCTTGAGCCCGAGCGCTACTTCATCTGCTATCATAGTTCTGCATATCATGTGATTCGGGTTCTGCATGGCAAACCCAATACGCAGCGAACGCTCTTTTATGGTGTCACCGGTAATGTCCCTGCCTTCAAAAGCAATAGTTCCGGAATCCGGCCTTTCCATACCGCATATAAGCTTTGACAGCGTAGATTTCCCCGCACCGTTTTTGCCTATTACCGCGACCATTTCCCCCTTTCTTACATTGAAAGAAATGTTTTTGATCGCCTTGATCCCGGATTTGTAACTGAAAGCCAGATCCCTGACCTCGAGAAGTTCGCCGTCCGGCTCCCGTACAGGCGTCTCAGCCGGTCCGCGCACCCATTTGAGCAGCTTCTCCGCGTGGGGCTCTATATTCAATGACGAAATATTGATTATGTTATCCTGTTCCCGGATGGAACAGCCGGCCTTCTTTAGGGCCGAAACAAAAAGAGGCTCCCTGATGCCGTGCTTTACCGGCAAACCACTGGCAAGGAACTCCGATGGCCGCATATCTGCTATGATCCTTCCATCATCAAAAAGCAGTATCCTGTCGGCTCCCCTGTGAAGAGCATCCTCAAGCCTGTGTTCAATAATAATGACAGTTTTTCCGGTCTGTTTCTGCAGATCGTCTATCAGTTCTATTGCATATTTCCCGGTCGCCGGATCAAGGTTCGCCAGCGGTTCATCAAACAACAGGATCTCGACTTCATCCACCATTACGCCAGCAAGCGAGACTCTCTGTTTTTGGCCGCCTGAAAGCTGATACGGGTTCGACTCGAGAAATTTATCCATATCGACCGAAGCTGCCGATGACAGGACTCTCTGCTTCATTATACCGGTCTCTATACATTCGTTCTCCATAGAGAACGCAATGTCCTCACCGACCGTCAGCCCTATAAACTGACAGTCGGAATCCTGCAGGACAGTTCCGACATGCTTTGACAACCCAAATATACCAAGCTTTGAGGCGTCCTTCCCGAAAACCTCAAGTTTTCCGGTTACCTCTCCCTTGTATGAAAATGGCGCCAGTCCGTTGATACAGTGACCGAAGGTCGATTTGCCCGACCCGGATGGTCCTATCACCAATACCTTCTCACCTTTTTCGATGGTGACAGTTATGTTTTTAAGCGTAGGTTCTTTTTGACTGTTATATCTGAATGAAAAGTCCTCAAATCTTACCGCAGCGTTCTCCATTTTTACCTCTTATTCATGTTGTAACTCCCACCGGCGGGTATCTCCAAGGTAATATGTCTTATACCGACCAACATAATAAGGGGGACGATCCCC
>CAZQUQ010000040.1:0-19201 GCA_964596445.1 uncultured Oscillospiraceae bacterium
GATATTAAAATAATAAAGCTGCTGCAGGAAAATGCAAGGATAACGGCATCCGATATTTCATCGACCGTCAACCTGTCGATACCTGCCGTAAGCGAACGGCTGAAGAAGCTCGAGACCGCGGGCGTGATAAAGCAGTATACTGCAATTGTGAACCCCGAATATTTTAATAAAACCCTGATGGCAATCGTATTCATATCGCTGGACCGCCCAAGGTTTGCTGACGAATTCGCGGAATTCGTCACCAACCAGGACGACATTCTTGAGTGTCACTATCTGGCAGGCGATTTCGACTATGCACTGAAGGTAGCCACAGAAAACACATCGACGCTGCAGGAACTGCTCGACCATATAAAGAGCGTTCCGGGAGTACAGAAGACGAGAACGACAGTAATACTGTCATCTGCGAAAAACAATTACTCCGTGGTTCCGGAAAAGCCTGAACCGCGAGAACACAAAAACCAGCATGCAAAGCAGAAATAAAGGAGGTGGCCGATCATGCTGACCGAAAGGATATATGATTTTGAAAATGGGCTCATTACATTCACACAGGGTGTAAAGGGTACTGCACTGGATGAATACTGCAAACTGGAGGGCATAGATTACCAGCATATCGTCTCGGAAAACCGGATGAGCAGGCTGCAGTCCTTGATCAGAAAGAGACAGCAAAAAGTCAGACATGCATATACATCCTGACACAAACCATCAAAAGAACCGCAGGAATCTGTCTGAAATCCTGCGGTTCTTTTTTATCTCTCAAGATATCAGTCTGTGCTTTCTTTTTTCAGCACCTTTCCGTAATAATCGGTTTCTAGTATCTTTGTGGAATACTTGAATTTATTCGCAACGATTTTGTTGATGCTTTTCACATACTCCTTGTCTGATTCGGTGCCGTCGGTGAATGTGACCTTATCCTTGACCGAATTGTACATAGCCCTGTCCGTTATCCAGCTCCTGTTGGAGAAGATCACCAGCGGCGGCGACGATGAAAGTATATCTGTACCCATCAGCAGGCGTGAATCATACTCGAGTCCAAACAGGTTAGAGATCGTAGGGATAATGTCCAGGCTCTCGCAGGGCTTGTCAACGATGACAGGATCCATACCCTTTTTATATATTATCAGGTTGCTTTTATAAAGTTCAAAGTTCGATTCGACCTCATGACCCGCAAGCTCGTCGATATTTGCCTTTTCCAGGCCATAAGGGTAGTGGTCCGCGCTCAGTACAATTACTGTGTTCTCAGCTATGCCCGCCGCTTCGAGTTTATCCATCAGAGATTTCATCGCAAATTCAAGCTCAAGATTACATGCAATGTATGCCTTGGAAGCATCGGAATAAGGGAGATGCTCCACATACTGCTTGTTTTTTCTAGCCATTTGATTACCGGAAAAGCTATAGTTCATATGTCCGCTGACCGTCATGTAATAGGCATGGAAGGGCTGGCTGCCAATATACTCGTCCACAGTGACGTCGATCATTTCCAGATCCGACTCAGGCCATGTCTTTTTTACCTCCAGGCCGTTGCCGACGCCTTTGTAGTCATAGCCCAGATTAGGGTGCGACACATCTCTCCTATAGTAGGAAAATGTGTGGTTATGGTATGCCTTTGTCAAATACCCCAGTTTCCTGAACTGGTTCCCCATTGCAAACGGCATGTAGTTGCTTCCAGATCTGTACATGCTCCAGACGCCGCTTTTAGGGATCAGCCCGGTGCAGGCGACATATTCGCCGTCCGAGGTGCTCACCCACCATACCGGGTTATAAAAGTTCGTAAACACAAAGCCTTCATTTATCATCTTATACAGTGTCGGAGTCAGCTCCGGACTCACCGCATAGGGAGAAAAGCCCTCCGCCGTAAACATGATCAGATTGCAGCCCTTGAAAATCCCTGTATACTCATTCGTCGGAGTAGGCTCAACGGAAGAGAAGTACTTATGCATCGAATACAAAGGATCATTCTCTCCTGACGCCTCCATTAGCGCCTCAAAGTCAATGTCCATGACATTGAACTTCTTCTTTTGCATATCCGGTTCTGCTGACCCGCCTTCATCAGTATTACCGCCGGTCCCTGACGGTTCACTGTCAGGACCGGGATCACTCCCTGGCGTAGCCGTATCATTGTCGCTGCCCGGTGCATCAGGCACATCATCTCCCTGATTTGCCGTCTCTCTCGTATCGTCCGGTCCGGCTTCGGCCCCTTCATCGTCCGGTCCTGTTTCAGACCTCGCTTGCAGCCTTCCCGTAATTGCCTCCTGCAGTGAGCTTGCCATAAGTCTTTCAACATCAAGGCGAATGGTAGTGAATACGCCAAGCTTGTTTACCGACAGCTCCGGGGAGAAAACGTCAAAATACAGTGTATTCTGGGATGCAGGTCCATCGCCCGTAGAGGCGACACACGCAACGGAACATGAATAGCTCATAACGCAGAATGCCAGCACGAAGCTCAGCTCGAGAGGCTTTCTTTCTGTGAGCGAAAGCCTTTTTCTGAACAGCACCAGAAATGTAAAGGGGACAAACAACAGGACTAACGCCAAAAAGTTTTTGATCAAAGCTTCCACAATAATTTCCCAGAATTGCATGGCATCACCGGCACCGCCTACGGATATCAGCGAAAGCGGAGTCCTGAATATACAGTAATAAATCAGTTGGACGCCATATACTATCGTAACTGCAAGAGTCGTCAGAATGGAAAGCATCCTTACCCTTTGCAGCGGGAAAATAATCACAAGTATGTACAGGGCGGTTCCGCCCGACATTGCGAAAATAAATGCAAAAAAGTAGTCGAATGTCAGTTCCCTAAATATCCAAAGCCTGTACAGCAATTCGAGGTATGCTATCAGCAGTATGAAAAATACAGGAAGCCAATAGCCGGATAAGAAATCATACAATGTCCTGCAGGTCTTTGATCCCCTGACCCATTTTGCCGCTCTGCTGTTCCGTGCAAACTCGCCGACAGCCTGTCTCAGAAAATTTCCGGCGCGTTTTGCGTATTCGCCTGCAGGCCTGACGAACGCTTTTATGTCATGTTTATCCAAATGCATTACTAAGCCTCTTTTCTGTTATACATACCGGGTTTCGACAATGTGATCCTTTTCTGTATGTATGTACCAATCATATATTTTATCAGTTTTGACCATCAGCGACAATAAACAAACTTTTAATTTTTGTTGAAAACAATTCAGAAAGCATTCAGAGTCAATTTCATCTGAATATTACAATAAAATACATTTCAAAGTTATTTTTTCTGTTATAATATTGAATTATGATCAGAAAGCAAGCGAGGTATGCAATGATAGTACATGATATTTCAATGACAGTCGATGAAAACATTCCGACATATGGCAACAATGCCGGAAACAAGCCTGTGATCTCCGTAGTCCGCAAGCACGGCATCGGAACGGTGCATGAGAGTGAAATAAGGATGAATTTACACACAGGCACCCATATTGATGCACCGCTTCACATGATCGAAGGCGGTGACACATTCGAGACGATAGATATAAGTAAGCTTTTTACAAAGTGTCGGGTATATGACCTTACAGCGGTCAGTGAAAAGATAACTGCCGGCGACCTGGAAAGGCTGGATATCAGCCCAGGATCCTTCATACTCCTTAAAACAAGGAATTCATTTTATGAGGGCTTCGATCCCGAATTCATTTATGTAGATGCGTCGGCCGCCGAATATCTGAAATCGGTTGGTATTTCAGGCGTAGGAATAGACTCGCTCGGTATCGAACGTGCCCAGCCCGGCCACGAAACCCATAAAACGCTGCTGGGAGCAGGCATCATCGTCCTCGAAGGCCTCAGGCTGGCAGAAATAAAGGAAGGCACCTACACGCTGGCCGCTCTTCCCATAAAAATGATGGGGACAGAAGCATCACCGGCAAGGGCTATACTGATTGAAGAATAACGGCTGATTGCCGTGCTGCGCCGATCGGCAGTGATCGGCAGTGATAATGTGCAAAGAAGGTCTCTAAATTGGAAAACACAGGCAAATTCGATATAATAGACATCCATGCCCACATCTTTCCGGACAAGATCGCGGAAAAAGCCACTACATCCATCGGAAAATATTACGGCGTCAGTATGCGCCGCAGCGGTACGGTGTCCGGCCTGCTGGAAAGCGGGAGCAGCATCGGCGTAAGCAAATATGTAGTACACTCTTCAGCTACTACCGTAGAACAGGTGAAAGCAATAAACGACTATATCTCAAGTGTTCAGGCCGCAAATCCCGAATTCATAGGATTCGCAACACTGCATCCCGGGCTTCGGGATGTGGCTGCCGAGGTCGACAGGATCATAAGCCTCGGGTTGAGGGGTATAAAGCTCCATCCTGAGTTTCAGCACTTCTCAATAGACGATGAAGAAATGATGAAGATCTATGAGGCTATCGAAGGCAGGCTTCCGGTATTGATACACATGGGAGATAAAAATGTGGATTCCTCCAGCCCGGTCAGACTGGCCCGGGTCCTTGACAGGTTCCCCGGGCTCGTCGTCATCGCAGCCCACTTCGGCGGTTACCAAATGTGGGATCTCTCCTGTGAATATCTCATCGGCAGAAATCTGTACATGGATACGTCAAGCACGCTGTTTTTCATAAATCCCGAGCATGCAGTCCGAATGATAAGAAAGCACGGCGTACATAAAATGCTTTTCGGTTCCGATTACCCTATGTGGGATCATAAAGAGGAACTGTGCAGGTTCCTTGCCCTCGGTCTGTCCGAGAAAGAAAACAGGGCGATCCTCTTCAACAATGCGCAAAGACTTCTTTCGGTATAATAGTATTATATGACCGCGGCATAAATATCACAACAGTATAACACAGTATCCCGCTGATGTTTTTCGGGCTGTGAGCTGAAACTCACATCATTTTAAAACTACTTCGACAGGTCTTATATCTCTGCCTACTTTAAACGTGGCCGTTTCGCCTTTGATATCGGCTTCGTAATCACCTTTGAATCCATTGACAACAACGGAGCCTGTCTCATCGGTAACCAACTCGACCGGTCCTGTCATCCACTCATCCCTGATGAGGCGGCGAAGTGCTTCATATGCAGGCTTAGGCTTGCTGTCGGACGTAATGAGTCCAGATGGTGCCTTGAGCCAGCCTCCGTCGATGAATCCCCACCACGTGATCGATTCTATATTCGGATCGGCAAACAGCGTCCTGTAATGTGTCTCCAGTTCTCTTGCCTGTCTTTCAAGCCCGTCGGGAGTCGAAGGCCATTCATCAACGGCATAATCATTGAGGTCTACGATTTCAGGAGGCATTATCTTTCCGGAAACGAGAGTGTTTTCGGTAAAGTGGATCGGCAGGCCGAACCTTGAGTATCTTTCGAGTATTTCCTGCGTTTTTTCAACACCCCAATAGCCCTGATGCATATGGGACTGTATTCCGATGGCATCGATAGGTATGCCTGCTTCAAGACACCCCTCTATGAGGATATCGTACGCCTCGGATGTTTCAAAATCGTTTATGAGCAGCACCGCATCAGGATTTGCCTTCTTTGCTGCTGCAAACATCTCCCTGACCGTCCGTATGCGGCCAAGCTCCTTGCAAATACGCGTGATGCCGTTGTCGTACTTTTCGAATATGGGCATAATCACTACTTCATTTATGACGTCCCATATGTCGACTATACCGGCAAAGTTCACAACATCGCGGCGTATCCTGTTCAACTGTACCGCAAGGATATCCTTGTTGCTCAGTTCCATGAGCCAGGGCGCTGTAGAGGTGTGCCAGCAAAGAGGATGTCCCTTCAGCTTCAGGCCATGATCGATCAGCCATTGCGAAGCCTTTTTTACCCTTGCAGTGTCAGGTTCTCCCCTGACGGGTTCAAAACGTCCCCAGTAAAACGGCAGCGTCGTATAATTGAACAGCTCAAAAAACAGTCTGAACCGTTCATCCGCCAACTCCTTGTCTCTTCCCTGCAATTCGCCGTTTGCATATGGTATTGCGCTGAATTCGGTACATCCGAATAAAAACCCATGACCGGTCTGTTTGACGGTAACAGGCTGACCGGCGGCCGGTGTTCCGTCTTTTCGCAGGAATGTCACTTTCCTGCTGCTTCTCCTGTGCTTCAGATCGCTGTTCGATACATTGCTCATAACTGACCTCCTGTAATAAGGTATGGTGACACTCCTCTGCAAAAAGGTATTCCTCTATGGATGAGGAATGTCACGCATAATTGGACGTATTCCTCTATGGATGAGGAATGTCACTCATAATTTGGATGTATTCCTCTACCGTCGAAGAATGCCACTCCTTAGAATAATAAATTACGATTTGCTTTCAGGCAACAAAGGCATAAGCCGTGTTATTTAAGAAGGACTCCGGCTATCGTCTTATCCAGTTCCCTGATAAAAATATTCCCGTCTTCCGGCGAACCGGCAACATCCGCATAATGCATCGGAACTGCGACCTTCGGCCTGATCAGTCCTGCAGCCTCCGCCGCTTCCCTCGCATTCATGGTATAGGTCCCGCCGACCGGAAGGAATGCCACATCGGCTTCGATATCCTTCATTTCCGGGATAACATCGGTATCTCCTGCAAAGTAATACGCCGCTCCGTCGATGTGGACTACATATCCGACCCAGTTGCTCTCCCTGCCGTGAAATCTTTTGCCTATATTGTACATGGGCACAGTGCTGAACTTCAGTCCGTTGATCTCATAGTTGTTCTGCGGCCGGACTGTGAACGCATCAGCAAATCCGGCATCCTTCAGCGCTCCTGCACAACTTTCAGGCGCTATCAGAGTTGTCGATTTTCCGGTGAGCTTTCTGATGTCCTCCGGCGATAAATGATCGCCATGGCTGTGCGTAATGAAAATAAAGTCTGCATCTCCGCTGTGACCCTCTACTCTATAAGGATCAAAATAATACGTCCTGTCCCGTTGTATCCGTATTGTCGCATTTTTCATAAGACTTACGCCTTTCAGCAAATCCTCATGTTTTACAGACCCGCTCATATTGCTACCTCCTTTATTTCCAAGTCCTTAATTAATCGGTCCTCCGGACACTATATCTGCAATGTTTTCATTATCGTATACTGCTAATCAAAATGAAAAGTCATTCCACAAGTGAGTTTATTCTTCATCATCCATCATCATATAATATTGCAATTGGCTGTATGTGCGGATCATATCCTTTGTCCTTTCTGAAGGCGAATCGGTGAACTTGTCCTTTTCTCTAAAGAAACGTTCCGTGATCACAGGCAGTTCCTCCTCAAGATACGACAAATAGTTGAAATAGTTGCCGGCATCTATGCCTGTCATCTTGAGCAGTTCGACGGCAAGGTAATTGGCACTTATCTGGGGAGCTTTGCCTCTCCTTACCGTTATCCCGTTCTCCAGCAGCAGTTTTTCAGCCTTTTCGTTGACAAGGATCAGATAAGGCGTTTCATACTTATTCAGATATTCCTCAAGCTTACCATTGGTGTCAACATCAAAGCCCAGCGCTTTGTAGCCGATGTCGTTCTCTCCAAGGTATGGAAGATGGTCGGCAAAATATACGAAAACGACCGGCTCGTCAAGCTCCATTATCGAATCGGCAAGCCAGCCAAGCGCTTTATCGCAGCGCATTAGTCCGTTCAGGTAATTGTTGAGTATATTGTATGTGGACTCATCAAGTTCGCCGGTCTTCTTCAGTATACGCGGATAGCCAAGATCCTTTTTTGAGTAGGGCCCATGGTTGTCAATATCGACAATGAACTGGAAAAAAGGCTTGTCAGGCTCTTTAGCCAGCTGTTCCGCGAATTTCTCCATCACAAACTTCGCAGTATCCATGTCTGATATGTATCCGTGGTTGATCTCGACCTTGTCCAGATCCATATCATTTTTAAAGAAGATATTGTCAAAGCCGAAATATTTATAGACGTTCACCCTGTTATAGAACCATGAATCACCGGGATGGAACGCCATCGTGGCATATCCATGCTCTTCAAGCGCTCTCGCCAGTGAAAATGTGTCACGCCTGATATAATAGGAATAAGGGCTGGTCAGCTCCGGCATTATAGGCATCGAATGCCCTGTCAGGAATGCAAATTCGGTATTTGCAGTGCCGCCTCCGAATACGTTGGTAACGATCCTGCCCGAATAGGCCTGTTCTTTGATCCTGTTGAAATTGGCAAGCGGATCGTACCCTTCGTTGAACTCGATCCCCGGTATCCTGTCCATATCGTAAAACGCCTCACCCATAACCGCAATAATATGAGGCATCTTCCCGCCGCTAGCAGGCCAGGCTGGCTGGTCATACAGGGACAGCGCCTGCTGCACCGATTCCTTATCATATCCGTCGGGCTTGATGGATTTGTATGTACCGATGCGGACAAGGAAAGAGTACATGAACCCCCTGGATTTATACAGGTTGACTTTGGAGTAAATGGAGCCGGTCACCGCATAGCTGTTATACTTATCTACATTCTTGTATATCCCTGTGTATGCGATACCGAAGAGCACAATTGCTGCAACTGCGCCGGCAAGCCTCGCAGGCCATTTCATTTTGCCGGATCTGACGAACACAAACAGCAGTACGGTAAGAACGAGCCAGTAGACAAGGCTTAAGACTGTGGTCTTGTCGAAGGGCAGCTCAGTTATGCGCACTACCGCTGCCGCTTCAGTACCTAGCAGTATATCGGCAGGCATAAACGGTTCCTCTCTGAGTTCCATCATAAACCGGTTGACGATGTGCATAATGATGTAGAGACCGCCGCTCAGTCCAAACGCTGCCCAGTGTCTGGAACTTATGTGGTAAATAAGCAGCATGAGAAGCGTTAATGGCAGCATGTTTACCAGGAACAGAAGAGGGGTCGTGATATACCTCTGTATGTTGACCATATCTACTACATCAGAGAGCAATACTCCAATGACCGATGTAGTGAATGAAAGCAACAGGATGACCAAAATATTGACAGCATAACTTTTTATGTCTATACGCAGTTTCTTTACCACAAATGAGTAACCTCCTGAAAATCCATCATCATGTTATTTTCAACATCTGTAATGCTCAATATTCTTTCCTGTTGAGCATCCGGACAGTTCTGCTCCATACCGGACAGTACTAGTATCGTATTTTCAAACTGCACCCTCTATCAACGGATTATACCACTGCCGCCAAAAAAATCAAACACGGACCGGTCGGTTTTTCACATAAATCAAACACATACTTTGGGAAATATGTCGGCTGATTTTCGGGAAATAATGGACTTGTGTGGACAAAAATTTCGACTTAGTCCGCTTTTCGTTAACATAATTCCCTAATCAGTGATATTATTGCTAAAAAAATCAAGTAGTGGGATGAATATTTGACCTAAGTCGTAAATTTTGACCAACCTGTCTTCTGAAGCTGCAAGAACAAAACGGAATATGTTTTGCTTATGCGTTCAAAGATGCATATTTTGCCCATATGTTCAAATGTATATGTTTTGCTTGACTTTTTCGATAATCGGTATTAATATAGACGAAACAAAACAACATGCAAAATGCAATGAAGAGAAGAGTAAGTCGTCGACGACCATCACAGAGAGCTCCGGGGGCAACGCCCAGGCTGAGACGGAGCATGGGACGGATGACCGAAGATGGTCTCGGAGCCTTTCGCGCCGAACCGGCTTTAAAGCCGCTCAGACCGCGACGGATGCGCCCGTTACAGCGCCGGGGAATGGCATACGGCCGACGAGGCTCGTATAAGTTCCTGCTGAGGCCGAATCTGCAAAGCATCGGCGAACCGGGGTGGTAACACGAAGCGCAAAGCTCTCGTCCCCAGGATGATTTCCTGGGAGCGGGAGCTTATTTATTATATTTAATCCCAACGAAAGGAAGTGCATCACATGAACATACTTATCGGCAATGCCTGGCCCTATGCAAACGGTTCGCTGCATATAGGCCATATAGCGGCATTATTGCCGGGCGACATCCTGGCAAGGTATCACAGAGCAAAAGGCGACACCGTATTTTTTGTATCGGGCAGCGACTGTCACGGTACGCCGGTAGCCATCAGAGCACGTCAGGAGGGAAAAACACCTCAGGAAGTCAGCGACGAATATCACGGGGAATTCCTGGATTGCTTCAGCCGCCTGGGTTTTTCCTACGATCTTTACACAAAAACCTCCAGTGAAGAGCATAAAGCATTCGTACAGGAGTACCACAGAAAGCTGTATGACGGAGGATACGTCTCTGAGACAACCACCCGGCAGGCATACTGCAGCAGTTGCAGGAGGTTTTTGCCCGACAGGTTCGTGAAGGGCAGATGTCCCAAGTGCGGTGAAAATGCACGGGGGGATCAATGCGAAGCCTGCGGCAGCGTGCTCGAGCCTGAAAACCTGCTGGAGGCAAAATGCACGGTATGCGGCACCGCACCGGAACTCAGGCCCGCAGAGCACTTATATCTGGCTTTGACAGAAATGAAGGATGAGCTTGGCAGCTATATCGAGAAGCATAAAGGCTGGCGAAAAAATGCATACGAGATGTCAAAAAGGTATATAGATGAAGGTCTGAGGGACAGAAGCCTTACAAGAGATCTTGACTGGGGCATCGACGTGCCAAGGAAGGGGTATGAAGACAAGAAAATATACATCTGGGCTGAAAATGTCCTGGGCTACGTATCCTGCTGCCACACGCTGTGCAGCCTGAAAGGCATTGACTTCCATGAGTTCTGGAACACCAGCAGGCAATACTACGTACACGGCAAGGACAACATTCCTTTCCCCACCATCATTCTGGCGTCCCTGCTTATTGGCCGGACCGACGTAAGGCTCAAACTTCCGGATGAGATCATATCAAGCGAATACCTTACACTGGAAGGCAGAAAGATATCAACTAGCGCAAATTGGGCAATATGGGTGAAGGATCTGCTAGGCAGATATGATCCTGACTCCGTCAGGTATTTTCTCATAGCCAACGGTCCGGAACAGAGAGACACCGACTTCACCTGGACAGAATTCATCAACAGCCACAATGGTGAACTGCTCGGTGCATACGGCAACCTGGTGAACCGCAGCCTGGTATTCATACAAAAATTCTTTGACGGGATCATACCTGAAGCCGGCGGACATCATCATAAGGACGCAGAAATAATCAATGCGCTCGATCAACTTTACGCGGATGCCGGCAGACTGATCGAACAGGGATGCTTTAAGGCTGCGCTCGAAACGATCTTTGCATATATCCGCAGAGCAAATAAATATTTTGATGAACAGCAGCCCTGGATCACAGTCAAAAGCGACAGGATAAAATGTGGTACAACAATGAATACATGCGCACAGATCATAGCCAATCTGTCGATACTGCTCGAGCCATTCCTGCCCTTCTCGTCTCAAAAGGTCAGGAGCATCCTGTCGGTCGCAAATACTGCATGGAAGCCGGTGTTCATTAAGGCAGGGATAAAGCTTGGCCATGTTGAAATATTATTTGAGAGGATAGACAAAAATGTCATCCGGGAAGAGCTTGACCGACTTAATCAAATAAAGTCCGCTGATGTCCCCGGATAATATCAAATCGTCCTTGACGTAAGATGCATCACGACTATAACATATAATTGTAGCTGCAATACCAGCGGCCCATTTACAGTAAAGTAAACTGGCAGATGTATAGGAGGTCCTGTATGATACTGATCCCCTACCCGAAAAAGGTCACTGAAGTCCGGGGTACTTTCCATATCTCATCAATGACTGAAATACTCCTGGATATTACCTGCGATTACTCTGACTATGAAGCAGCCGCTGCGCTGCAGCATGAGATCGAATCAAGGATCGGGATAAAGCCGGCAATAGCAAAGGGAGATCTCTATAAGTCGATGGAAATTGCTAAAATAAAGGCCGGCGTGATCGCACTCCGAAAGCCGGGCAGCCATCAGGCCGCATCCGTCTCCAAAAAGGCAGCCCCGGCAGCGGTTTCAGGCCAGAGTTCGAGTATTGGACAGTCCCATCAGTCATATACGCTGACAGTAGGTGAGAATGCGATAGACATTGCGGGCGGCGGCTCCAGCGGTCTATATTACGGTATTCAGACCCTCAGGCAGCTTATCAGGAATTTTGCCGCCGATATACCGTGTCTTGAGATAGAAGATCATCCATCGTTGGAAAACAGAGGGTTCTATCATGACACGACCCGCGGTAAGGTACCGAAGCTCGAAACGATGATGGAGCTGGCCGACAGGCTCTCTTTCTACAAGCTGAACCAGCTTCAGCTATATATCGAGCATTCATATGCATTCCGAAAGCACAGTGAAGTATGGATCGATTCGGATCCGATCACAGCCGAAGAAATACTCATGCTGGACGAATATTGCACAAAAAGATGCATCGAGCTTGTACCTTCGCTGTCGACCTTCGGTCATCTCTATCATATCTTGACATCAAAGACATACAGGCACCTGAACGAGTATAAGGAAATCCCGGAAAAACCGTTCCTGTGGACGGACAGGATGGCACACTACACACTTGACGCAAGCGCTCCTGAAAGCCTTGAGTTCGTCAGGGAAATGATAGACGAGTTCATCCCTCTTTTCGCCTCCGACAAATTCAATATGTGCTGCGATGAGACCTTTGACCTCGGGTGCGGAAAAAACATCGATCTTGCAGATGAAATAGGCAAAGGCAAACTTTATCTCTATTTTGTGAGAAGTCTGGCGGAGTTCCTGAAAAGCCGGAAAAAGAAAGTGATGATGTGGGGCGACATCCTGCTCAAATATCCGGAAATCATAAAAGATATACCCAAGGGCACTGTTATACTAAACTGGAATTACGCACCTGATGCTTCTGAGGACGGCTTCAGGCAGATAGCCGAGGCCGGGCTGCAGCAATATGTCTGCCCGGGAGTGCAGGGCTGGAACAAGCTGCTGAACGACCAGGATGCTGCAAGAAGGAACATATCTGCGTTATCGGAGTATGCTAAAAAATACAATGCCATCGGTATGCTCAACACCGACTGGGGCGATTTCGGGCACATAAACTTGCTGGCAGGTTCCATCCCCGGAGCCATACTCGGAGCGGGCCTTTCCTGGAACAACGAACATCCGGATCGGCCATCCGATGAAGAAATATCAAAAATGGAGTACGGAGACGGATCCGGAAGGATAGCCGGCCTTGTACGCGAGCTTTCTCAGCAGCCGGTCATGGACTGGTATGATGCAGTCCTCTGGTATTATAACTCCTGTGGACATGATGTAAGTCCTTATGGAGGCATGGAGTATATAAGCGAAAAGTTGCTGAGGATCGATGAGGCAGCAGCAAGATCATCATTTGACAGGATAAATCAGCTTAAAAGCGAGATATCGTCATTGGCAATAAATATATATCACGACAGGAAAAAAGACATCACAGAGATCCTCTGTGCCGCAGAAGGCCTTGCACTTTTCCAGGCGCTCGTGCTCGTGATCAAGAAGAAATTCCTCGGTCAGACTTCGACAGGACTTATATATAAGCCAGATGAACTTGCCGTGAAGCTGGAATACTGGCTTGCGGGCTATAAAAATGTCTGGCGCGTCAGGAACAAGGACAGCGAGCTCTTCAGGATAAAAGATGTTATCATGGGGATCTGCGGTCTGTTAAGATCCTAGGTGAAGTTTACCTTGCCTTGCTCTTGCCTGCGAAGCTGATGCTCCTTCTTTCAGCCTCAAAGACATTGTATCCGTCGATTTCATGTATCCGAACGCCGCCGAATATCGATACGATCTTGTTTTTGTACCAATCCTTCCGCTTTGTCACCATAAACATTTTTCCGCCGAGCTTGAGACGGTTGAAGCCTTTTTCAATAAATCTCTTAGCTACAGAAAAGTCCGTGTGATAAGGCGGATTGGATAAAATACAGTCAAAGCCTGTTTCATCCAGCGCATCAAAACCGTCGCTCAGGATTATGTTCACGCCTGCCGCGGAGTTTTTTTCTGCGTTTTTTCTGGAAATTGTGACAGCCTCCGGTTCCACATCGACCATATAAACACTGGCAGGATCCGTGAACCTGGCGGCAACTATGCCCACGACTCCGTACCCGCAGCCGAGGTCCAGCACCTTCCATCCCTCTGCGAATTCAACACAGGAAAGCATCGCCATCGTTCCGGCATCGATCTGCCTTGGAGAAAACAGGCTTCCCGAAGTTTCAAATTCAAAATCGTATCCCTTGATCACAGCGTTTATGGTCATAATAAACTCCCATCAGTCTTGTTAAAGGTCATCACTGTAATGTTCATTCTTGCTGAAGTTCATTCCTGCTGAAGTTCATCCCTACAGAAGCTTATTCCTGCTGAAGTTCATCCCTTGCTATTTTCTTCTCTTCCTGCCTGCGTTTCTTTTTATTTTTGGTTTCATCTTCCTGCACTCTGGTCCTTGGGTTAATACTCCAGCTTTTTCTTATTTCCTTCATCAAATCATAAGTGGTCTTCTTTTTCTTCATAGCGATCCTCTTTTATGATTGCCGTGCTTTTAGTATGCACAGGCACATATATTCCCCTTCCAATCTTCGTAAAAAATGTTAAAACGCTGCGCTTTACATATATCTTCGCAAAAGATGCGAAAACGCTGCGCTTTCCATCATCATTCTACGATATCGATACTGAGCAGCCCGGATTTCATTGCCATAAATCTCAGTATGCTGTTGTACATGACAGGCGACTTCATGTTCTTGAGAAAAATGTTCCTCTTAAGCGGCTGCAGGTTTCTCAAATATCTGCCCTCATAGCCATCTATGCCTTCCTCCAGCGCCCGTGCCAGTGCCAGTGCACTCCTGAACGCATAACTCATTCCTTCTGCTGAACTCGGGCTGATAAAGCCTGCAGCTTCTCCAACAAGAGCGGTTCTGCCGCTGCACGCACAAATTTGGCTGTTCCTTCGTGGTCTGTACAAATATGCGGCATTTCTCCTCAATGGTTTGCTGAAATCATATCCGTAACTTTTCAGCTTCCTCTTCAGACTCTCGAATTTCCAGACTGCATCGCTGCCGGGTGCCAGAGCCGAGCCGAGTATTATCTGATCCTCCTTGGGAATGGTCCATGAATAGAAATCCGTTATACTTTCATCAAAGACAGCGCCGTAGTAATTCTTCGCATCACTTGCTTCAAACCATTCCTGTATTGAAATATAGAGCTTCGGGGCAGGCAGCTTGCCGAAGCGCTGACGTCTGACGGAAGAATATGCTCCGTCAGCGCCGACAAGGAGTCTGGCCTTTTCTTCATAATCTTCGCCATTATGCCGGAATCTTACTGCCACATAATCATCCCGCTCATCAAATGACTTGACAAGACAGTCATTGATCACTGTTACATTAACCGGGACAATAGATTCCAGCCATTTGTCGAACTCATTTCTGTCGATATTGATATAATGTCTCTGATAGAACCGTTCGATCCTGTTGCTGATATCAATGGTACGTACGGCAAACAACTGTGGACTCACCAATACCGTCCCTGGCACACCAAGGCCGAAGCCTGCCATCATCCTCTGTGCATCCGGATCCAAAAGTCCTCCGCAGCACTTTCTGCTGGAAAAAACCATATCATCTGAAAATGAACGCTTCTCCAGCAGCAAGATCCTGTATCCTGTTCCGGCCAGCCTTGCCAGAGTAGCGCCGGCGGGGCCTCCGCCTGCGATTATGATATCGTACATCATACACCTCGTATGGTTAACTTCACGGCCTGCGTTCCTGACAACAGACTTTCCGGATCCTCAAAAATACTCCGGATATGATTCGCTCATATATCTGCGTACGTATCTACAGACTTCCGAACACCTCGCCCAACCCGCACTGGAAGAGAAGATCCGCGTATCTGTCGTATGGCGTCGGGGATTTATTGATCAATACCAGCTTGCTGCCTTTATAATACTGTACCAGTCCTGCTGCCGGATAAACGGACAGCGATGTGCCCCCAACGATCAGCATGTCGGCTTCACTGATGCACCGGACAGCTTCATTGATCACATCCTGATCCAGCCCCTCTTCATACAGTACGACATCAGGCCTTATGACCCCGCCGCATCCGCAATGCGGTACTCCCTTTGAGTCCAACACGGCATCGATGCCGAATGATTTGCCGCATTTCATGCAATAATTGCGGTGTATCGAACCATGCATCTCCATGACATTCCTGCTTCCGGCCTGCTGGTGCAGTCCGTCGACGTTCTGGGTCACCACTGCCCTGAGCTTTCCTTCAGCCTCCAGCTGCGCCAGCTTTTTATGCGTTATGTTGGGTTTGGCATCAAGGAACAGCATTTTTTCACGATAAAACCTGAAAAATTCCTCAGGTTTTTGCATGAAGAAAGAATGGCAGAGGATTGTCTCGGTAGGATAGTGATTTTACCGGCTCTACAGGCAATATACACTTCTGAAGTCCGGGATCCCGCTTTCCGTCGAAACACCGGCCCCTCCGAAAAAAACTATATTGCCGCATTCCCCGACCCACTGCCTAAATCTGTCCAGATCAGCCATGCGCTCATCTCCTTCGATCCGGCAGGCATACCGGACCACATCGATTTCATATTAATTATAACACCTTGTTCAGAAGAAAATTTTTCGTTTGTAGAAAAATTTTCACACCATAACAGTGTTTCAACGAGGCAGAAATATTCGAGTGCCTCGTTATAACATCTCAATTCAAAGAAATTTTTTCGTTTGTAGAAAAAATTTCTTACTGCAGCAGTGTTTCATTTATTTCAGCCTGAGATACCCTTTCAGCTTCAGCGTATCAAGGTCATTGACCTGAAGCCTGCCCTTCGAAATAGTATACAGACTGTCACCTATATATAGTCCCCTGACAATCAGGTCATCCTCAGTTATGTCCATCATCGTAGCATTATCCCGCACATGGGTCACACGCCCTCTTAATGAGAAATCGCTGCCGGAAACATTATATACATAATATCCTGCGAAATAGTCCGAATCAGAGTTTATATAGTTGACAGGGAATCCCATTATGCCCTTTCCCAGAGATATCATCAGCGCTTTGTGGTCACTGTCCAGCAGCGACTCGGCACGGCTGCCTATCACCTCTTTTTTGATCTCGATCGGTTTGGATACATCGGAAACATCGAACAGCGACAGCTTGAAGCCTGTGGTCCCGGCCCTCCATCCTCCGGTTTCTTCAGCATCATAACCGAACCCGAGCACATGATCCCGGTCCAGTATATGCATATATGTACTGAACCCCGGTATCTTAAGATATCCCAGCACGCTCAGTTTTTCAGGATCTGCGGCATCTATTACAAAGAACGGATCAGTCTGGCGGAATGTGACCATGTAGATGCGCTCACCGGCAAATCGTGTGCTGTATATAATCTCTCCCTTTGCGATCCCTTCAAGCCGGCCCGCAACTTCCATATTTTTATCCAGCGTATACACATTGTTTTCAGAATTGCCCGTCGACCATCCCGATGTGGTAGCTATCCTGAAATATCCGTCATATTCATCCATCGAAAACTGATTCAATATCTGTCCCGGCACGCGCCCCTTTGAATCATATGCGATCTCACCATCCTTCAGGTCAAACCTGTGTACGGCAGTAAAATAGTCATAGGAAGGGAAACGCTGCAGTCTGCTTTTCAGTGCATTATACTCATATGCAGCCAGCGCCGTATACAGATGGTCTTCCGACGCATAGACAGTGCCTGTGCTGCCAAGATATACGTCGATATCCTCACTTCCGCTGTCCAGATCTATACCGACCGTTATCATATAATATGGGCGGACCATATCCGTGAAGTATGCGATTTCTTTAAGCTCTTTTTTCAGGATACTGCCGGTCTTGTTGTCCTTGAACCTCGGAACAATATACTCTCCGAGAACAGCTCTTATAGCATCGAAAAGCTCACCGGAGTCCCTGAAGCCGGTCTGCTGCAGCAGCATCGCCTCCTCTGCAGGATCTGACTTCATTTCATCAATAAATGCCTTTTTATCGTTTCTGCAAACGATATCTGTAAGTTTATTATTGATATATGAGGAAAAGAATCTGACTCCCGCATTAGTAACCATATAAAGATCATTGCCTATCATCCGCGACGAAATATAATTTCCTTCATACTCCTTATCACTGACCAGTACAGGTGCAGTCCTGTCCGATATGTCATACACAGCTACATTCGTACTTCTGATATCGGCTGTGTTGAAAAGTATTTCCGAGAGGTTATTCTTCACTGTCTCTCCCACGTTGTATATGAATCCGGAATTGCCGCATATAACGACAAGCTTCCCGTTATGGATGTACATCTCACTGATGCGGCTTTGCCGTGAAATCCTGGAAGCAACTTTCAGATCACCGGGGTCTGCATTTACGATCATTATCTCATTGTTCCGCACTATATAAAGATATTTGCCGTCTGTTTTAACGAGATCTCCCTCTTCTACACCCTCGACCTGATTGTTGGTGCCGGAATAATCATCGGCCGGTTTGCTCTGGGGCGTCGATGCGGCAGGGCTGTCCTGGGCTGCGGCAGATGATTCCTCCTTCACGGCCGGCACGTCCGTTGCGATCATATCGATGATATTGCCGCCATAAAGATACTTATACATAAATCCGTTATATTTACGCAAATGATTGAAGCTTTCCAGGTCATTTAAAGTCGGTAGTGCCGCCGGTCCGACGGTCTGACCCGAATTCTGCTGTTTTTCCCTGGAAACATAGACGCTCTGGGTTTTCCCGTCCCATTCTACACTATAGCCAAAGCTTTCTGAAATATATCGGAGCGGTATATACGTACGATTATCTCTGCTGAGGACACTGCAGTCCAGATACTGCACCTCACCGCTGTTCAGCACGGCATTGTTCCCGGCCTCGAGCATAATTTCCCGGCTTTCGTCCTTGATGATTACGGTCCGGTATACTGAATTCCAGTCCACCGTTACTCCGATCCTTTCAAAAAAGCCCCTGACAGGCACCAATACCCTTGTCCCGGTATGGATCGGCCCGGCATCGGGAAACTCAATTTTTTCCCCTTCGAGATAAATGGATATTTCGTTTTCCGTTCCCGCTGCACTTACTCCTGATGATACCATAACGATCAACAGAACGGCAGTCAGTACAGCGATCAGCTTCTTATTCATATGATCACACCTCGCTATATGTATAATTTATCCAGTTATATTTGACGTATTTCCCGCAAATCAGTTCCGGCACATTTGAAGACCGTACAAAACCAGCAAAGACACTTATCAGCCAACTTCTCTGCAGTTGAAAAAATAACTATCCGATTATGGTGCCTGTCACCATAATCGGATAGTTATTATAATAA
>CAZQUQ010000041.1:0-5214 GCA_964596445.1 uncultured Oscillospiraceae bacterium
CAGAATGAATAAATCGTACAATATGGTGAACAGGCTGGTCAGGTATTATTGCTTCTTCAACGGCAAATTAATATATAGGGACGCTTGACTGGCAAATATCCCGAGAGGATTTCACAATGAGCGGAAGTGAACATTACTTTACAGAAAAACCTACATCCGAGATAAAGGAACGTAGTTTCAAACACAAAATAAAAAATATAGAACTGTCCCTCACCTCGGTCAGTGGAGTGTTCGCATTTGAAAATAAAGTGGACAAGGCATCCGAACTACTGATAGAAGCATTCAGGCCATCCGGCCGCTCCGTACTGGATCTGGGCTGCGGCTACGGTGCTGTAGGGTTATTTATAAAGGCAGCTTACAGGGACCGGCTCGTATGCCTGTCGGACATTAATGAACGGGCTATCGAATATGCAATGCTTAATGCTGCAAACAACAATCTGGAAATAAAGGTAGTTAAGAGCGACCTTTTTTCGGCATTTGACGGGATCACTTTCGATGATATAGTAACAAATCCTCCATTTGCGGCAGGAAAAAAGCTGCTGGCAAGCCTGATCGATCAGGCCTATGACCATCTTAACCGGAATGGCGCACTGTGGATGGTCGCATATCACAACAAGGGCGGCTCCTCGTTAAAGGCCATGATGCAGGAGCGCTTCTCCAACGCCGAGGACGTAGAAAAAAGCGGCGGCATCAGAGTATACAAATCTATCCGCTTATAGACCCGGACCGGCAGCGGTGTTTGTGGAGGTTATGTTTCCTGCTCCAAAGCACTGCTGCAAAACGAAAGGCCGAACAGACGGAACTGCAATACCCGTCAGATTCGACCTCTTACCATAAATTTATATGTATCCTGAATAGCAGCACCACAGTCGGTGCCTGGGAAACATAACCGGAATAAACACCGCTGCCGGTCCCGTATCTCACAAATACGCCTTAAGACACTTCACAGCCTCATCCACAGTCAATACATCCGTAGGAAAATCAAACCCAAACTTATTCAGCTCATACATAAGCTCCGTGACCTGCGGCACATCAAGCCCCAAACTTTTGATCCTCTTGACATCGCTGAACACTTCCCGCGGCGTGCCTAACATAACACATCTGCCCTTGTCAATAACGAGGACCCTGTCCGCTTTCCCTGCCTCATCCATATGATGCGTGATATGGACTATGGTTATATTCTCCTCAGTATTCAGCTTCCTCAGGATACGCATTACTTCCTTCCTGCCTACAGGATCCAACATCGCCGTAGCTTCGTCGAGCACGATACATTTCGGCTTCATCGCAAGGATCCCTGCAATAGCGATCCTCTGCTTTTGCCCGCCCGACAATTGATGCGGAGCATGCTTTTTAAACGCCGACATGCCTATCATCTCCAGCGATTCATCCACACGGACACGCAGTTCCTCCGGAGGTACTCCGAGATTTTCCGGTCCGAAGGCCACATCCTCCTCGACCACCGTTCCAACTATCTGGTTGTCGGGATTCTGGAACACCATTCCTGTAGAGCTCCTGATATCCCACAGCAGTTCTTCATTGGTCGTATCGATGCCGTTTACTATAACAGTTCCGTTAACCGGCAGGATCAATGCATTCATAAGCTTTGCCAGAGTCGATTTGCCCGAGCCGTTTCTGCCAAGCACGGCCAGGAACTCACCCTGGACAACTGACAGGCTGATATCGTCAAGTGCTTTGACATCCTGCATATCCTCGCTGTGAGATCTGTACACATAGCTCACATTATTAACATCAATAATATTCTTATCAGGTGACAATGCTAAACCCTCTTCCAATCAGCCGGCAGATCCGATCGATTCCGATGGATCAGTTCAGCATTTATAGAAAAAAATCAACATAACAAAATCAGGGATCGGCCTGTTCCGGCAAATCCCTGGCTTTTCATACATACAGGTCTTACTGCTGCTTGGTCAGCTCAAGTATAACTACTTCAGCTGCATCGCCTCTTCTGGGTCCAAGCTTGTAGATCCTGGTATATCCGCCGCTTACCCCTTTGAACCTGGGGCCGATCTCGTCAAAGAGCTTGTCGACAACGTTGATATATTTGCCGTTTTCATCCTTGACTCTGTAGATCCAGTTCATAGCCCTTCTCCTGGCGCTGAGCCTTGAGGGGTTATCAACGGTAACCATGTCGGTCTTTACTTCTCTGTCGACCACTTCATATTTTTTTCCGTTCTTCGAAGTGACCGATTTCGTTATCTTTCTTCCCTTGCTGTCTACCTTAGCGGTACTGACCTTAACCTGCTTTGATGTAAAGTTTCCATCTTCCTTTATAGCCATAGCGATCAGTTTCTCAGCAATAGCCTGAACTTCCTTTGCCCTGGCTTCGGTCGTCTCAACCTTGCCCTTTTGAAGCAAAGCAGTAACGAGACTCTTCAGCATTGCCTTTCTCTGATCGGTAGCACGTCCCAGCTTTCTCTGTGTAGGCATTACCCTCTACCTCCCTATACTCCTTTTCTATTCTTCGCTTGGAGCGAGAGACAATCCTAAAGCGTGAAGCTTCTGGAGCACTTCCTCAAGTGACTTCCTACCAAGGTTTCTCACTTTCATCATGTCTTCTTCCGTCTTGTTGGTCAAATCCTCGACCGTGTTTATACCGGCTCTCTTCAAGCAGTTGTATGATCTTACGGACAGATCAAGTTCTTCGATCGTCATCTCGAGAACTTTCTCTTTCTTTGTTTCCTCTTTTTCGACCATGATTTCCGTATGCTTAGCATGATCAGAAAGGTCAATGAACAGATTAAGGTGCTCGCTCATGATCTTTGCGCCAAGACTGATCGCCTCATCCGGTTTGATGCTGCCATTGGTCCAGACTTCCAGAGTGAGCTTGTCAAAATCGGTGACCTGTCCCACACGTGTATTCTCCACAGTGTAGTTGACCTTCCTCACAGGCGTATATATGGAATCAACAGGTATTATGCCGATAGGCTGACCTGGCTGCTTGTTCTTCTCCGCCGGTATGTAACCTCTGTTCTTGTTGAGAGTCAGTTCCATGTAAAATCTGCTCTCGCCGTTCAAAGTACATATATGAAGATCAGGATTGAGGATCTCCACATCGGAATCAGCCTTTATATCACCTGCCGTGACAGGTCCCTCTCCGTCCGCGTCTATATAGACTATCTTCGGACCGTCGCTGTGAAGTTTGAGCGATAAGTTTTTTACATTAAGGATGATTTCAGTTACGTCCTCGATAACGCCGGGCACAGTGGAAAACTCATGCAGTACTCCGTCTATCTTTATCGATGTTACCGCGACTCCCGGCAGGGATGACAACAATATCCTTCTGAGAGAATTCCCGAGTGTTATGCCGTATCCTCTCTCCAGCGGTTCAACTACAAACTTTCCAAAAGTATTATCTTCCGTGGACTCTACACATTCGATTTTTGGTTTTTCTATTTCGATCAACAAAAACCCTCCCTTGACTTGCAAATTTGTTTATATGAGGGCAACTGATTCGTAATCCTTATATCATACTCGTACTCTGTTTAATACCCTGATGCTTATAACTCTGGAATAGTCAGTTGCTTTTCAAGCCGTCCGGAGCGCCGTACCTTCCGCGCTCCTTCAGGCCGGTCGAACTGGTTATTTCCCATATATAGGTATAAATCAATAGTACTGTCAGATTACTTGGAGTACAACTCGACGATGAGATGCTCTCTGATCGGGAGATCTATCTCTTCCCTTGCCGGCATGGATACCATCTTGCCGGTGAGGTTTTCTGCGTCGAATTCAAGCCATTTCGGGACCACCTTGCCGCCCGCTATATCAACGATAGATTTCACCTTCTCGGATCCCCTGAATTTGTCGCTTACTGCGATAACATCGCCGGGAGCCAAAAGGATCGAAGGTATGTTGACCTTCTTGCCGTTCAGTGTGAAATGGCCATGCCTGACAAGCTGTCTTGCCTCAGGCCTCGATGTTGCAAGTCCGAGCCTGTAAACTACATTATCGATCCTGCTTTCCAGTATCTGGAGCAGGTTTTCACCAGTAACACCTTTTCTCTTGACTGCCATATCAAAGTACTTTCTGAACTGGCTTTCAAGTATTCCATAAAATCTTCTTGCCTTTTGCTTTTCACGCAGCTGCATGCCATACTCGGACATTTTCTTCCTCTGCTGTCCATGCTGTCCCGGAGCATACGCCCTCTTGGCGACAGAGCATTTGTTGGTATAGCATCTTTCGCCCTTCAGGAAGAGCTTTTCACCTTCTCTGCGGCAAAGTCTGCAAGATGAATCTGTATATCTTGCCATCTATTCTGACACCTCCATATTACACTCTTCTTCTCTTGGGCGGCCTGCATCCGTTATGCGGAATAGGCGTTTCGTCCTTTATCAGGCTAACATCGAGCCCGGCTGCCTGCAATGCTCTGATTGCGGCTTCCCTTCCTGCTCCGGGTCCTTTAACATAAACTTCAACGGTTTTAAGGCCATGCTCCATAGCTGCCTTTGAAGCGGCTTCAGCTGCCATCTGTGCAGCAAAGGGAGTGCTCTTTCTGGAGCCCCTGAAACCCAATCCTCCGGCGCTTGCCCATGATATAGCATTGCCTGCCGTGTCAGTGATCGTGACTATAGTATTATTGAACGTTGAACGGATATGTGCCGCTCCGCGCTCAATATTCTTACGCTCTCTTCTTTTTCTGGTCGTTCTTTTAGCACCAGTTGCTTTAGCTGCCATCCGATAATCAACCTCCTATCCTTATTATTTCTTTCTCTGAACGCCTACGGTCCTCTTCGGACCCTTCCTCGTCCTTGCGTTCGTTTTGGTCCTCTGGCCTCTTACAGGCAATCCGGTCCTGTGCCTTCTTCCTCTATTACATCCGATTTCATTCAATCTCTTGATGTTGAGAGAGATCTCTCTTCTGAGGTCACCCTCCACCTTGTATTCTTTGTCTATTACTTCCCTGAGTCTGCTGATTTCATCATCGGTCAGGTCTCTTACCCTTGTGTCCGGGTTGATAGCGGTCTTCTTCAATATCTCGTTAGCTTTGCTTCTTCCCAAGCCAAAGATGTAAGTCAGCCCTATTTCCACCCGTTTTTCTCTGGGCAGGTCTACTCCGGCAATACGTGCCATCTTGTCAAACACCTCCAAAAAATTTCCTACCGTGTAACAGCTTTATATCTTGTTTTTCCTGCTTGTGTACAGGGCTGCATACATTTCCGGCATATATTCCGTCGGATTACATACCTTAAGTATACA
>CAZQUQ010000041.1:5224-19115 GCA_964596445.1 uncultured Oscillospiraceae bacterium
TCCCCGGATTTTATGATCAACATCCGTATCATGGCGTTTTTAAGGCGCACATGCAGCCGCTCCGGAATGGTCAATTCAATTTTACTCCGGGAAGGATAATTGATAATTGACTGCAAATCAAGCAAAAATTATATCACACTTCAGCACGTAAAACAAGCTTGTTTTGCAAATTTTCAATTATCAATTGTCCACCTCTGTTGCGCATTATTAAGTCAAACTGACTCAATTGTTTATTGGCAACACCATGGTCCAATATGCATTTAGCCCTGCTTCTGCTTGTGTTTGGGGTTCTCGCATATAACCATAACTTTGCCTTTTCTTCTGATAACTTTACATTTCTCACACATAACTTTTACAGAAGGTTTAACTTTCATTGTTTACACTCCCATCCGGTTAATAGTCAAAATATCCGCCGCCATACAAGCTGTATGCTTGCTGCGGCATTATCATGAACTTCCTTATTTTGCTCTCCATGTGATCCTTCCGCGGGTCAGATCGTATGGTGACAGTTCCAGAGTCACCCTGTCGCCCGGCAGGATCCTGATAAAATTCATTCTAAGCTTGCCTGATATGTGAGCAAGCACCTTATGGCCGTTATCAAGTTCTACCTGAAACATTGCATTTGGTAATGCTTCAACAATTTTACCCTCAACTTCAATTACGTCGTCCTTTGACAAAACCCAAAACCTCCTTTTCAACTGATAAGATCAGCCAGAGCCTTCCTAACTTCCGCATTTGTGATTCTGCCGCCGCTCCTGAGCTTTTCCGCAAGACCTTCCGCTATTTCATCTGTGATATCAAGATGTTTGATCTTCTTCCTTTTTGGTTTTTCTACTCTTCTAAGATCACCATCGCAGATCTCAACAAAAAGTTCATCAATCACCTTTACTACAACGAACTTTCTCCCGGCATCTCTGCCGGCGCGGGAAACAACTATCCGGCCTACAGCTGCATTCAAGTAACCTCACCCCTGAGTTTTGTCATGATGATCGGTTCACCGTCGGTAACAGCAATAGTATTTTCATAATGAGCAGATAACTTGCCGTCGGCTGTAACTACCGTCCATTTATCGCTGAGTATTCTGATGTTATATACTCCCTGATTCAACATGGGCTCAATCGCCAGCGTCATTCCCGGCTCCAGTCTCGGTCCTCTCTCACGCGTCACATAGTTCGGAATCTGAGGAGGTTCCCATAAATCTTTGCCTATGCCGTGCCCCAAATAATCACGTACTACTGAAAATCCGCAGCTTTCGGCATGTTGCTGTATTGCTCTGGAGATATCTGCTATACGGTTGCCCTTTACCGCGTACTTAATTCCTTCATAAAAGCTTCGTTCAGTTGCTTCTATCAGCCTTCGGGCTTCATCCGATATGTTCCCTACCGGAAATGTCCTTGCCGCATCGGCGCAATAACCGTCGAAGCTGGCACCCATATCGACACTAATAATATCTCCATCTTTTAACTCTCTTAAACCCGGGATCCCATGTATGACCTCGTCATTGACAGATGCACATATAGTACCCGGGAAGTCCGGTCCACCCCTTACAGGACACGGTACACCCTTGAAAAGAGGCAGTGCTTTCTGCTTCCGTACATAATCTTCAGCTATCCTGTCGAGCTCCATCGTAGTAATGCCTGGTCTGACTGCTTCCTCTACGAGTTTGAGCGCGGTCGCTACTATTTCGCACGCCCTGGCCATTTTCTCCAACTCTGACTTTGACTTTATGGTAATCATTCCGTCAAATCCAGCGCCTTATATATTTCTGCCGTCGTTTCGGCTATCAGGCCCTGACCGGGGACCTCGACAAGAATTTTCTTTCCCTTATAGTAGCTGATAAGGGGTTCTGTCTGTTTGTGATATGTCTCAAGTCTGTTGATTATTGTCTGCTCACGGTCGTCTTCCCTTTGGATCAGCTTTGCGCCGCACTTTTCACAAATGCCTTTCCTGGCGCCCTCACTGGAGTTTATGTGGAATATCGTACTGCATTCGGGACAGACTCTTCTGCCTGAAAGCCTTCTTATGATAACGTCATCGTCTGCATCGATATTGATTACCATATCCAGCTTTGTACCCATCTCCTCCAGTATGCTGTCAAGTCGCTCCGCCTGTGTGATCGTACGCGGGAAGCCATCCAGTATGAATCCGTTGCTGCAGTCAGGTTCAGACAGTCTGTCTTTTACAATACCTATCGTCACCTCATCAGGAACAAGAGCACCGCTGTCGATATACTGCTTCGCCAGTTTTCCCAGCGGAGTTTCATTCTTGATGTTGCTCCTGAATATATCACCGGTCGATATATGCGGGATCTGCAGCTTCTGCGAAAGGATCACCGCCTGTGTCCCTTTACCTGCACCCGGTGCACCTAAAATCATTAATCTCATTTACTTTACTCTCCCAATATGGTTCCCATGAAAACCTGTCACGGCAGCCAATCCATGAAAGCCGGCATCTGTTGTCCCGGTATGAGGATCGTAACAAGTACCGGCTTTATGTCTTATGTCCTACTCCAAAAATCCCTTATAATGTCTCATCAGCATCTGCGACTCGATTGCCTGCACAGTATCAAGCGCAACGCCAACAAGGATCAGCACTGCGGTACCGCCGAACCATATGCCCGGTATGTTTGTGACATTGCCAAGTATGATCGGAGCAATGGTCACCAATGCCAGGAACAACCCGCCAAACCAAGTGATCCTGTTCAGTACCTTCGTGATATAGTCGGATGTAGCTTTACCCGGTCTGTAACCTGGTATGAAGCCGCCATTCTTCTTCATATTGTTTGCTATCTCTACCGGATTGAACTGTATTACCGAGTAGAAGAATGTGAAGAACAATATCAGCAGCGCATATATGATAATATATAATGGACTCTTTTCAGGATTCTTGAACAAGTTCACGAACCAGTTGTCCGAATTCGCAAAGAACATCGTAATGACCGTCGATGGCAGCATCATGATGGACATTGCGAATATGATCGGTATAACTCCCGCAAGATTCACCTTTATCGGCAGATGAGTACTCTGTCCGCCATACATCTTTCTTCCTACAACGCGCTTTGCATACTGGATCGGGATCCTTCTTTCAGCCTGCTGTACCCATATGACTGCTGCGATCACAGCAACGAACATAACGAGGATACCAAGGATCACAAGTATCCCGAGTATTCCCTTTCCAAACCTTTCGGCCTGGTAGTATGCGATCAGAGCAGTTACAGCATCCGGCGCTCTAGATACTATACCGGCAAATATGATCATCGAGATCCCGTTGCCTATGCCATTCTCCGTTATCTGCTCACCGAGCCACATCAGGAATGCAGTACCTGCCGTGAATGTGAAAACTATCGTAAGGAAACTCCAGACACTTCCGCCGTCGATGACGCCATTATGCGGAAGTACCGTAAAGTAGAGAGCAATCGCCTGTACAAGGCCGAGTATGACAGCTCCGTATCTGACATACTGCTGTATTATCTTCCTGCCTTCCTCGCCTTCCTTCTGCAGTCTTTCGAGTGCAGGTATAGCAACGGTAAGAAGCTGCATTATAATCGATGCATTGATGTACGGTGATATACTCATTGCAAATATCGATGCAACTTTAAACGCTCCACCGGATACTATGTTCAGGAACCCTCCGAGGGAACCCGCCATGTCGAGCAGTGCGGAGAACGCTTTTGCATCGAGTCCCGGGTTTGGTATATATGAGCCTATTCTAAATACTATCAGCATTGCCACAGTATACAGGATCCTTTTTCGTAAATCAGGGATCTTCCATGCATTACGTATAGTCTCGAACATTTCGCCCATTTTATACCACCTCTGCCTTTCCTCCCGCAGCTTCTATCTTCTGTGAAGCTGTCTTCGTAAATCTCGCAGCCTGGACGGTAAGCTTCTTTGTGAGTTCTCCGTTTCCGAGTACCGATACGCCGTCATAAAGCTTCTTTGTCAGTCCCTTTTCCTTAAGGAGCTCTCCGTTAACTACCGTACCATCTTCGAATATATTCAGGGCCGATACATTTATTTCAGCATAAACATTCGCAAAATCCTTATTGTTGAACCCTCTCTTCGGCATCCTTCTTGCGAGAGGCATCTGGCCGCCTTCAAATCCTGGTCTTACTCCGCCGCCTGCACGTGCGTTCTGGCCCTTATGGCCGCGGCCTCCGGTCTTGCCATTGCCTGAACCCGGTCCTCTGCCTTTTCTGGTCGGAGCCTTTTTCGCACCTGCTGCCGGACGCAATTCATGTAGTTTCACCTTCTGCACCTCCCTTATATCTCTTCTACGGATACCAGATGTGATACCGTCTTTATCATCCCTCGTATCTGAGGGTTATCCTGCTTTTCAACCGAACTGCCGATTTTCTTCAGACCCAGCGCTTCAACTGTAGCTTTCTGGTTCTTAAGGCATTTGGTCGTACTTCTTGTCAATGTTATTTTAAGCTTTGCCACCGCAGTATCCTCCTAACCCAATATTTCTTCCGGTGTTTTACCGCGCAGTCTGGCTACTTCCTCAACCGTCTTGAGCTGAGCGTGCGCTTTGATCGTTGCGTTTCCCATGTTGATCGGATTGTTGTATCCCAGTGACTTGGTCCTGATGTCGCGCACTCCTGCCAACTCGAGGACTGCTCTTACGGGACCTCCGGCGATAACGCCAGTACCTGGTCCGGCCGGCTTGAGCAGTACTTTGCCCGCGCCATATTCTCCGATAGCTTCATGGGGGATCGTTGTTTCCACAAGAGGAACCTTTATAAGGTTTTTCTTTGCATCATCTATCCCTTTCCTGATAGCATCAGGTATTTCAGCTGCTTTTCCGATTCCTGTGCCTACATATCCGTTTTCATCGCCGACTACAACAAGTGCACTGAAACGGAAGTTTCTGCCGCCTTTAACAACTTTGGTAACACGTCCTATTTTAACGACCTTTTCTTTCAGATCCAATGTTCCAGCATCGATACGCTGCAATTTCCATCCCTCCTCATACAAACCTGATTGGTGATCTGCTGTAAAGCAGCATTATTAGAATTCAAGTCCGCCTTCTCTTGCTCCTTCTGCAAGCTCCAATATTCTGCCATGGTACAGATATCCGCCCCTGTCGAATACGACCTGCTTTATGCCTTTCTCAATAGCCCTCTGGGCTATCAGTTTGCCGACCTCTCTTGCAGCGGCTTTGTTTCCGCCATATGCGAGCTTGCCCTTGAGCGTTTCATCGATCGTCGATGCGGACACAATCGTAGTTCCCGTCGTGTCGTCGATTATCTGCACATATATATTCTTTAAGCTTCTGAAAACATTGAGCCTTGGACGCTCGGGAGTACCGCTTATCTTTTTGCGTACTCTTACATGCTTTCTCAGCCTGATTGCGTTTTTGTTGGGCTTATTAATCATTTAATCTCAACTCCCTCCTACTTGCCTTTAGCTCCGGCTTTACCTGCCTTACGCCTGATTACTTCAGTCTCATACTTTATACCCTTGCCGAGATAGACCTCAGGTTTTCTCTTTGCCCTGATCTTAGCGGCAAATTCACCGACTGCCTGCTTGTCACTGCCCTTGACGATTATCTTGTTGGGAGCCGGAACTTCAACGGTGATGCCTGCAGGTTCATCCATTTCGACCGGATGCGAATAACCGAGGGTGAGCACCAGTTTATTTCCCTGCTTCTGCGCCCTGTAACCGACACCGTTTATCTCAAGTGCCTTTTCAAAACCCTTCGTTACGCCTTCCACCATATTGTTTACAAGTGTTCTTGTCAATCCGTGGAGAGATTTGTGGAGTTTATCATCTGAAGGCCTGGATACGATTATCTGTGAGCCTTCCTTTTTAATGATCATGTCCTTGTGTATTTCCCTGGTCAAAGTTCCCTTGGGACCTTTTACCGTAACAACATTTTCCTTTATATCTACATTAACGCCAGCCGGTATTTCGATTGGCATTTTTCCTATCCTTGACATTAAAGCACCTCCTGTTCTTGAGATTATGAGCTCTCCGCTGAAACAGCCACGAAAGCCCTTTTCAGATATTCAGTCGCTTCACATTACGGTATACGCATATTAAGCAACATATATTTTAGATCAAACTACCATATAAATGCAAGTACTTCTCCGCCTACGCCTTCATTTCTGGCCTTTTTGTCGGTCATAACACCCTTTGAAGTGGAAATGACCGCAACACCGAGTCCTCCGAGGACCTTCGGCAGTTCATCCTTGTTGGCATAGACCCTGAGTCCGGGCTTGCTGATCCTCTTGATACCTGAAATAACGTTCTGCTTGTTGCCTGTATATTTGAGAGTTATACGGATAATACCCTGTTTGCCGTCTTCTATATACTCGACATTCTTTACATAGCCTTCGTCCAATAATATACGAGCGATGTCCTTCTTTATGTTGGATGCCGGTATATCAACAGTTTCGTGTTTTGCCGAGCTAGCATTCCTGATCCTGGTCAGCATATCGGCTATAGCATCTGTGATCTGCATATTTTCAACCTCCTTCCAAAATTAGTCACCAGCTGGCTTTCTTCACGCCCGGTATCTGTCCCTTGTAAGCCAGTACCCTGAAGCACAAACGACAAACCCCGAACTTCCTCATATACGCATGAGGCCTTCCGCAAAGCTTGCATCTGTTATATGACCTGGTGCTGAATTTCGGACTTCTTTGCTGTTTTATGATCATTGATTTTTTTGCCACGTATATCCTCCTTCCACGCGTCCCGATTCATTGTACGCCCGCTACCTTATCCCACCTGGCTGAACGGCATCCCGAGCAGCTTCAGGAGCTCTCTGGCTTCCTCGTCAGTTTTGGCGGTAGTAACAAACACTATATCCATACCTCTTGCTTTGTCTACCTTATCATATTCGATCTCAGGGAATATCAGCTGATCTTTCACGCCCAGCGTGTAATTGCCTCTTCCATCGAATGCATTGGCGGATACTCCTCTGAAGTCTCTGACCCTCGGAAGTGCCGCATTGAACAGCTTATCGACGAAATTGTACATCTTTTCGCTGCGGAGCGTTACTTTGCAGCCTATACTCATTCCCTGTCTCAGCTTGAAGTTTGCTATAGATTTCTTTGCCTTGGTAACGACCGGTCTCTGACCTGTAATGATGGTCAGATCATTGACTGCAGCATCCATAGCCTTGGGATTCTCCTTCACATCGCCGACTCCCATGTTAAGCACTACTTTTTCAAGCTTGGGTATCTGCATCGGACTGCTGTATTTAAACTTTGCCTGCATTGCCGGTACTACTTCATTAATGTATTTATCCTTAAGCCTGGCCATTAGACCTTAACCTCCTTTCAAGAAGATTGCATTATTCTTCTTTCGATTCTTTCTGTGTGTCTATTACCTCGCCGCATTTCTTGCATACACGGTCCTTCTGACCGTTTTCATGTACTACTTTTCCGATCTTTGTCGGGCTCTTGCATCTGCTGCATACCAGCATCACTTTTGAACTGCTTATCGGTGACTCCTGATGGATGATGCCTCCCTGCTGGTTTCTTCCCCTTGGCTTTCTATGCTTGGTTGACATATTCACGCCTTCAACGATCACCGTCATGTCATCGGGATTCACAGCGAGCACCTTGCCCTTCTTGCCTTTATCCTTTCCGGAGAGAACATAGACATTATCTCCGGTCTTAACATGTACCTTGTTTGCCACTTTACGCCGCCTCCTCCCTTAAAGAACTTCCGGTGCGAGTGAAAGTATCTTCATGTATTCCTTTTCTCTCAGTTCTCTCGCAACAGGACCAAATATACGTGTTCCTCTGGGGTTCTTATCATCTTTGATTATAACTGCTGCATTCTCGTCAAACTTGATATATGATCCATCAGGCCTTCTAATGCCCTTCTTGGAACGTACTATGACACATTTGACAACTTCACCTTTTTTCACAACTCCGCCGGGTGTTGCATTTTTAACCGATGCAACTACGACGTCACCTATATTGGCATATTTTCTCCAGGAACCGCCGAGTATCTTTATGCACATCATTTCCTTGGCTCCTGTGTTGTCTGCTGATTTCAGCATGGACTGGACCTGTATCATACCAGTACCTCCTTCCAGTTTCTATTGAAATTCTGCTATCAACGAGCCTTTTCTATGATCTCAACGAGTCTCCATCTCTTATCTTTGCTGAGCGGCCTGGTTTCCATAACCTTGACCTTATCGCCTATACCGCATTCGTTGTTCTCGTCATGAGCCTTCAGTTTATAAGTCCTTTTGACAATTTTCTTGTATAAGGGATGCTTAACACTGGTTTCTATCGCAACAACGATCGTCTTGTCCATCTTATCGCTGACTACCTTGCCTACCCTGGTTTTTCTCAACGCTCTTTCAGCCAATCAGGATTCCTCCTTTCATTATGCCTGCATTCCTTTTATTTCTCTTTCCCTTATCACGGTCTTGACTCGGGCAATTGATTTCTTTACATCCTTAAGCTTCATAGGATTTTCCAGTTGATTCGTTACAAGCTGGAAACGAAGTTTGAAAAGCTCTGATTTAAGTTCATTCAGTTCCTTCTGAAGCTCTTCCTGTGTCATATTTCTTATCTCATTGGCTTTCATTCGTTTCACCACCCATTTCTTTGTCGCGGGCTATGAACTTAGCCTTCATAGGGAGTTTGTGCATGGCAAGCCTCATAGCTTCTCTGGCCGTTTCCTCCGGCACTCCCGCAATCTCAAATAATACTCTTCCCGGTTTTACAACCGCTACCCAGTATTCCGGCGATCCCTTTCCGCTTCCCATACGGGTCTCGGCAGGTTTCTTAGTTACCGGTTTATCAGGGAATATCTTTATCCAGACCTGGCCGCCTCTTTTTGTAAAACGTGTCATTGCTATTCTGGCCGCTTCTATCTGATTGCTGGTTACCCATGCAGGTTCAAGAGCCTGCAGACCGAAATCACCGTTGGACAGGAAATTTCCTCTGGACGCAACTCCGGTCATTCTGCCTCTGTGAACTCTTCTGCGTTTTACTCTCTTAGGCATCAACATTACCGATCGCCTCCTTCTGCTTTGTTCTCTCTCTTAACAGCCGGAAGCACTTCACCCTTGTATATCCATGTCTTGACTCCGAGCTTTCCGTATGTCGTATTTGCTTCGGCAAAACCATAATCTATGTCCGCCCTCAGTGTCTGCAGCGGTATGGTCCCTTCGTGATAATGCTCCGTTCTTGCAATTTCCGCACCGCCGAGTCTGCCGGATACGGATGTTTTAATCCCCTTTGCGCCCAGCTTCATTGCTCTGGACATCGCCTGCTTCATTGCTCTTCTGAAAGAAATTCTTTTTTCCAGCTGCGAAGCAATATTTTCCGCAACCAACTGAGCATTAACCTCAGGTGTCTTTATCTCTGTGATATTGATCAGGACGCTTCTGCCGGTAAGTGCTTCAACTTCCTTACGCAGTTCCTCGATGCCTGCTCCGCCCTTGCCGATCACAATGCCTGGCTTTGCTGTATGGACGTTTACTTTGACCTTGTTTGCTGCTCTTTCGATCTCGATCCTTGAAACGCCTGATATATACAGCTTGTTCTTTATATATTTTCTTATCTTGTCATCTTCAACTAAATATTCGCTGAAGTTTTTGTCGTTGGCGTACCATTTGGTATCCCAATCCTTGATTATACCGATCCTCAATCCATGTGGATTTACCTTCTGGCCCATCATCAAACCTCCTTCTTAACGTACTTGCTGATCAATAGTGTACGGCCTTTCATCTTTCCTTCAGTACTACCGTTATATGGCTGGTTCTTTTCCTTATCCTGTTTGCGCTGCCGCGTGCTCTCGGCATTATCCTTTTCAGTGTAGGCCCCTGTGAAGCATATGCTTCAGCTACATACAGCGAATCTCTGTTGAGATCATTATTGTTTGATGCATTGGCCTCTGCTGATTTCAAAAGCTTATAGATCAATTCGGAAGCAGCTTTGGGAGTATATCTGACAATTGCATATGCTTCGTCGATGCTCTTGTTCTTAATAAGATCCAGAACTATCTTTGCCTTCCTTGATGAGATCCTGGCATACCTGAGCTGTGCTCTTCCTTCATCTTTGCCTATCCCGAGCACCTTTCTCTCCTTCTTGGTAAGAAGAGCGGGCTTTTTGTTCAACTTGCTGATCTTATTATATCTATCCAGAATCTGATCCTTATCTTTCAAAAGCTCTTCTTTAGACAAAACCTTCTTTTCCAACTGGAATTCCTCCTTTCGGCATTAAGCTTGTTACTATCCATGCACTTAAACTCCGGCAGTATAATATCCGGTTCACTGATCAGGTCTGTCCTGCCGGCTTCCATGTGTCTCGTGCGGCTTCTGTCGCCGCACTGCTGCCGGACGGTACCGGACCTGCCTGCCGCTCTGTATTACTTAAGTGCGGTTGATTTCTCAGTATGATGTCCGTGTCCTCTGAATGTTCTGGTCGGAGCAAATTCTCCAAGCTTATGCCCCACCATTTCTTCAGTTATATATACTGGTACATGCTTTCTGCCGTCATGTACTGCAATAGTATGTCCTACCATCTGAGGGTATATTGTTGATGCTCTGGACCAGCTCTTGATGACCTTTTTGTCGTTAGTCCTGTTCATCTCCTCAACTTTTTTCAGGAGCCTCAGGTCAACATACGGCCCTTTCTTTAAAGATCTGCTCATTTGGTGTTAGTCCTCCTTTCCCAGCTTCGTAATACCGCAGTGTATTATTTCTGATTCCTTCTCTTGACTATGAATTTATCGGATTTCTTCTTCTTAGCCCGTGTCTTGTAACCAAGTGTAGGTTTGCCCCATGGAGTGACCGGACTCGGCCTTCCTATCGGAGACTTGCCTTCACCACCACCGTGAGGATGGTCTACCGGATTCATAACAACACCGCGTACGGTCGGCCTTACACCCATCCATCTCTTTCTTCCTGCTTTTCCTATCGAAATGTTTTCGTGCTCGATATTGCTGACCTGTCCGATGGATGCTTTGCACAGCATGCTTATCATCCTGACTTCGCCTGAAGGAAGCCTTACCTGTGCATAATCGCCCTCTTTAGCCATGAGCTGCGCTGCGTTTCCTGCAGCTCTTACGAGCTGGCCGCCCTTGCCGGGTTTGAGCTCTATGTTGTGGATCATCGTACCGACAGGTATATTGGCAAGCGGGAGTGCATTACCCGGCTTGATATCTGCTTCAGGACCAGATTCGACTATATCGCCGACGCTGAGTCCTACAGGAGCCAATATATATCTCTTTTCTCCATCTACATAGTAGAGAAGCGCAATATTTGCAGTCCTGTTCGGATCATACTCTATAGCGGCTACCTTTGCATTTATGCCGTCCTTGTCCCTTTTGAAATCTATGATCCTGTATTTTTGCTTAGCACCGCCACCTATGTGACGTACGGTTATCCTGCCGTAAACATTTCTTCCGCCGCTTTTTCTCAAAGTCGTAACAAGTGACTTTTCCGGTTCCTTCTTTGTGATCTCATCGAAAGCCGAGACCGTCATGAACCTTCTGGCGGGAGAAGTAGGACTATACTTTTTTACTGCCATTTCTTCTCACTCCTTAATCTGAAAACGTGATAGCTATCTTCCCTTTACTGTGTCACGCCATACTCTTCAATACTGGTTTTGTATTTCTTCGAGCTGACTACTTCCTTGCCTCCCTTTGCCAGATACTTTTCCGGCTTGGGATCGAGGTCTATCTTTATAACTGCTTTCTTCCAGTCAGGCCTTGGTCCGACATGGACGCCCATCCTCTTGGTCTTTCCTTCATAATTGACGGTGTTGACTTCAAGGACTTTTACCTGAAAAAGCTTTTCAGCAGCTTGCCTTATTTCTGTCTTGGTGGCATTTACATCTACAACGAAGGTGTATTTCCCGGCCGCTACATCGAGGTTGCTTTTCTCAGTTATGAAAGGCCTGATAATGATATCTTCCGGTGCTCTCATCATGCATACACCTCCTCGACTTTTTCGACTGCATCCTTTGTTATGATGAATTTATCATACTTCAGGATGTCGAATACATTGATAGTATTGACCAGTGCCGTCTTGACACCGGGGATGTTCCTTGCGGATTTCTCAACAGTCTCGTTCTTGCTGTCCAGAACTACCAATACGCTTGAGTCGACCTTAAGCGCATCGAGTACGTTTACCATCTGCTTCGTTTTGATGGCATCAAAGTTCAGCTGATCAAGTACCAGCAGATCGTTGCCATTGACCTTTGATGTGAGTGCAGATTTCAGTGCCAGTCTCTTGAGCTTCTTGGGCAGTGTGTAGGAATAGCTCCTCGGTTTTGGTCCGAGAACGATTCCACCCTTTGTCCACTGAGCGGAACGAGTACTTCCATGACGTGCACGTCCTGTACCTTTCTGTCTGTAGGGCTTTTTGCCGCCGCCGCTGACCTCACTTTTGGTCTTGGTGGACTGTGTGCCCTGTCTTTTGTTTGCTAATTGATTCTGTACTGCGAGATGCATTGCATTTTCATTGACATCTATACCGAATATATTGTCACTGAGTTCAATTTCGCCGACTGTCTCGCCCTTCATGTTGTATAAATCAACCTTTGGCATTATCGCTTCCTCCTCCCATCTGTATTACTTGCCGGATTTAACAGTTTCCCGCACAGCAACAAGGCCGCCCTTCGGACCCGGAACAGCGCCCTTTACAAGAAGCAGGTTCCTCTCGCCGTCAACTCTTACTACGTCGAGATTCTGAACTGTTATTTTATCCATTCCCATGTGCCCCGGCTGGTGCTTGCCTTTGAAAACTCTTCCCGGACTTGTGCCGGCACCCATGGAACCAACCCTTCTGTGATACATCGAGCCGTGTGTCTCAGGGCCTCTTGAAGTACCAAACCTCTTGATGACGCCCTGGAAGCCTTTACCTTTGGATATGCCGCTTACATCTATCCTGTCACCATTGCTGAACATATCAGTGACCTTGATTTCCTGACCGACTTCGAATTTGTCCGCATCGTCGGTCCTGAACTCTCTCAAATGCCTCTTTGCAGTGACCTTGATCTTTGTAAACAAACCTTTTTCCGGCTTAGTCAGCTTCTTTTCGGGGATATCTTCAAACCCGAGCTTTACTGCCGTATAGCCGTCGCTTTCAACAGTTTTCTTCTGAACGACAGCACACGGTCCTGCCTGGATGACAGTCACAGGTATTGCTGTGCCGTTTTCATCAAATATCTGCGTCATTCCCAACTTCTTACCAAGAATAAACTTGCTCATCCTATTACCTCCTAATTATCATTGGTTCATGATCTCTCATGAACATGATCACACTGACAAAAAGCTTAAAGCTTTATCTCAATATCCACACCCGCCGGCAGATCAAGCCTCATAAGTGCATCGACTGTTTTGGGAGTGGGCATCAGTATATCTATCAGCCTCTTGTGAGTCCTCATTTCAAACTGCTCACGTGAATCCTTATATTTGTGGGGAGCCCTCAATATAGTGATGATCTCCTTTTGCGTCGGCAGCGGAACTGGCCCGGATACCTGTGCGCCGGTCCTCTTTGCGGTATCGACGATTTTTTCGGCTGACTGGTCAAGTACCTGATGATCGAACGCTTTCAGCCTGATTCTGATTTTCTGATTGTTTGCCATACAATAACCTCCTTAATAATGTTCGGGGAGCTTCCTCTTCGGACACGGCTCTTTCACCTTGGGAGACGCCGTCTGTAGGCTTCGTCTCTGTCCGGTTTATCCGGATCGCCGGTCTTTCCCCTCTGACTGTTACGTACAACAAGCATTTTATTCTGTACACTATGCCGGGTGTTTCCTGTTTAACTATTTTAAAAACCCAGGCTGCTTTCACGGCCATAAGGCCTGCAAAACCTGGGCTGTACTTTACAAACAGACGCACTATCCGTGCTCTCGCAAAATGTACAGTGACTTGTCGCCCGGTTTCATGAATCGGACATTCTCCGCAGA
>CAZQUQ010000042.1:0-18622 GCA_964596445.1 uncultured Oscillospiraceae bacterium
TATGCGGCGAAATTGTATTGTGTGCAGATTCTTTCGTACCTGGTATTGCGCGAAACATTGAGCAGAATGCCCACTTCCGTCATAAACAGTATGAGGGCGGTGCCTCCTGAACTGAAGAACGGGAGTGAAACACCCGTAGGCGGGACTGAGTTTGTCACAACAGCGACATTGAAAAGACTCTGGACAGCTATAAGCGCTGTGATTCCGGAAGCGAGCAGGCACCCATAGGTATCGGGAGCATGGACTGCGATTTTTATCCCTCTCCAAATGAATATCATAAAGAGAATCAAAACTGCTGCTGCGCCGACGACCCCGACTTCTTCGGCAAGTATAGGGAAAATATAGTCATTATGCGGTTCGGGTATATATAGAAACTTCTGCATGCTCTGTCCAAGGCCCCGGCCGAATATAAAGCCTGAACCTATCGCATACAGTGATTGAATCGTCTGCCATCCCTCACCCCTTGGATTGCTCCATGGGTCGAGCCAGGAGTTGATACGCGGAGTCATGTAATCGGTAAATGTGATGACTGCGGCTACCAGCACACAAACCGGCACTACCAGTATGGCAAAGTGTCTGATTTTCGCTCCGGCAACAAAAAGTATTATCATCGCAACCGAAATCATTATTATGGTAGCGCTCAGATGTGTCTCCAAAAGCAGGAGCGCAGCAATCACGCCCAATACGAAAAGGTACGGCAGAAGGTCGCCAAAAAATGAATCTAAAGGTTTTCTTCTCCTGGACAGATTGAATGAAAAGAATAGTATCAGGGCCATTTTAGCCAGCTCGGATGGCTGGAACCTAAAACCGGCGATAATGATCCATCTCCATGAACCATTGGATTCGCTTCCGATTCCAGGTACCAGCACAAGTATCAGAAGGACAATACTGACTCCAAGAAGTGCCCAAACAGTCTTTCTTCCTAATTTATGGTAATCATAATTGGCCGCAAGCAGCATTGCTGCCATCCCGATAGCTGCAAATACCAACTGCCTGTTTATATAATAATATATATTGCCGAATTCCTTTTCAGCTGTCGGCGCACTGGCGCTAAACACCATGATAAGCCCCATTGAGAGCAATATCAGTACTGTTACGAACAACAGAAAGTCAAACGGCTTCTTTTCCTTCATAATAAACCTCCGGGACCATGTGCATCAATAGATGCAGCTGACATACTGGTCTTGCTGCATCAGAAAAAGCCAAGTCTTAGTGTAGCAAATCCTAAAAGGCAGAGTATTATGGTAATAAGCCAGAAAACACCGACCACCTTTGTCTCCTTCCATCCCGACAGTTCAAAATGGTGATGGATCGGAGCCATTTTAAATACTCTTTTCCCCCTGAGCTTGAAAGATGTCACCTGAATAAAAACGGACAGGCTCTCGACAGCATATATCGCACCGGCGACTAAAAGGATCCACGGCATCTTCATTATTACCGCAGCTGCCCCGACAACGCCTCCCAGTGCCAGCGAGCCGGTATCTCCCATTATCACCTTTGCCGGGTATATGTTGAATACAAGGAAGCCAAGGCATCCTCCTGCAGTTATGGCACATATAAGCTTCACATTGTCCCATTCGGGTCTTGCCATCGCAACTATCGTGAAAAACACTGCAACTATGAGTGTAACTCCCGCTGCAAGCCCATCGACTCCATCAGTCATATTCACCGAGTTTGTGATAAGGTACATAACGATGATAACCAGAGGGATGAAGAGCCAGACTGGCAGTTCGACAACGGCGTCGATGCCGAGGAACGGCAGGATCATGCCTGTTCCGAGCTTAGGATGATATGCGATGTATACTGCAAAAGTGGCTGAAACCAAAAACAGGCCAAATGATTTTTGCTTCGGATTCAAACCGTCCTTATTTTTCTTTACCACCTTTATCATATCATCAATAAAGCCTATCACAGCATAGCCGAGCGATACGAGCAGTATGAGTATGATATCAGGATGCTTCGGCGCAAGGATCAGCGTCGTTATTATCATTGGTATGATGAAAATCAGACCGCCGATCGTTGGTATACCCATCTTTTTCAAATGTGTGGCAGGGCCGTCGTCACGTATCGTCTGACCGAATTTGAGTCTTCTGAGCATAGGTATGACGATAGGCCCCGCTATCAGTGCAAGCAGAAATGTCCCTGCAAATGCTGCTACTTCCGTTGATCCAAGTATGAACTCCAAATCCATTCCCCCGTATATTCAACATATATGCTTATCGAAACGTATTGCTAAAATCAGGCGAGGTCAGCGCATTTGCGATCTCCTCCATCCGCATGCCTCTTGAGCCCTTGACTAGGATCGCATCACCAGGCTTTACGCATCCTTTCAGATAACTTATCGCTTCATCATTGCTCTTCAGCGCTGCAACCCGGTCTGATGCAAATCCGGCTTTTACTGCTCCCTTTATTATGTCAGCAGCAGCAGTGCCTACAGTTATGAGCACATCTGCTTTGCTTCCGCTCACATAAACGCCTGTCTCATTATGCGCCTCAGCGCTCCACTCTCCCAACTCCAGCATATCTCCAAGAACAAGTATCCTCCTGGCTGCTTCGACCTCATCCAATACGGATATTGCCGCTTTAACCGATTGCGGGCTTGCGTTGTAAGCATCGTTTATTACCGTAAGTCCGTTGGATTTTATGACATTCAAACGCATCTTCCCGGGCTTGTAATCTGCAATCCCTCTTATCAGTTCCTCTGGGGGTATACGGAGTTCACATCCTGCAGCCAGTGCCGCCAGCGCATTGTAAACATTATGTACGCCTGGTGCCGGTACATGTACAGTATACTCACTGTTGCCGATCGTTATATCAAAGTCGATGCCGTTCTCTCCCCTGGATCTGATATTGCCGGCATGATAATCAAGACTTTCATCAAGCCCATACGATACTGTCCGGATCTTCAGCAGACCTCTGACGCCGCTGAGCATCACATCATCGCCGTTGAGGATCAGCAGTCCGTCAGGCGGCATACCTTCGAGCAGCTCCAGCTTTGCTTTCAATATGTTTTGCCGGGAGCCGAGCTTCTCTATGTGGGACATGCCGATATTGGTTATTATTCCCACCTGCGGCCGTACGATACCTGTCAGTGCCCTTATTTCTCCGAAGCTGCTCATGCCCATCTCCACCACCGCAGCTTCATGATCCGTTCCAAGCCTGAACATGGTAAGCGGCACGCCGATCTCGTTATTGAGGTTGCCTTCGTTTTTAAGAACATTGTACCTTGCACCAAGTGCGCATGCAACCATTTCCTTCGTACTGGTCTTACCTACACTGCCCGTTATTCCGACGAAGGGTATGTCAAACCTGTCTCTGTAGCTGGCCGCAATTTTATGGAGCGCTTTAAGAGTATCATCCACACGGATCAGTATTTTTCCCGGGAAATTCCGGATATCCCTGTTAGTCAGCGATGCCGCCGCACCATTCTCGAATGCTCCGGCTATAAAGTCATGTCCGTCGAACTTTTCACCCTTTATCGGTATGAACAGGCATCCGGGGTCAATATTCCTCGAGTCCGTCGATATTCCGGTCAGGATCATGTCCTTATCCACTCCGGCAATGCAGCTATCTGCTCCGGCAGAGCAATTACCTGCCCCGGTTATGGTACCGCCTGTCGCCTCAATGATTTCGTTTATGCTCAGTCTGATCATATATGCTCCTTTGCCGGAAATCGTCATCAAGTATTTCTCTGACGACTTCCCTTTCATCAAAGTGTATCGTCCTGTCGCCGAATGTCTGATATGTTTCGTGGCCTTTTCCTGCCAGCACTATGACATCACCGGAAGCTGCACTGTTCAGTGCATGCCTTATTGCCTCCCTGCGGTCTGTAATGCATATGTATTTGCTCCCGGTCGGTTTTATCCCTTCTTCTATCTGGGCAACAATGGCCTCAGGCTCCTCCGTCCTTGGATTGTCTGATGTGATGACGGTATAATCGGCAAGCCGGCCTGAAATTTCGCCCATCATCGGCCGTTTCGATCTGTCCCTGTCGCCTCCGCAGCCAAAGACACATACTACCCTGCCGGCTGCATAACCCCGGACAGTTGCGAGTATGTTCTCAAGACTGTCCGGCGTGTGGGCATAATCTATTATAACACTAAAATCACGGCCTGTATCTACAGGCTCTGCCCTGCCCGGCACCTGCACCCTCTCGAGTCCTGCTGTCAAAGCTTCCTCCGGGACTCCGGACAATCCGCACACACCTGCTGCAGCCAATGCATTGTATACGCTGAAGCGGCCTGGTATATTGACGCAGATCCTTTGATTATACCACGGTGATACCAGGTCGAACCTGACGCCGCCCGAACTCATTTCCAGGTTCACAGCCCTTACATCCGATTCATTGTCGATACCATATGTATATATTTTGCAGCAAGCCTGTTCCAACACTTTTGCCGCATATATGCTGTCCAGGTTCACCACACCTTTCCTGCAGTTCCTGAACAGTATACATTTGGCAGACAGGTATTCTTCCATTGACGAATGTTCGGCAGGACTGATATGGTCTCTTGAAAGGTTTGTAAACACTCCGGTGTCAAAATCACAATACCTGACCCTGTGTAGGGCAAGTCCCTGAGATGAGACCTCCATCACTACATCAGAAACCTTTTCCTCAGCCATCTGTGAAAACAACTGCTGTAAGTCAAGGGATTCCGGTGTTGTCCTTTCCGAGTAAAGTACCCGGTCTCCGATCCGGGTACCCAGCGTCCCTATCAGTCCTGTTTTCCTGCCTGCAGCCTCGAGGATCGATTTTATCATATAGCTGACAGTCGTTTTGCCCTTGGTGCCGGTAATACCGATCAGATTGAACCTTTTGGAAGGATGCCCGTAGAATCTGTCTGATAAAAACGCCAGTGCTGTCCGTGAATTACTTACTGTTATGACTGGCACATCAGTACCCACATCAGGATCCTTTTGTACGATCAGCGCCGCCGCACCGTTATCCAGCGCCTGTCCTGCAAACTTATGACCGTCCGCTGTCATCCCGTCGATACAGACAAAAGCATTTCCCTTCCTCACTTTTCTCGAATCATATGCTATCCCGTTTATCTCAACATCTATGCTTCCTCTTATGTAAAGGATATCCAGCCCATCGATCAGTTCAGCCAATAACATGGCGGCTCTCCTTTACATTAACGATCAATTATTCTACATTGTCAAGATTCCTGAACTCCACTTCTACAACTGTACCTTTTGCAATATCTATGCCGGGCTCATGCTGCTGTCTGAATACCGTACCGTTGCCCGACACCTTTATATTCAGCCCTATGCGGTTCATCGCATAGACAGCTTCCGAAATCGTCTTGCCGGAAAGATCCGGCATTGTGACTGTCTGCTCTTCCTTAGGTTTATAGGTATAGAGTATCACCACCGAGTTTTCCGGGACCGCCGCATCAGGCTTTGGTGTTTGCTCAACGACAATACTTTCGGTATTGCCCTCTCCTTCGATAATGTATTTCAGCCCGGCCGACTTCAGTGCTTTTACTGCTTCTCCCACTGTCTTTTTGCGTACATCAGGCACAAACACCATTTCGGACATGGCTTTGAGATCTTCTTCGGTATACTGTTTTTCAACCTGCATGTAATTAAGAACATCCTCGATAACTTTTCCGACAACAGGCGCTGCTATCACGCCGCCCATATGCGAGTCGCCTTTCGGGTCGAACAGCGCTATCAGCACTACCACTTTGGGATCATTGGCTGGAGCAAAGCCGCAGAAGGATGCTATATAGACATCCTGAACCGTCGTCTGCGATGTCCCTGTCTTGCCTCCCACCCTGTAGCCTCTGATATATGCGTTGTTTCCTGTTCCTTTCGGGTCGCCGACTACCCCTTCAAGAATATCCCGCATTATAGCAGAAGTCTGTTCTGAAATAACGGTCCTGACCACTTCAGGTTCATACTTGATGACCACGTTGCCGTCAGAGTCGGTCAGTTCCTTCACCAGCCTCGGTTTCATAAGCTTTCCGCCATTCACCACAGCCGTATATGCCGTAGCAAGCTGCAAAGGCGTTATGGCAAACCTTTGTCCGAAGGAGGCAACTGCCATATCTATTTCCTTTGGTTTTTCCTGAAACTGCGATCTGGCTTCTCCCTTTAGTTCTATTCCTGTTTTGTCCATAAAGCCGAAAGCCCGGACGTAATTATAGAACCGATTTATTCCAAGACTCTGTGCTACCATGACGAAGGCCGGGTTGCAGGAGTTATATACAGCCTCGCGAAATGTTTCTGTTCCATGTGGTCTTCCCACACGCCAGCAATTGATGGGTTTCGGCCAGCCTGTTACCTTTATAGGGAAGTCATTGGTTATACTGTCCGCTGTAACAACGCCTTCCTCTAATCCGGCCGATGCAGTTATGCTTTTGAATGTAGAACCAGGCTCATATGTATCTGATACAACCTTGTTCCTCCATACTGTCTTGCTCAGTATATTAACGGATTCACTGCTTCTTTCGACCCATCCTGAAGGATCAAGCCCCTCAACATTCTCCGGAAAGGCAAAAGGACTATTAAGATCATAATCGGGCTTTGATACCATACCAAGGATGTCTCCGGTTTTGGGGTCTATCACTATGCCTACGGCGCCGCCTTTTACCTTATTGTCTTCAACTGCTTTGTCCAGAGATTTGGATAGGAGGTATTGGATCGTTTCGTCGATCGTAAGCACCACATTCAGTCCATCCTGTGCATCTATGCGCTTCTCTCTGTCCGAGGGCACAGCGCTCCCTCGTGCATCTACCTCGCTGAGTATTTTCCCGGGGGTACCCTTCAGGTATTTGTCCATGACCTCTTCGATGCCGCCCATCAGTCCCTGATTGTCGTCTCCGGTGAATCCCAGTATATGCGACATCAGATTCCCTCCGGGATAATACCTTTTGGCATCTTCATCAATATTGATACCTCTTACGCTGTTTTCGCTTATCCACTTTCTTATCTGAAGCTCGGTTTCCCTCTCTACTTTCTTTTTGATATTTGCACTGCTTGCGTTTTTTGTAATGATGCGGTAAACATCATCTTTTTCCATTGATAACAGCTGAGCCAGCCCTTCGGCCACCTGCTCGGTCGTCAGTTTTTTGTTTTTGCTTACTTCACTGGGGTTGCAGCTTATTGTAGCCGCTTGTACACTAATAGCCAGCTTTTTTCCGTTGCGGTCATATATCGTGCCTCTGATGGGACTGATGACCCTGCCGGAGTTCTGCTGGACAAAAGCTTTTTTCTGCAGTTCCTCCGCCTGGACAAACTGAATATATGCAAGCCTGCCTATCAATGCCGATGTGATCAGCGTGAACACGACAAGCAGCATGATGAGCCGTTTTTTAATGGCAAGACCCGGTAATGCCATCGTGACCTCCCCTTTGGAACCCCTTTGTGTAATCCTTATATAATAAAAAAGACTATAGACCGTGCAAAATATACTTTTACACTATCCACAGTCTATGTTTGCCCTTATCCGCAAAACACGGCTATACAAACTATCCGTACTTTCTATTCGAATAGCTTCAGCAGGCCTGCAGCCTTGTTTATAAATCCAAGTACCGTGTTATGATCCTTTTCAGGTTCAGTGTTTGCAGCCAATATAACAGTGTAATCATTTCTCGGTACTTTTATGTAGACTATCTGGCTTTTATCAGGCATCTGCATTCCAAGCCTGGTTTCAGCAGCTTCTTTTACTTCGGTCAGATCGGTCCTGGTTTCTATCTCCACCCTCAGCATGGAGTTTTCATTCCTTATCTCGTCATATTGCTTCTGTTTTTGGTTTATATCATAACTGACCTTCGTTATAACCGCATATCTGTACATTACGGCAAGACCAGCCGTCAGTACGGCGAGTATAGCCATAACCATCCTAAGCTTGATCTTTCTGTTGCTTTTATATTGTTTTTTCGCCTTAAGTATCCGATTCTCTTCATATACGTCATACTCGAGCTGTCTTGCCAGAGAACCTTCCACATAATCGTAATTCTTCTGTACCAATTATATTCACCTCGAAAGTGATATATGCCATGTCCTCTGTCTAAGCTGTACAATGCGCAGTCAACTGCTCTCACAAAAAGCATGGTTTATTCTTTTGTACCTTCAGATTTTTTCTTTTGTACTTCAAAATTTGTCTTTTGTGTTTAGCTTGCTTTATGCATTTTGTGCTTTGTCTTTTGTGTTCCTGACTTTTTCCTTTGCTTCTCAAATCACTTTTCTTTGGCAACTCATTGGTTTTTCTTTTGTATGCCGGGCTGCTGTCCAAGCCTGGCCTGTAATAGTAAAATAGTTGTTCTGGCATAAAACTATAGTAGTCATTTTAAGTCTGATATCATTGTGTCTGCTCTTCAGGTCCTGCTTTGTCGTGGCTGCTGTCAGTGCCGGGTATAATCCTTTTGTCTTTTGTACTTCACTGCAGTTACCCTGAATAAACAGCCTTGCTGCATTTTTTCATTCGTATATTTGTTGTTTGTCTGTTGTAATTGCGAATATTTTCAGCTTTTGTTTAAAAGCTTATCTTCCAGTTAATGATGCTTTCACAGCTTCATTGCAGTCCGCAGCTTGGCGCTGCGTGCTCTCGGATTTTGTCCGACCTCCCGGGATGACGGAACAACCGGTTTTTTCGTTAGTACCTTGAGTACCGGTTTTTTACCGCATACACACACTGGAAATGTCGGCGGACATATGCAGGGCTTCTCCCGCTTCAGGAATTCAGTTTTTACTATCCTGTCCTCCAGCGAATGAAAGGTTATTATGCTTAACCTTCCCCCGGGCTTAAGCATCGACACCGCCGAATCGATCGCATCTCTCAGTGCATTCAGTTCATCATTCACAGCGATCCTCAATGCCTGGAATGTCCTCTTTGCCGGGTGCGGTCCCTCTCTTCTTGCCTGCGCCGGTATCGCCGCCTTTATGATGTCTGCAAGCTGTCCTGTAGTTTCGATCCTTCTTTCGGACCTGGCCCTTACTATAAACGATGCTATCCGTGCAGCCCAGTTTTCTTCTCCGTATTCACGGATGATATCCCTGATCTCGTTTTCATCATATGTATTAACTATCGTTGCCGCATCAAGGCTGTGATTCCTGTCCATCCTCATGTCCAGAGGAGCATCCTTTTGATAGCTGAAGCCGCGTTCCGCTTCATCGAGCTGATGTGATGATACTCCTATATCGAGCAATATTCCGTCAACATTATGTATCCCCTGTTGCCCGACAAGTTCGGCCATATCACGGAAGTTTCCTCTGATCAGTATCAGTCTGGCATTTCCCTGCACCTTTCTCAGCCTTTCGCCCGATACTTCTATCGCAGAAGCATCCTGGTCGATCCCGATCAGCGTACCGTTATCAAGTCTCCTGATAATTTCTGTCGAATGGCCGGCTCCGCCCAGTGTCCCGTCAATATATATTCCATCCTTGTCTATGTTCAGGCTGGAAATGCATTCATCCAGCATAACAGGCTTATGTTCAAATTCCATCGGCTTCCCTCCGGCAGCGGTCGTTCCAGCCCTAGATGCCAAGCATCGCAAATGTTTCGGACAGACTTTCGGGGCTCAGGCTTTCGCCGCCCATATATTTTTCCCACCTGTCTCTGCTCCATACTTCAACTCTGTTGCCTACTCCCACGATGGTGATATCCTTTTCGAGTCCCGCATGGACTCTCAGATCGGATGGCACCAGTATTCGGAAATGCCCGTCGATCTGGCATTGTGCTGCGCTTGAGAAGAAAAACCTGCTGAATTCGCGGGCTTTGGTATTTGAAAGCGGTAATGTTTCGATCTTCTCTACGAGACTGTTCCATTTGGGCATGGAAAAAATGAAAAGACATCCTTCCAGGCCTTTTGCTATCATGAATTTCACATCTAACTCTTCTCTGAAGGACGCAGGTATTATTATTCTGCCCTTCGGATCTATAGTGTGTTGAAATTCACCATAGAACAATCACTTCACCTCACATTTTGTAAAATCAGACCACTTTCACCCACTTTGTCCCACTTCACTTTCATTTTATAGTAAAATTTATGAATAATCAAGATGTAAACAGAATATTTTTTATAAAATAGGAATTTGGTCCTATTTGCTTCTGAAGGGAAAAACACAACTGAGCCATATTGATATGTATATCAAGCTGGATTAAGACAATAAAAAAGACGGTTTCAGATATGAACCGTCATTTAGTCACATTGCTTGCAGCAAATCTTTAAAATCTACCCATGCCTATTGGGAGCTGTTGAATATGGTTCGCTTCCTGCGCATGGATACACTGAGGACAATGCCTATATTCAGATAGTTGGCTATCAGGGAGCTGTTTCCCTGACTTACGAATGGGAGCGGTATACCCGTAACAGGCATTACTCCTATACACATTCCAATATTCTCGATGAAATGGAATCCAAACATCGATGCAATGCATATTACCATAAATGATCCATACGCATCCCTTGCATTCAGCGAAATGTAAATGCACCGGAACAGGAAAAAGAATACTATCAGAATAAAGACAACGGATCCGATAAAGCCCATTTCTTCGCCGATCACAGAAAAAATGAAATCCGTTTCCTTTTCTGGCACGTTGAAAATACTGCTGGTGTTCTGTGTCTCCAGTCTGTAGAAAAGGCCCTTTCCAAAAATCTGTCCCGACCCGATCGTAGCTTTTGACCGGTAAACCTGTAGTCCGTCGCCCAGCAGATCTGATTCCGGATAAATAAATGTCAGTATCCTGGCCCTGATATGATCGAAACGGTCCATCGGCAGGACATAGAACCAAAGGACAGGCGCGGCGGCGGCAAGAGTGCCTGCTGCTATTAAAAAATACTTATACGGTATACCGTAAATGAACAGCATCACTATGAATGAAAAGATGAACACCATCGCAGTTCCCACATCAGGCTGCAGCAATACAAGACCAATAGGCAGCAAGGTGTATATCAGAAGCTTTATTACATTTTTTCCGATATCCTTGCCTTCTTTCAGACGTTCAAAAAACAGCGGCACAATCAACGCATATGCGACCTTGGCGAGCTCTGACGGCTGGAATTGACCAACCACCGGTACCACAAGCCAACTTCTGCTTCCATAACGTTCTACACCCAGAGGAGTAAACAGAACCATCAGCAGCAATGCGATGCTTCCAATATAGACAATTATCCCAAGCGTCCTGAAATCCTTATAGTCAATAGCGCTTATGGTAATTGCCGCCACTATGCCTATGCAAAGGCAGATGACCTGTTTCAGCCAGACGCTTGAAACCCCCTGCACACCAATAGCGCTTCTCAGCGCAACGACCCCGAACAGCGACATCAGAATGACAGCTGCAAAAAGTGAATAATCAAACTGTTTGAAATAATCAGTACCCTTTGTCTTCTCTACGTAATACATCCATTCCACCCTGGCAGTCCATTCCGGCAGCGCGTGTTACAGTGCCGGTCAATGTGCCGCTTTTATTCTGCTCTGAATCCTGAGAAGCAATACAATATACTTGTCCAGTTTCGTACTTATATTATAGATTTCATCAAAGCCCGCTTCGGAGGATATGAGCCTGTCCAGTTCTCTCTTCAGATCCTCTATAAGGGCTAATAATTCCTTATTTTCCAACTTGCCGCTCCTTACTGGTTACACTTCGGTTCATTCTGTTGATCAGTGACGTCAGTGTTATTATCTATATCAGATTCCGTACTTTCGTCCTCATCCCCGGTTTTCTCTTCACATGTGCCGGGATCAGCACATAGTTCAGTTCCATCAGTTTCGGCTTCTTCCGCATTTCCGCCGGTACTGCCGGCTTCCGCCTCTTCCTCTTCCTTCATCCTCATCAGCAATTCGCCGTATTTGCTCCTACCAAGTTCTACAGGCTCCTCAACTGCAGCTTTCTTTGCCCTGAGTCTTCCGTATATAAACAGCACAATACCGATAAACACCAATATTATGGAAAGAAGCTGAGAAACCCTGAAATCGCCCAGATAAAGGCTGTCTGTCCTCAAACCCTCTATAAAAGCCCTTCCGACTCCATATAGGATGAGATAAAGGCAAAGCACTTCTCCATCCGCTTTCTTCCTTTTTCTGTAGAACAAAAGAAATAGAAATGCTGCAATATCCCATAATGATTCGTACAAAAAGGTGGGATGAACGCCCCATACGGATAGATCCGCTTCAGGCATCACCCGCATTATATATGCATCAGGAACGCTGCCGTTCATCCTCCATGGCAGGTTCGTGACTGTTCCGAAGGCTTCCTGGTTCGTGAAGTTGCCCCACCGTCCAATGCCTTGTCCGAGCAACAGATAAGGTATACCGAAATCGGCAAGGTGAAAAAATGAAATTTTCTTTTTTTTGGTATACAGCCACGCTACCAGCAGCGCACCTATCACGCCTCCATAAATGGCAAGGCCGCCGTCCCTTATCCTGAATATCCCCAAAAGATCGTCCTTGTATTGATCCCAGCTGAACACAACATAAAACAGCCTTGCTGATACAATAGACACAGGAGCAGCATAAAGAACAAGGTCCAGTATATGGGCCGGCGTCGGGTCATGCTTTTTGCCGCGGTTGATCGCCAGCAGCACTGCCGTAAGGAACGCCAGTGCAATAATGATGCCGTACCAATATATTTCGATGTTGAAGACTGTAAAAGCATGTCTTCTTATCTCAAACCCCAGACCAAGTCCGGGGAATCTGACAAAATTCACATCCACTGTGAACCCCCCCTCATACACGCAATTATATCAAACAGGCTTTATCACCGACATGGCAAGTTTTTCCTGTTTGAAGTGGTTGTGAAAGACCTCATTGATATAGCCAAAAGATATTTTATCATAAACGTCCAAATAGTCAAACATGCTGACACCTTTGAAATATACCGAAATAAACGATTGAGAGATCCTCTCCACCGAGTTGAACTGCCTCATGAAGCGGCCTTGCATGGATCTTAACAGTCTGCTGCAGCCCGCCTTATCCAACCCGTTTTTCCTGACTTTCTCCAGCATCTGGCAGAATCTTTCCCTGACCTGCACAGGATCAGGCGATTCACCTCCCATTACGGAAAAAGAATAGCCCTTTTCAATAATGAAATCGGATTCGAAGGATGAATTCAGAAGTCCGTCGCTGTAAAGCTGTTCATACAGTTCGGAACTCTTTCCGATCAACAGCTCCAGCAACAGCTTCACTGCCGTTTCGTACATCAGCAGTTCGCTGGTTCTGCCGCTGAAGGCTTCATCCTTAAAGCCCATGTGGAATATAGGAATCGATACAGCAAGCTGCTGCTCCACATAATCTTTTCTGACTGTTGCCGGTTCATCAGGATAGATCCTTTTGACGGGAGGTCTCGCGTCCTTATGGGCAATTGCCGACTCCGTCCTTTCAAATACACCCTCCGGTTCCACATCACCTACGACAAGTATCATCATATTTGATGGGTGATAAAAAGTGCTGTAGCATTTATACAGCGTATCCCTGTCGATCCTGGCGATGCTGTCGAGACTGCCTGCTATGTCTATCCTTACCGGATGGTTGTGATAAAATGCGCCAAGAAGGTTAAAAAACACTCTCCATCCGGGATTATCCTCATACATCCTTATCTCCTGCCCTATTATCCCCTTCTCCTTCTCGACGCTCTCCTGTGTTATATACGGATTCTGCACATAGTCCAATAAAAGGCTGAAATTATCTTCGAATCTGTCGGTGCAGGAGAACAGATAAACGGTTTGGTTGAAATTTGTATATGCATTCGGATTGGATCCCAGCGCAGTAAACTTGTCCATGACGCTGCCATCCTTCTGCTCGAACAGTTTATGCTCGAGAAAATGCGCTATTCCGTCGGGAACACGGGTGGCATTTTCTTCACCCGGTATATAAAACTCGTTGTCTGTTGATCCGTAATTGGCGGCAAATGTCGCAAACTTTTTTGAATAACCCTTCCTGGGTATGACAAAAGCCTTCAGTCCGGTGGGATGCTCGTATTTATACAGAACTTCACCGGCTTTATCATAATTTATCCTTTCGATATCCATCAAAACATCTCCTTATACTAATACTTGTCGAATGCCTTGTCCGGAGCATCACTTAAATAATAACATGCCCGGAATAATGCTTAGTTAACGATTTGCCCTGACTGCACCGCTGTATCGGGACCAGTGAGGAAATACACCGTATCAAGGCCGACACGCCGGGAAATTCTAATCACATCGTCCTTCTTAACTGTCTTTACCTTCTTCATGATGTCTGCAAAATCATCACGTGTGCCTGAAACCGTCTGGCTAAGATAAAAATCGACCATGCTGTGTTGGCTGTCTGTCAGTGATTTGAGCCCTGTTTCAATGCTCTTTACGGCAGTCTCGAGTTCCTGATCAGATACGATGCCGTTTGCTATGTCATCGAGCTGTCTGCTGATTATTTCAAGTGCTTTTCCCTTATTCCCGATCTCTATTCCGCTGCTTATAACCATCAGCCCCTTGAATTTATCCAGCCGTGAATATGCATAATATGCAAGGCTCGCCTTCTCACGCACATTCTGGAAAAGCTTTGAATGGACGCCTCCGCCCAGTATGCTGTTGAATACCATAAGGGCCGGGTAATCACCGCTGTCCGCAGCCGTATTGGTCCTGTACCCAAGGCACAGCTTGCCCTGCGTCACATTCATCGTCTCGGTCACATACCTTGGCTCAGGTTTCTCCTTTTCGACAAAACCATTCAGAAGAGTCACAATGTTCCTGCGCGGCAGTTCCTTCAACAGTCTTACAGCGCTGTCCGCCTCACTGTCCGTGATATTGCCGGCCAGCCAGACCTGCAGAGGAAACGACTCCAGCATTGTCCTGTAATGTGCCGTCAGTTCATCGGATGTAATTGCCTCAATATCTTCCTTAAAGCCATAATCATATATGCCAAAGGGCTCGTTGCGGCATACCTCTTCCAGACATCTGTCCACACTGTACTGCATCTTGTCGTTTACTCTTCCTTCGATCAGTATCCTCAGCTTATCCTTCTCCTGCACCAGATAGTCCTCATTGAACTTTCCGTTTATAAGAGCCGGTTTTGTTATAACATCCCAGAGCAAACCGAGTCCTTCAGAAAAAGTATCCGTACCACCCGGCACATACTGTTTTGACAGGAAATCGACATAAAAATGCATGATATGCCTTTCGCCCTTTTTAGTCACTCCACAGTCAAAACTGGCTCCGTATAAATTCTCGAGCTTCATCGAGATATCCCTCAAGGTGGGGTATTTTTCAGTCCCGCGCCGCATTACGGCCGGCAGCAGCGCATTTTTCGTAACATTCTCCCTGGTGAGGTTATCCTGAAAAAAGAAATGGATACTGCTAGTTTTAAATTTGTCCGTATTTATCCTGAAAACGTCTATCCCGTTGAATGAGGATATGCTTTCTGCCTTTACGGCATTGAAATCCTTCACCATCCATACCTTCCTTTCCTCATGCAGGACAGCCGTATGGCTGAGTCTGCATAGACACTTACATATAGTATAATAAATAAGCCTGAATGTATTCAATATCTGGTAAGAATATTATTGCGGATCATGCGGTGATATTTTGCGAAATTACGGAAATAATACTTCTGGATTCCAATTAATGACCGGAGGTTTTTATGAGATACAGCAACACCAGGAAGTATCCAATAACGCAAATGAAGAAAAGTTATCAAAATAATAAGGACGAGCGCATCATCGACCTGAGCCTCGGAACAGCTGTCGGGCTGCTGGCCGTCATTTTTCTGGAAGGGTTGTTCTGGGGATATATGATAAGAAAAATTCGTCATTAGGCTCAGCATCAAATTCACGCAGGAGTGAGGTCGTGAAACCGAAATAGAGAAGAACATAAGCATAATGAAAATGCTGCAAAAACCCGATATTTATAACGAGATTTAATAAAAGGCTGTACGAAAAATTCACTTAAACTAAAGTATTTTTTACAGGATGATTTCAAGGGGGTCGTCTATGCTGCCGCAGGCTCAGGAAACAGTTTATCTTCTGACATCTGTCATATCGGTCTGCTTTGCTTTTTGCATATTGGTCATCGCTGTGTTGTCAAAGAGCGCTGAAAAATCAGCCAGACTTTTTGCCGGTTCATTTTTCATCGTTTTTATAATGAACCTGTTTTCAATTCTATCAGGTAATATCGAAATTTCCGCTGTTATAATCGGATGTGCGGATGCTCTGCTCCTGGCAGTATTCATCGCTGTTATGCTAGCCCGTGCAAGCGCGATCCTTCTTCTGCTGATAGCGGCAATGCCTGCCGCGGCGCTGGCGGTTCTTTATACAGGCTCCGATGTCCAGACGTTTCTTTACCGCAGCGACATAATCCCTGCTCTGGTCATTTTGCTTTCAGTTGCCCTGATGTACCTGCTCAGAGGCAAAAAAGGCAGCAAGAGCCTGATATTCTGGTCTGTCCTGGCTCTTTCGTGCTCAGGTGCTGTAAGCATGTATTCAGATGCATGGCTCACATTATTGTTGCTCCCTGTCCTGAAGCTGACCTCATACATAATTATGCTTTACTACTTCTATATCGCATTCTTCAGAAACCTTCTCACAAAGTATGAAGCCAGTGTAAAAAAGCTGGCCGAACTCGATCGCTCCATAGACTTTGAAGTGAAGAAGAGGATGCTGGAGGTGGAAAAGGTAAACAAAAGACTGATCGATAAAGCAAGGACCGATACACTGTCACAGGTAATGAATAAAGCAGCTGTCATGGATGAGATCGGGCGGCTTATATCTGATAATCGCAAAAAGGAGTTTTCAGTCCTGATGTTTGATATAGATAATTTCAAACACATTAATGATACTTATGGACATATTACCGGCGACAAATGCATCAGGACGCTTGCAGTTACAGCCCGCAGCAGTTTCAGAAGCTTCGATATCGTGGGAAGATACGGCGGCGACGAGTTTCTTGCCGTACTCCCTGAAACAGATGCAAAGCAGGCAATGCTCATCGCTGAACGCCTGAGAAAAAAAGTCGAGGATATATCCACACCCCGTTTCACGATTTCCATCGGCATCGCGAATTTCCCTGCCGACGGTACAGATGTGAAATCGCTGATCATGGAAGCCGACAGGAATCTGTATGAATCAAAGAAAAGCGGAAGGAACACGATATCTTATAAATGATGATTTGCAAATTTTTTACGCATTATATTTTCTTCAAAGCAGACCATGCTCATAAGTTCGCCTCGCTGAAATATATTATTATACCAGCTTACTCTACCAGGAACTCTACTGTCCATAGCCTATCGTTCCAAACAAACCCGTCAGAGCGATGATACTCTCTTTCGACAGAACCATCCGTTTTCGTATGTTCTATAACAAAAACCTGTCCTTCTTCCACAAGCATCGGATACTCATCATAAGGCAGACCATTATTCGTCTTCACTCTCGGGCAGCTTTTAAGTCTTCATAGGCATTCTCCAGACGCCAAAAATCTCTGCAAACATGATCTTCAAGCCATGTCACTCTCTCATTTCCAAAATATGACGCTTCGTAATCCTTACCATTGACATTGATTATATCGACTCTGTATGGTTCGATATCCTTTTCCAGTTCGGACAGATCCTCTGAATATACAGATCGCCATAACGTTCTTTTAATCTTTTTCCCATACAAGGTATGGTTTTGCTTCCTCGCATTGGAGAATCCAACCCTGTGTGTGCTGCCCCATAGATACCCATAATATCCTCTCCGTCAAGGCTTTCAAACTCGCGGATGAAATTCTTCGTCATCATATCTTCTCGAAACTCATTATTAGAACGTTTGTAATACAGCTTACCCTGCAAAATCGTATCCTCAGTTAATTTATACTGTTCGGAGTCTTTTATGCCATTGTTCTCAAGATAATTCAGGAATCGTTTGCCGACAGTAAAATAACGGTGTCCGACATCAGTACCTTGGAAAATTGTTTCAGGACACTCTGCTTTTATTTTCTTGAAAAATTCTTTCAGTATCATACATCGAACTGCCTTTCCAACTCTCAAATAATTGCTCAAGAATTACATCAGAGAAGCTAGTACTTCCCAATCTGTCATTGATATCTTCGACCGCCTCTACCTGGAACTTGGGCCGGATACTTTCCGTAAATTGTTCCCGGTATTGCTTTGCGACAACGGCAGTGAGTTCTCCAATCCGTCAGCTATTGAATTTGATTCGTATGGGCAACGCAGAACATGGGTATTCTACTGTGATCCACAGGCTCCTTACCAGAAAGGTGCAGCAGAAAACAATCATGCTTTGATCAGGCGCATTATCCCCAAAGGTAGCTCTCTAGATGATTTTACTCAACAGGACATTACTATGATGATGAACCATATCAACTCATATGGCCGGCCGAATCTCGGAGACAAAACCCCTTATCGGGTCTTTGCATCACTCTACGGAGGAAAAATACTAAGAAGGATGAATGTAGATCTTATCCCGTCAGATAAGGTTACTCTGCATCCATCCCTTCTTAAAAGATAAAATTTAACAACCAGAGGCACCACCAGCCACAACTGCATAAACACATACCCAAAAGGGTGGAAATTACTCTTGCAAAAAGTCAGCTAATTTTCACACCTCAATTTTCTATGCGCAAAAAAGGGCTGGCTTAGCTCCTCTAGCTTCTATTTTAACCTATTATTGACTGAAAAGCATTAAGAATATGTCCAGATAAACTAA
>CAZQUQ010000043.1:0-18621 GCA_964596445.1 uncultured Oscillospiraceae bacterium
GTCCGGTGAACAGCATGAAAAAGGCTCTCTTTTCGGATGTCGTCTGCAGTCCATTCAACGCTTCCTATAGGACCGGTTCAGTAATCCATACCTATCTTTAATGCCTTCATCTCATCAGGTATGAGATAATGCTTCTTCTCTGGCAGTACTTTTCTCAAACCCTTTTCAAAATACTCCGTCGAAACGGCACCGGTTTCATTTATCAGTTTTCCGAGCATTATTATATTTGCAAACGCAAGATTTCCCATATCTGACGCGATCTGAGTCGCAGGAATGGCAAATACCTTGATGTCCATCCTTACCGGTTCCCTATTTACCAGTGAGCTGTCCATCAGCAGTATACCGCCCGGTACAAGGTAGCTCTCGAATTTGTCAAGGGAAGGCCTGTTCATAGCCATGACCACCGTTGCACTGTTCAGTATCGGCGAGCCGATGGGTTCATCGGATACGATGACATGACAGTTGGAGGTTCCGCCTCTCATTTCCGGACCGTATGACGGGAGGAACGATACGAATTTATTCTCCAGCATACCGGCATATGCGATCAACTTGCCTGCAGCCTGGATCCCCTGGCCGCCGAAACCTGAAAAAATAATATCTGTCTGGGCCATCATCTACACCTCCAATTCCTTTCCTCTGAAGTTGCCGAGAGGATACTGAGGTATCATCTTCTCCTCGATCCATTTGAGCGCTTTTACAGGCTCGATACCCCAGTTGGTCGGGCATGACGAAAGCACTTCCACTATTGAGAAGCCCAGACCTGCAAGCTGTACCTGGAAGGCTTTCTTTATTGCATTTTTTGCATTCTTGATATTCTTGATATCATGTGTTGACACACGCTCTACAAAAACAGCACCCTTGAGCGTCGCCAGCATTTCACACACATTGACCGGATAGCCTTCGATTTCAGGCTTCCTGCCGAATGGAGAAGTCGTCGTGACCTGACCGACCAGTGTTGTAGGAGCCATCTGGCCTGAAGTCATTCCATAAATCGCATTGTTGACAAATATCGTAGTTATCTTCTCGCCTCTGTTGGCGGCGTGGACTATCTCAGCCGTTCCTATTGCGGCAAGATCTCCGTCGCCCTGATAGGTGAATACAGCATTATCGGGATGTACACGTTTTATGCCTGTCGCAACAGCAGGAGCTCTTCCATGGGCAGCCTGCACCATATCACAGTTGAAGTACAGATAATTGTTATAGGCACAGCCTACAGGAGAAACACCGATCGTTTTCCCTTCTATGCCCAATTCATCTATTGCTTCCGCCACCAGCCGGTGTATGATGCCATGTGTACAGCCCGGGCAGTAATGCATCTGAGTTTCCTTCAAGGCATGCGGCCTCTGAAATACTATAGCCATCGTTATTCCCCTTTACTTCAAAATTTCCTTGATCTTCTCAAGTATTTCCTTCTGGGTCGGTATCATTCCGCCCATCCTGCCGTGGAAATGCACCGGTCTCTTCCCGTTCACCGCAAGCCTTACATCTTCGACCATCTGGCCTGCGCTCATTTCCACCGAAAGGAACGCCTTCGGTACATCCGCATATTTTTCAAAATCAGCAGTCGGGAACGGCCACAGTGTGATCGGTCTGATCAGCCCTACTTTTATTCCTTCTTTCTCTGCTGTCTTGATGACATTCTTTATTATCCTTGCAACGGTACCATAAGCTGCAACTATTATATCAGCACCGTCACAGTTGTATACTTCGGCTCTTGTCTCGTTCTGCGCTATCAGCCTGTACTTGGCCTGCAGCTTCTGGTTATGCTTCTCAAGAATTTCAGGATCGATATATATCGATGTTATTGTATTATGTTCCCTGGCCATTCCAGTACCTGTAACAGCCCAGCTTTTATCCGTATCCGGTATGTCCTCATGATCCCTGAACTCAACGCCTTCCATCATCTGGCCCAGCATTCCGTCCCCCATGATCATGCAGAGTGTGCGATACCTGTCAGCAATATTGAAGGCTTCCACCACCAGTTCATACAGCTCCTGAACGCTGCTCGGCGCCAGGACCACCATCCTGTAATCGCCATGGCCTCCGCCCTTTGTCGCCTGGAAGTAGTCGCACTGTGAAGCAAGTATTCCGCCGAGGCCCGGGCCTGCCCTTACGATATTCACTATTACTGCAGGCAGTTCGGCGCATGCCGAATAGGAAATGGCTTCCTGCTTCAGACTAATCCCCGGGCTCGATGATGATGTCATCACCCTCGCGCCGGCACTGGCTGCACCATATACCATGTTCATTGCCGCGATCTCGCTCTCGGCCTGTATGAAAGTACCTCCGTACTGGGGCATCTTTTTTGCGAAATAATGTGCTATCTCTGTCTGAGGCGTTATCGGGTAACCGAAATAATGTCTGCAGCCTGCCCTTAATGCAGCCTCGGCGATGACCTCGTTACCCTTCATGAGTATTTTTTCTCCCATTTATATTATCCCCCCATCACTTCTCTACAATAATGACGCAATCAGGGCAAATCGTCGCGCAAAAGGCACAGCCGATGCACTTATCCATCTCCCTGACCGTTGCCGGGTGAAAACCTTTAAGATTCAGCTTCTCTTCATCCATCACAACTATTTTTTTAGGGCATACGGAAACGCAAAGCCTGCAGCCCTTACAACGATCTTCATTGAAAGTAACCTTTGCCATATCGCACCTCACATTCTAAAAGCGATTTAAATTATTATAAATCTCATTGTATATAAATGCAAGTAAAAAAGGCAGGCATATTGCCTACGTTTAAATGAAAAAGTAAATTCCATATTGGCTACAGTTCCCATGGAAGCCGGATATTCTTTTTGAGATATAGTCTGTCGATGCCCTCATCTCCTCTGTATCCTGAAAGCACTTCTTCCATGCCGCTTATGAAGCCGACGGGTATCGACAGTTCGGCAGAGACAGCATCAAGTACGGCCGAAGCCTCCTCCAGAAGCTCAGGGGTACTTGCGCCGAGCAGATTTGCATTATTTACAAGCATGGCCACATTTAATCCGGCACTGTTCTGTATTGCAAGTAGCATTTCGATTATTTCGTCCATTGTCCTGGTCATCGGCCGCCTGATGTTTACAACAAAATAATGTATATAGTCCTCCCTGATTATCTGATCCCTGTATCTCGATACCGCCCTTGCGCCGAGATCGTCACCGCCGACATCGAGTACGACATTGTAGCTTTTGTCCTCGAACATGCCGCTTATTTCTGCCGGCAGCGAAGGCACATCTACATTTGTGTTCGCATATACGGGGGTTATGACCTTGATGCCCTTCTCTTCAAGTCTGTCCTTGACATCAGCCGTTCTGAAAAATGGGTTTACGATGTCCAGATCTACAATAGCAGTCTTTTTACCCATTTCTGCAGATCGTAATGCATAATTTACGGCCACCTCGGTTTTTCCGCTTCCGAAATGACCGGTGAAAACAGCGATCCTTTTATCAAACATTCTGATTCCTCTATTCATTGATTCAAATTAGATATATATCACCCGGCCGACGAGACTCCTGTGAGATCCCGGATCACTTCTCCTGCTATTATCAGCCCGGCTACGGGCGGCACGAAGGAAGTGCTGCCAGGTATACTCCTTCTGTCCGTACATTTCCTTTCCGTGCCTTTCGGACACACACAGCAGTCTCTGCAGCTTGTCTGCTCATTGTCGATGGTTTTCGAAGGGATCTCGGATGAAAAAAGAACCTTAAGTGATGTTATTCCCCTGTCTCTGAGTTCCTTTCTCATAACCCTTGCCAGCGGATCGGTGCTGGTCTTGCTGATATCCGTAATCATAAGCTTTTCCGGATCCAGTTTATTGCCGGTACCCATGCTGCTGATTATCGGTATCCCTTTTTGCCTGGCTTTCACCACAAGATCTATCTTGGCGGTAACAGTGTCGATGGCGTCCACTATATAGTCGATCCTGCCGTCGAGCAGCTGACCGGCAGTTTCGGGCAGATAAAATAACTGGTGCGTCTCGACTTCTGCCTTCGGGTTTATATCTAGTATCCTTTCCTTCATCACGTCAACTTTGGGCCTTCCTATGGTCTTTCTGGTGGCATGTATCTGTCTGTTCAGATTGGTCAGGCAAATAAGGTCGTCATCCACCAGTATGAACTTCCCGACTCCGCATCTCGCAAGTCCTTCCACAGCGAAGCTTCCGACTCCTCCTACTCCAAATACAGCTACCCTCGACTGTTCCAGTTTTTCTACAGCATTACGTCCAACAAGCATCTCAAATCTGGAAAAAGCATGAAGCATTATCAAATACCGTCCTCTATCAGTGTTATGACCCATCCTTCGTCATTTTTTACAAGCGTTGCCGTCAGCAGCAGCTTGGCTTTCGATTCAGGCGTTATTCCCAGCGTCTGGTAGTAATTTATCAGTACGGTTTTTTCGTCGACCGTACTTACACTTGCCAGTTCATCGAATGTCGCCGTTTTCAGCAGTTCTGTGTACAATTGTACATTGCTTTCACTGTACTCTATATCTCTCTTATATATCTCGGTTATACCGAATTGCTTCAGCATGCTCAGCCGAAGTATAAATCCGTCGTCGAGCATCAGCATGGCTTTTGAGTACTGGCTCTCCTGGGCAAGACATGTATAAAATTCCATCAGCCTCTTGACCGACTCGCTCTCGGCTGTCGCGTAGACATCTTCCGTTCCGCTGCCCGCATCCGCGTTGCTGCCTCCGCTGTCATCAGTACTGTCTTTACCGTCGTCACCGCTGTCCGGGCTTAATGCTTTCCCGTCGGCATCCAGAAGCAGATCCTCTTTGATATCATAATATACCGTCGTCTTTATCGGCTCTGCTTTGGGGTCATCCTTCGGACGTGCCGACTGGCTCAGTCTTATGACATTAAGAGAATGCCAGTTATCAAAAGTATAATCATATAACATGTTCGGGTCACTGTTCGAACCTATGATAGACTTATCCGCTTTTCTGCTCCCTTTTATGATAAATTCACCGTTTACACAGTCAAAAACCTCGACAAGTTCATTTTCCTTATATACGCTCATGTTCGGCGGATCGGAAAAGCTGTACGCCAGCATGTTGAAATCCCTGCTGAATACCATTCTGCCGTATCTTGCAGGATAGGAGAAAAGCTTTTTGACCGATAAGTCATTAAGATCTGCTACATATAGTGATGCCTGTATATATTTATTTACAGAAGCCCCGTTGATCAACAGGTACAACTGGCCATGAGCGGGATTCAACAGCGCCTGTCCGATAGAGTACGGCCTGTACTGATCTCCCTGACTGCCGCTGTTGGCATCCTTATCCTGTCCTGTCTCTCCCCGGCTTTCAAATATGCCCGCCAGTTCCGGGATCTGTTCTTCATCCAGTTCATTTACAGTGCTTGCGCCGCTTGAGTAATACTGAAGCCTTATGAATGTTTTTTTGTCAGGGCTCTCGCACAGCTTGACCGATAAGTTGTATTCCGGTGTATCATAACTGACCGGCACGTCCTCGTATGCAATAAGGGTATCTTCACTTACACCTTCACCGGCTGCAGAGGGATCATCTTTCGTTTCATCCAGCGGTTCATCCGGTGCTGCATCCTTATTTTCATCATCAGGCAGATCCTTATCTGCTTCCTTGATATCCGTCTCAGTTATGGCATCCTTCTGTGATGTCTGCTTGAGGTGATCCAGCAGATTTGTATCAAAGTAAATAAAAGCAGCTGCCAGCAGCAATACAGCAACGATCAGCACGACAGCGGATTTTCTGACTTTCATAACGATCACCGGGCCTTTCCGGCAAATGGCCGTTTATATACTTCAGGATAATATGTTTATATTATACAAGAAGATTTATTCATTAGCAATTTCGAACCTTCCCATGATTTTCTTGGCTATATCGTACTGGTCTGATATAATATGTTGAGTGATTATTCACAGACATGACCATATTTTGTACAGAATGGAGATATGGCAGCATATGAAATATGTCGTGGTCCTTGGTGACGGAATGGCGGATTACCGTTTGCCCCAGCTGGGAAACAGGACTCCGCTCCAATGCGCAGTTAAGCCGAACATTGATTTTCTTGCCGCAAACGGCGAAAACGGGATCGTCAGAACGATACCCGTGGGTATACCTCCGGGCAGCGATGCCGCCAATCTGTCGGTGATGGGATATGATCCGGGAAAGTACTATACGGGAAGGTCACCGCTGGAGGCAGTCAGTATGGGAGTCGAGCTCACAGATACTGATCTTGCCTTCAGATGCAATCTTGTCACTCTGGACATCAGCGGCAATTACGAAGATGCTGTCATGATCGATTACAGTTCCGATGAAATATCGACTGAAGAAGCAAGAGAACTTATACATGAAATAGACAGACAGCTTGGAACCGATGAGATAAGCTTCCATCCAGGCATAAGCTACAGGCACTGCATGGTGTGGCATAATGGATCAGGAACCAGAAAACTGACTCCTCCGCATGACATCCTGGAAAAGGCAGTGGGTCCCTACCTGCCTTCAGGCGATGATGGCGGCTTCATTCTGCAGCTTCAGAAGAAAAGTCATGAAATATTGAAGTCTCATCCGGTCAACATCGCCAGGATGGCCCGCGGACTTCGTCCGGCAAATTCAATATGGCTTTGGGGCGAAGGCAGGAAACCGGCAATACCCAAATTCACAGATAAATACGGTGTTGACGGTTCGGTAGTCTCTGCCGTAGATCTCATCAAAGGAATAGGTCTCTGTGCCGGATTGGACTCCGTGGATGTGGAAGGAGCCACAGGCAACATAAACACAGACTTCAGAGGCAAAGCCGAAGCGGCCCTCAATGAGCTGCAAAGAGGCAAGGATTTTGTATATGTGCATGTAGAAGCGCCCGATGAATGCGGACACAGGTTTGAGATCGAAAACAAGGTCAGATCGATAGAATTGATCGATAAACTGGTTGTGGGAACGCTGCTCGAGGGCCTCTCATCATATGACGATTACAGCATCCTTGTGCTGCCGGACCACCCGACGCCTCTTTCACTGAGGACCCATACTCCTGAACCTGTACCGTATATCATATACAGAAAAAGCAGGCACAAGCCGTCCGGCCTTCTTGGATACGATGAGTTCCAGGCACAGAGAACAGGCATATTCATCGATCAGGGGCATAAGCTTATGGACAGGTTCCTTCGTTTATAATTTTTCCCTTTTTCGTTTGGTCGTACCTATAAAACAGATACGTGATTATAAAAGGTACCACGATCATCTGATATGGAAAGATAAGGGGATAATATGGATTTGCAGCTATCGAAAACATATCGCGGCTTAATATATGAAGAAGCAATAACGGCAGTTCAAGTATGGTCACTGCGGGCAGCAGCAGGAAGTAACTCCTGGCTCCGGCCCTGACACCGCTTTTGAAGCAGGCTATGACGCCATCTTCCCTGTCCACGAATATGGCAGGCAGCCACAACATGATCAGCGGGTATGTCAGTATTATGATAATAAGTGAAATAAGCTGAAATTGTCTAAATGCTCCGATAATAAAGGCATATGAAAATCCATCGGTTAAGGCATTCCATATGAAAACCGGTAAGGCTGCTATAGTTATAATAATGCTAATGCCAAAGGCAAATACCGCAAGAAGCAGCAGTGATAATATGACCTTTCCTGCAAATTTGCGTATCCCGAACAGAAAGACTCTGAACAGCGCTTTGCCTTCATTCATCACAGCAGCCTGCATATTTCCGTAACCGGCAATGAAAACAATAAGAAATATGTAATACAGCAGCGAAAGCAGGCTTGATTTCTGTGAAGCAGCCATCATTGAGGGCATATTCTGGAAATAAGTGCTTTGCTCAAACGATTCAAAATTCAGTAAACCAGAAGATATTTCTGCGACTTTCTTTATATCCGGCAGCAACAGCAGTGATGAAATACAATTTAATGCAATGCCGGCTGCTGGCAGTATGAACAGCAATGGATTTCTTATCAGGGTCATGAATATTTTCTTTACCATACGCACCTCACATTGGCTTCGGCCTTTTTCAGTCTTATTGGGGCGTCATGCTCCCCGTATCCCAAGCAGTATTATACATCATGCAATACGGTTTTTTAAGTGAAATTTTCAATATTTATGCAATATTATGAAATGCTGGCTGCATTGCAGCAGCTATATCCATCCTTACTGCTCAGTCTGTCAGGTTAAGTTTAGTTATAATTAAAATATACTAGCGCAATATGTAAAATTTATATATAATTGTCTATGATCGATTTATACTCAAAGGAGAGATAACAGGTATGACACCGGCCAATTGCTGATATGTCAAAATCAACTGAATATTTCGGAAGACCAGGGCTTGACCCGGATTTGGCTTCTTCCGGAAAACAGCAATTGGAAGGTTTCTTACTTACCTATTAATATATTTATACTGTTTCATGCTTTTACCATGGCATCTTGAAGCGCAAAGCTGCTGCGCTCCATTTATGCCATACGGCATGATAGTTAAGGCTGTAAGAAGATTTCATCTTCCTGCAGCTTTTTTATTTCTATCGGGACGATATGAGCAGCAGTATATCAAACTAAGGAATGAGGGAATTTGATGCTTGAATTGACAATGTTAAATATAAGAAAACATTATGGTGACAATTCTGTTTTATATGACGCAGGCTTTACATTGTATGAAGGTGACAGGGCCGGCATGGTCGGTGCGAACGGGAGCGGCAAAAGTACGATCCTTAAGCTGCTGGCAGGGATCGAGCCGATGGATGTCGACTACCGAAAGATATGTGAAGGCAAAAGCCGCATAACATACCCGTCAGGAACCACCATAGCCTACCTCGATCAGCTGCCTGTCTTCCCTGACGGCTTGAAGGTGATCGACATACTAAAGCTTGCATTTTCGGAACTGCTGAGTATTGAAGGACAGATGCGGGACCTTGAAGCGGACATGGGACATCTGCATGGCGGATCCCTTGAGGCGGCGCTGAAGAAATACAGCAGGCTTCAGCAGGTTTATGAATCAAAAGGCGGATATGAAAAGGACGAAAAGCTTGCCAGGATATGCACTGGTCTGAAGTTTGACGACGCTTTTCTGCAGAAGGATTTCAATATCCTCAGCGGAGGTGAAAAGACGACTGTAATGCTGGGAAAGATCCTTCTTGAGAGTCCTGACATACTGTTGCTGGATGAGCCGACGAACCATCTCGACACGGAAGCTTCCGAATGGCTCGAGAACTATCTCAAAAGCTGCAGAGGCATCATGATAATCGTGTCGCATGACAGATATTTTCTGGACAGGGTGGCAACAAAAATCATTGAGGTCGAAAACAAACAGTGTGAAACTTATATAGGCAACTACTCCGATTATGTAAAGCAGAAAGAGCAGGATATGCTTCTGCAGTATGAAAAATATAAGGAACAATGCAAAAAAATCAGCTCGATGGAAAAAGCCATAAAAGATCTGAGGAACTGGGCGCTTCAGGCAGACAACAGCAAATTCTTCAGAAGAGCCGCGAGCCTGCAAAAAAAGCTGGATAAGATGGAACGGATCAGTAAGCCGCAATTCAGGAAGAAGAGCATTCGCATAGACTTCAAGGCTTCTGAAAGATCCGGCAATGACATCATAAAAATCAGCGGGCTGTCGAAAAGCTTTGGGGAAAGAGTCATTTTACAAAATGCGGACCTCTTTATTACCGCCGGAGAAAGGGTGGCACTGATCGGCCCCAACGGCAGCGGGAAAACGACATTCATCAGGATGCTTTTAGGAGAGCTTGCACCTGATTCCGGCACTGCATTATTGGGCGCAAACGCAAAAATAGCCTGGCTTCCCCAGATCATTGCTTTTAAGGATGAGGATGCAATGGTTATCGATTGCTTCAGAGAAGACAGGTACATAACGGAAGGAAAAGCCCGTGAATATCTGTCCCGCTTCCTGTTCTTCGGCAAAGCGCCGTATAAAAAGGTAAAACAGCTGTCAGGCGGCGAAAGGGTCAGGCTGAAGCTAAGCATGCTGCTGTATGATGAAGCTAATCTGCTGATACTTGACGAACCAACCAACCACCTCGATATAGAGTCGATCGAAGCGCTGGAGGACGCACTGGAGGATTTCCGCGGCACACTGCTGATCATATCTCATGACAGGTATTTCATCAATAAGGTATGCAGCAGGGTCATTGCCATAGAAGATCACAAACTGTCAAGCTACATGGGCGGCTATGATTATTATAAGCAAAAGAAGGATGAACACCGTCTTTCGGCCGAACAGCCCAAAGCTGCCGCCGCCAGAACTCCGCGCAGTACGAAGCAGCAATCGGACACATCATATGCGGCAGCAATAAAAAAGCTGGAAGCAGAAATCAAAGCAGCGGAGGAAGAATTACGGACGATCAATGAAAGCATGGCTGCGGACCAGATAGGATATGATGAGCTCAGCAGGCTTTTTTACCGGCGGGAGGAGCTTGAAGCCGAGCTTGAAAAAAAGATGGATGCATGGCTGGGCTTATGTGAAGGCAAATGAATTCCATGGCTTAATGCTGCCGCACGCGATCCTTTTTCCGGAATTGCCGGAAGGCTGTGAACGATAATCATCAGGGTTTTCGTGTATCATGACCGACCTGCCGAGAATATCATCAACGACGAAGCGGTCGGTTATGAAACACATCCTGGCCCAGCCATTGTTTGCAACAAGTACCGGAAAATCGCCGGCATGATTGCCATGGGGCTGGTTTGTCGGGTTCCAGTGTCCTCCGCATCCTTCAAAAGGCTTTTCGGGATCTCCCACCTCACACATCCCCATTTCGTGGATGTGAAAGCCAAAAGGTCCAACCGGTGCACTGTCTCCGCCGGCAGGCCTGTATGGGGGCAGTCCCCTGACATCTGCGCATACCATGACACCGCCTGGGATATCAGCAAAGGTTACCATCCCGGTTATACCCGGGTAGTCCGGCCCGGCCTTCAGCACAGCATATGCCGAGTTGAATCCGGCGGGATATCCGGCATGTGTCCGGGCAGAGCTGAATCCGGACCTATATGCAGTATGCGCATGATTCGTCGGAGCATAAAAACATGGTATATGCTTCGATCCTTGAAACCAGGGCAGCTCTATGTTTCCTGCAAATCCGTCCATAACGATGCCTCCGGATCATCGAACATATACCATATTATGTTAATCAGTTCATTTTTGTTACTGATAAGCTTTCTCCGATCAATCAGCTCTCTTTAAACTATCACCAGACGTCTTCCAGATCCTGAGCTTCCAGTTCATGGGTCTTGTCTCTGCACATCAGCGACGATACTGATCTTGCGGGGTCCCTGCCGTTGTACAGTATCTCATACGCCTCAGATGTTATCGGCATAACGACTCCCATCTTCTTTGAGAGTGCATAGACGGGTTCAGTGGTATAGTATCCTTCCACTACCATCTTAACTTCATCCAGTGCCTGCTGCACCGATTTCCCCTGTCCGATAAGGATGCCTGCCCTTCTGTTCCTGCTGTGCATGCTCGTACATGTCACGATCAGATCCCCGATACCTGCAAGGCCTGAGAAGGTCTGTCTTTTAGCACCCATTGCACATCCGAGCCTGGATATCTCAGCTATTCCTCTGGTCATCAATGCCGCCTTTGTATTGTCACCATAACCGAGACCGTCTGATATTCCGGCACATAAAGCTATCACATTTTTTACGGCTCCTCCGAGCTCGACACCGATTATGTCCGGATTGGTATACACCCGGAACTGCGGCGACATGAACAGATCCTGAATCATCTCCGCAGCTTTTCTGTCCTCAGAGGCTGCTACATATGCTGTCGGTATGCCTTTTGAAAGCTCCTCGGCATGACATGGCCCGGACATGGCCACCACTGTGGTCTCCGGCAGCTCTTGACCTATGACCTCGGACATCCTAAGTCCCGTGCCTTTTTCAAGACCTTTCGAAAAGCAGCTGATCAAGCTTGGCTTTTTTTTCATCGATGCTATCATTCTGGCATTTTCCCTGATTTTTTGCGAAGGTATGGCGAACACACAGATGTGGGAAAATCGTATCGCTTCTTCCATGTCATCGGGACACAGGACGCGTTCAGGTATGATAACTCCCGGGAGCTTATCCTTCTGCTCCCTCAGAATCCTTATCATCTCCGCTTCATCACTGAACGGCGACCACAGCATCACTTCATGTCCGTTGCCGGCCAGAAGGACAGATACCGCCGTGCCCATACTCCCGGCCCCCATGACGGATATTTTCATAACATCCTCCCCGATCTATTTGCTCTTTTTCAGCGTAAGCCTGGGTTCCGTGCCATCAAGCAGTCTTTTGATGTTCTTATGATGTTTTATGATGACCAACACTGCAATTATGCCTGAAAACACCAGTGTTTTAATATCTCTTCCGAAAAGTGCGGCAGTTATGGGAAAAAGCAGTGCCGCTATAATTGAGCCAAGCGATACGTATCTTGTCAGCAGCAGAATAATGATAAAAACAAGCAGCAGTCCGAGAGCGATCGACCAGTCGAACATCAGCAATACCGAAAATGCCGTCAGGACTCCCTTGCCGCCTTTAAAGCCGAAGAATACCGGCCAGATATGACCGAGTATGCACGCGGTTCCTCCGACTAGTCCTCCGAGCTGCCCTCCGAAAATCTAATAGCCCGCGATGTACGCCAGCATCCCTTTCAGTAGCTCTCCAATAATCACGAGCAAAGCAGCTTTCTTTCCCAACGTCCTTAATGTATTGGTCATGCCTGCATTACCGCTTCCGTGCTGCCTGACATCCACGCTGTAAAATTTCCCCACGATCAACGATGTATTCAGGCTCCCGAGCAAATAACCCGCTATCGCAGCCAGTGCCGCTTGTATATACATAAAAGCATTCCCCCCAATGGATCAATCTTCGCCGCGTTCCCTGTGTATAAACCTTATAGGAGTTCCTTCAAAACCATAGCTTTTTCTGAGCTGGTTTTCTATATATCTTTCATATGAGTAGTGGAACAACTCAATGCTATTTACGAAAATGACAAATGTAGGCGGTCTGACAGCAGACTGGGTCCCATAATACAGCTTGAGCCGTTTACCCTTGTCGGACGGAGGCTGAACCATGGCTGTCGCCTCATTGAGAAGATCATTGAGCATGCCTGTCGAAATCCTGAGAGAAGCCTGTCCGAACACAAATTTCACCAGTTCCAGCAGCTTGTGTACTCGCTGTCCCGTTTTTACAGAGATAAACAATACCGGAGCATACTGCATGAAGCTCAGCTTTTCCATTACCTGTTTCCTGTACTCCTCCAGTGTGCCGGTATCTTTCTCGACAAGATCCCACTTGTTTATGACGATGACCGACGCCTTGCCCTGTTCATGTGCGTAGCCGGCTATCTTGGTATCCTGCTCCGTCACGCCGTCCTTCGCATCTATCATGATAACACAAACATCGGATCTCTCAATTGCCGACCATGATCTGATCGTACTGTATCTTTCGATATTCTCCGTTATTTTGCTTTGCCTGCGTATGCCCGCAGTATCTATCAGGACAAACTTGTCTTCGCCAAGCTCCAGGGATGTATCTACCGCCTCTCTGGTCGTGCCGGGGATCTCGCTGTCCATGACCCTGTCCTCCCCTATGAGCCTGTGTAGAAGTGATGAGTTGGCGGAGTTCGGCTTACCGATGACTGCAACCTTGATGACATCATCGTCATATTCATCCATGTCTCCGCTCGGGAAATGCTCGTATATCAGATCCAGTAGATCTCCCATGCCGAGGCCGTGAATTGATGACACGGATACGACATCACCCATGCCGAGGTTGTAGAACTCATAGATTTCCGGCGGAGGTTCGCCTATATTGTCGACCTTGTTCGCCACCAGGATAACTGGTTTGCTTGCCTTCCTCAGCATTGTTGCTATTTCCTTGTCTGAGGCAGTCATCCCTTCCTTCCCGTCAACCATAAATATGATGACATCAGCCATCTCCACTGCCACTTCCGCCTGCCGGCGCATCTGCTGGAGGATCTTGTCCTCCGCATACGGCTCGATGCCGCCGGTATCGATCAGAGTAAACTTCCTGCTCCTCCATTCAGCCTCCGCATATATCCTGTCTCTCGTCACTCCAGGCGTGTCTTCCACGATCGATATGCGCTTACCGCAAATATAATTGAAAAAGGTGGATTTGCCGACATTAGGCCTGCCAACGATCGCTACAACCGGTTTTGCCAAACAAAAGTCACCCCTCTCTATTTATACTGCCAGTTATTTTTTCTATAAAATCGGCACCGTCGTTCTCAACGACAGTGACCGCAACTCCCAGAGAACTGCTCAATCCCTGAACGGTAGTATCATCCAGAAAAAGCTCTTCACCGGATTTGAGCATGCTTCTTGAAATAAACAGCTCACTGCCGAGTTCCTTGCCGTATAGCTGACGCAGTATGTCACCGCCGGTCAAAAGCCCCGTTACCGTGACATTTTCCCCAAAAAATTCATTTTCTATAGCATATACATTGATCTTTAGGCCATTATACCTTTTTTCCAGCGTCAATGCCATTTCCCTGATATACTTGGAAGCACATATCCCGGTAGCTATGCTTACATTTCTGCGCTTTGCCATTCCAGACCGGCTGTCCCGCCTTTGTCCATGCGTCTTGAGGTATTCGTTGAACTCATATATGAATAGAGTCATCAGTCCGACGCCATTCTCTATCTGGGGGAAATCTTCATATTCGTCATATGAAGGCAGATCTGTTCCGGCTTTGATATAAAACTCATCGGCAAGATAAACTATCCATGTTTCGAATTTGCCGAGCAATCTCTCCTGCCATTTTTTGACTTGAGCCAATACATGTCCGGCGTCTTCGGCGGTAAACGGCTCGAGCGGATAAAGCCCATCCCTCCATTTCGTCAGACCCACCGGTACAACGGATATGCTTGCCACACCAGGGTACAGCGAAGAAAGCTCTTCGATGGTCCTGTCCAGTTCAGCGCCGTCATTGATCCCCTTGCACAATACTATCTGGGCATTGATATCGATGCCTCCGCCTGCAAGCTTCCTGATTTTTTCCAGAACATCGCCTGCAAAACGGTTCCCGAGCATTTTGACCCTCAGTTCAGGATTGGTCGTATGGACCGAAACATTCACAGGGGTCATCCTGTATCGAATGATCCTGTCCAGCTCCGACTGCTTCATGTTCGTCAGTGTGACATAATTGCCTGTAAGAAATGAAAGTCTTGAGTCATCGTCCTTGAAGTATACTGTTTCTCTCATTCCCTTCGGGAGCTGGTCGATGAAGCAGAATATGCACTTATTTGTACAATGCTTTGCTTCGGTGATCAAAGGATCGCAGAACTCAAGTCCCAGATCCTCATATTCATCCTTTTCTATTTCGATTTCCCAGATCTCGCCGCTCTTTTTTTCGATTTCAACAAGCAGGCTGCTGTCTGCAGTTAAAAAGCGGTAATCAAAAATATCCGTTATCTGCTTACCGTTCACCGTCAGCAGCAGATCACCCGGCTCAATGCCTGCATCCATCGCAGCGCTGTCCGGCTGTACCTTGTCTATCACGATCCTGTTTTTCATCCGATTAAATCCTTCATCTTGTGACATTCCTCAGCCACAACAGGGGGCATCCCTCAATCGCAATAGGGGACATTCCTCAGCTGTAACAGGGGACATTCCTCAGCTATTGAGAAATTCTTCCTGCAGAGGAGTGTCCCATAACCTCTTTCGAGGAGTGTCCCATAACCTCTTTCGGGTGTCACCATACCTAAAAAAGGCTGTCTTTTCAAGACAGCCTTTTTCGTCATTACATACCTATTGCTTTCAAACAAAGCTTATTACTTCGCTTCAGCTTCCTTGAGAACTTCCCTTCCATCATAATATCCGCATTCTTTGCAAACGATGTGGGGAACTTTCAACGTATGACACTGCGGGCAACTGACCAGGCTGGGCTGAGACAGCTTCCACTGGGATCTTCTTTTACCTGTTCTGGCTTTTGACCATTTACGTTTTGGGTTTGCCATATTCTAACACCTCCCTGAAAAGCGTATATCACGATTTCTCAAAAAATTTGTTCAGACCTTCCATGCGCGGATCGATCATATCATCGACACAACCGCACTGAACCTCGTTCAGATTTCCACCGCATTTGCTGCATAATCCCTTGCATTGGTCGGAACACAAATGCTTTAACGGAAGGTTCAAAATAATATTATCATTTAGAGCCTTGCTGATGTCAAGTATTTTTCCTTCATAAGGATACATATCGTTTTGCCCTGCATCCGCGCTGTTGATGAAATCTTCTTCGATCTTCAGCTTCAGCGGAGTCCTGGCTTCACCGAGACATCTGTAGCATACGCTGCTGCAGCTTGCATCAAGGCTTCCGTCGAGATGCAGGATACCGTTATTGTTGGTCAGAGTTCCGGAAAAAGCGATGTCACCGTCAATGAAACATCCCTCTGTCGGCTCCCTTTCGGGCGGCTCTCCTTTATAACCAACTTCCTTCGAAGCGCCGTTGACCGCTAAAATATCCGATATATCAACCTTCATAAACGATACTCCTCAAATTCGCGACAAATGATATTATACTAACTAATCCCAGCAATGTCAAGGCAATTATTGAGCCGTAAGCTTCAGCGTCTCCCTTGCTATTGCCAGCTCTTCGTTGGTCGGTATCACCAGTATCCTTACTGTTGCGTTGTCTGCACTGATGTCCTTTTCCTGCCCCCTGACCTTGTTCTTTTCGGGATCGATAATGATTCCGAAAAAGTCCATGTTATCCGTAGACATCCTGCGCACCAGCGGGTTGTTCTCACCTATGCCTGCGGTGAACACTACCGCATCCACACCGTTCATAACGGCAGCATATTTGCCGATGTACTTCCTTACCCTGTAACAGAATATGTCAAGGGCCAGCTTTGCCCTTTCATTCCCTTCCTCCACTGCCGTCTCCAGATCACGGAAATCGCTGCTGACGCCTGATATGCCGAGAACGCCGGATTTCTTGTTGAGGTACTCGTCGATCTCCTTAAGGCTCATTTTCCGAGTCTCCATCAGGAACTTGACGACTGCCGGATCGACAGTCCCGCTCCTGGTCCCCATGGCAAGACCATCCAGCGGAGTAAAGCCCATGCTGGTCTCAACTGACTTGCCGTACTCAACGGCACAGATGCTGGCTCCGTTGCCAAGATGGCATGTGATCAGCTTCAGTTCCTCAAGCGGTTTTCCGAGCATTGCCGCTGCCCTCTGAGCAACATATTTATGCGATGTTCCGTGGAAGCCATATTTCCTCACGCCATACTTCTCATACATTTCATATGGCAGGGCATATATATATGCATATTTAGGCAGAGTCTGGTGAAATGCCGTATCAAATACCGCCACCATGGGAGTGTCAGGCATTATGTGACGGCATGCTTCTATGCCTGTTATGTTCGGCGGGTTATGGAGCGGCGCAAGATCGACGCAATCGCTGATTGCCTGCATCACATTCTCGTCAATTATTACGGAATCGTGGAATTTTTCACCGCCATGTACTATACGGTGACCGACTGCCGATATCTCGGACATGTTCTTTATTACACCATTTTTCTCATCGGTCAGTACATCCATCACCTGCTTTATCGCATCCTTGTGATTGCGAAGCTCCGTGTCGATAACGATCGTGTCGCTGCCTGTCTTTGTATGCTTGATATATGAGTTGTCTATGCCGATCCTGTCGCAAAGCCCTTTGGCAAGCACAGCTTCATTCTGCATGTCTATAAGCTGGTATTTTAGAGATGAACTTCCGGTATTGATAACTAATATTTTCATTTGAACAAGCTCCTTTACATTGATTGTGCCTGTACAGCCGTAATCGCGACCACGCCTACTATATCCTCTGCTGAGCAGCCTCTGGAGAGGTCGTTTACAGGCTTGGCAATGCCCTGTGTGATAGGTCCGTAAGCTTCGGCCTTTGCAAGCCTTTGGGTAAGCTTATATGCAATGTTTCCGCAGTTGAGATCGGGGAACACAAGCACGTTGGCCTTGCCTGCCACAGGACTTCCCTTCGCCTTGGACTGGCCGACTGAAGGAACCAGCGCTGCATCGGCCTGCAGTTCTCCGTCGATCAGCAGTTCAGGAGCTTTCTCCTTTGCAAGTCTGGCAGCTTCGACTACCTTTTCCGTCAGTTCGCTTTTTGCACTACCATAGGTCGAGTATGACAGCATCGCTACGACCGGTTCGTCCTGGACAAGGTTCTTGAAGCTTTTCGCAGATGATATCGCGATATCGGAAAGTTCATCTGCATTTGGATTTTCTACAAGACCGCTGTCGGCATAAATAAAAGTACCGTTGCTTCCATATTCGCAATCAGGTACCACTATTACGAAAAATGCTGAAACAAGCTTCGTTCCCGGAGCTGTTTTAAGGATCTGCAGTGCAGGCCTCAGAGTATCAGCAGTTGAATGGACAGCGCCTGAGACCATTCCGTCGGCATCGCCCATCTTTACCATCATAACTCCCCAGTAAAGCTCGTCCTTGATGATTTCACGTGCTTTCTCCGGAGTCATGCCCTTTGCTTTCCTCAATTCATAAAATGCGTCTGCATATTTATCGAAATCAGGTGAGGTTTCGGGATCGACTATAACAGCTTTTGAAATATCCAGATCGCCTGCCAGCTTCTTTATCTCCTCTTCCTTCCCGACCAGCACTATCCTGGCTAT
>CAZQUQ010000044.1:0-345 GCA_964596445.1 uncultured Oscillospiraceae bacterium
TATCTCGAATCAAGTCGCAATCATCGTATGTAACAATCCATCGGGTTTCACCTAAGTGTTGGGTTATAATTCTTGCAAGGCTTTTATGGTCTTCTTCCTTAAAGTAATTGCAGGGAATCTCATCAAAACCAAAGGAATGTTGTTCACTCTTATCTATGATAATCTCAGCATTCTTCTTGAACACTTTTGTTTTCGGCTTAACCGACACTTTTGAAACTCCATTCGTAATCCTATAAATGTCTTCTGAATGAACATTAATATTACCGTGGGCTTGCAGCTCGAAACTTGAATACAAGTATGCGTAATCTGAGCGTATTATCGAAACATCATCAACTAATGTCGCAG
>CAZQUQ010000044.1:422-3042 GCA_964596445.1 uncultured Oscillospiraceae bacterium
CGTTTCGGAGGCTTCTAACTGATAGCCCCAAGATAGCACTAAGGCATCCATTTGAGCAGTCTTATTCTTGATTGTCAGAATTTTCCCAAAAAACTTCCTTCCCATTGTTTCAAAACGAAACGTATCATCCACTTGTATTTCGCCGGGGAAACGAACATCATACGGTGTTGAGTATTGGTTTTGAAAAGCAACGAAGTACGGCACATTTGTATACAAAACCGCGCCGCGCACCAGCTTTGCTTTATAATCGCTATCGTTTCCATGCAACTTGAAAAATACTGGTGTGTTGCCGGATTTGAAAAAATCGTATTTGCGTTTCGTCCCATTAAGGGTATTGGACAAGAAATAGCTGAAAGAAAATCTGTTAATGGGAATTAGCGTCGGGGTATCGGGCGCAAAATTCGTATTGTTAATCGGCAAAGAGAAGAACGCTTGCTCTGCAGCGGACGACCTTAGCTCGAAAACAACATTATGTTGCTCATAGGCATTAATCTCGTCGCCGCTGAAACGAAGTCCGAGACTAAATGTTTTGTTGCTCTTTTCAAAATAGAACTCGACTCTTTCACGATTGCTCTTACGTGAGCGCGAATCTATGCTTATCGCTCCGTATTGTCCCAGATAGTTTTCACACTCGACATCATTGTTGCCGCTGCGATGCCTGAAATGCGGCACAATACTGGTGCTATACGCGGCAGCGACATAAACTTCTTCGCCGCAGCAAGCGCACTCATACCGATACGGTTCAAAGCCACCGCTTTTGGCCGCCAAATCCGCAGACACTTCAGATTGGAGAATAGTATCATACGCCTTTCGCATTCCCGCAACGCTCCTTTCAGCAAAATGTTGTTTAGAGATTTTCAGCCCTGATTAGGGCTGTTTGGTTCATATTTACCCCCTCAGGTATTCCAAACTTTAATCATCGTCCTCTGTTTTTGATATCTGTTGTTCAAGAAGTTTAAGCTGTTTGTCAAAATCTGATTCAAACAGCTTGTCCTGTATAATTCTATACTTCTCAAATTCGCTTTCAGCGTGTTCCTTCGCAATTTGAGCAGAAATCCTGCCAGCGTCCGTCAAAACCTCGCGTTCATCGGCTTGCAGGAATATGTCAAGTCGCTTAGCCCAATCCTCCATAGTCATTGGAATGTGGCGGCGTGCCCTGTCCTCAGCTAAGTCGAGATATGCAGATACAATACGTTCCAATGAAGATAATTCATCCTTCGTCAAGTAGTTTTTCGCGACAGAAACATCATAGCGCTGTATTTTTCCATCCGGTGCGTCTTCCCAAGTGGTCAGTCCCATATGCTCTTTTTTCGCATCGGCACGGTTATAAATCAGTTCTGCGGCAGTTTGTCCGTGAACGGCAAAATGCATTTTGTTTTGCACTTTGGCGAAGAACTCGCGCGTTGTCTTTGCGTTTTTGTCATAATCGAGAGCGGTTGCGTAAATATCCGTGACTTTTTGATAAAATCTGCGCTCGGAAAGACGTATCTCACGGATTTTTTCAAGCAGTTTTTCATAATACTTTTCGGTTAGTACTGAACCGCCGTTTTTCAGACGGTCATCGTCCATAACCCAGCCTTGAATCGTGTAGTCCTTCGCAATTTTATTGACCCATTTACGGAATTGAACAGCGCGGTCGGAATTGATTTTGAATCCAACGGCAATAATCATCTGCAGGTTGTAATGCTTTACTTCGCGGGTGACCTGGCGTGAACCTTCAGTTTGAACTATCCGGAAATTCCGGATAGTTGCTTCTGGTTCCAATTCATGATCAGTATATATTTTTTGTATATGTTCATTTACCGTTCGCACATCCACATCATAAAGCGCCGCGAGCATCTTCTGCGTGAGCCAGATGTTTTCGTCTTCGTAACGCATTTCAATGCTTTGCGGATTGTTGCCTGTTGCGGCGATGTACGTCAGGTATTCAGCCGCCGATGAGCGAATGCTTTTCTCTTCGGGTACTTTCTTTTTACTCATCGTTATCACCGCCTTTTGGTTCATCCGGAATTATCTCCATGATATCGCCGATGTCACATTTTAACGCATTACATATCTTCATCAGTACTGCAGTAGTTACATTTTCATTTCGACCAAGCTTGGAGATGGCACCTGAACTTATATCTGCCGCAGCTTGTAGATCTTTCTTTTTCATATCTTTGTCGATTAATAGTTTCCATAGCTTTTTGTAGCTAACCGCCATGTTCTTCACCTCATCAGCAATGGTGGTGGATATCAATGCTAAAATTATACTATAATTTCACATTAAACTCAATATAATAACATGAAAATAGAGATCAATAGCATTAACGTGTAGAAATATCGCAAATATGTATAGCTATCTCCATCTATTTGTGGTATCGTGTGTTGTTGAAAGGAGGCGGCACGCATGGACAGCATACTCAAATCGCTACATGACCATTTTTATCGAACGCCGGACAACACACCGCAAGAAGAAAGAATCAAAGCAAACAACCAGCTATTGTGCCAAAGACTAAGCTGCCGAAACCGAAAGCTGGTGCTGCGAATCATGGATGACAAAGACTTGAACTGCTCAGACTTTTCGCTGGACAGCTTCATCTGCGGGTTCCGGCTGGCATGGCAGATTGCAAATCAAATA
>CAZQUQ010000044.1:3052-18428 GCA_964596445.1 uncultured Oscillospiraceae bacterium
CCAACAAGAAACGCAACCAACCCGCTATTGTGCCAAAGAGTAAGCTGCCGAATCCGCAAACTGGTGCTGCGGATCATGGACGACACTATATCCACATTTTTCTTCTTTCCTGCCAATGCCATTTTTATGACTTGTTCTTTGAAACTTTTGTCGTATCTTTTTTGTCCCATTTTTTTCATCCTCCACAGCTTTTATTATATAGCCATTTCGGATGTCCATTAAATCAGAGTAAGGTCATACCGCCTAATCATAATAATCAATAAAAAGCAGATAGCCTTGTTTGGTTTAACCTTGTGGCTATCTGCTTTCTATTATCAATTTTACCTTGCTAATAAATTATACAGTAATTGTGCCATTTCTGCTCTGGTCGTTTTACTTGTAGGTAAGAGTTTTCCGCCATCGCCTTTGATTGTTCCATTCTCAACAAACAGCGTCACGGCGTCTTTTGCCCAGGAGGCTACCTGATCCGCATCGCTAAAACTTTGCAGTTGCTTTTCTGAATTACCCTTTGGTAGTTCGTTGATTGCTTTTAGCGCGTTGTAAAGCAGGGTGAACATCTCCTGGCGGGTGATTTCCTTCTCAGGAGCGAATATGTTGTTGCCCACGCCCTGGGATATTCCGAGCCTCTTTGCCGCAGCCAGATAGCCTGTATACCAGGTGTTCCCGGCGTCTGCGAAATTCTTGCCGGGATCCGGATTCACATCCGGATCTATGCTGTATGCCCTCATCAGCATTGTGATGAACTGTCCTCGTGTAAGATTTGCTTCAGGGCTAAAATTGCCGTTACCCGTTCCGGATGTGATATCCCTTGCGGCGATAAAGGCTACAGCCCTGGCATACCATGCGTTCTCTGCCACATCATTGAACTTGACCTGCCTGAAGCTGACCGCATAATAACTGAAATGAGTGGTGGTAAAGGTCACAGTTCCCGTAGCCGGGTCGTAGCGTCCATTGGGCACGCATACCGCATTGCCGCTGCCGTCTATGTACCAGATCACAATGCCTTCCGGATTGGCAAGTTCCTCAGCCGTCGGGGTATAAGGTATGGATACCACCACAGATGCGTTCGGGTTATTCCATTCGGTCTGCGCACCGTTGAGGGTCAGGGTGAGTTGTACAATGGGCCTGTCACCGATGGCTGCCTTCACTTCGTCAGGCAGGTCGGATTTATCTCCCTGTCCAATCGTAATTCCCGCTTCTTTTCCATCGATTTCAGGTATTCCCGTCAGCATATCGGCCGGGATGGTGATACTGCCCGCGCCGGTGGACAAGGTCAGCGCTCCTTCTCCTGCAGATACCAGTGAAGCGGCCGGTATTTCCAGGGTATATGAACTCACGCCGGGAATCGTGGATACCGTGACGACAGTTGTTCCAGTGCCGTTGAAAATATCGTACGCAAGGGTTCCCGGATCTACTGTCGCATTGCCCGTCTTCGTATTGACATCAACGGGCAGGTCGGTTTGTGACGTGCCGGTTCTTGAAACATCAGCCATGTATGTCGTTGTGGCAGGAGTAGTGGTGCTGCCGCCGCCTCCGCCGGTGCTGCCGCCTCCGCCGCTTCCACCGCCGCTGCCTGCGGCAGTGACAGTCAGTATTACGGTGTAGGTGTCAACAGAATCCAGCTCACCATCATTTGCCCTAAAGACCAGCGTGGTCATACCTGTTTTTGTCTGGGTGTAGGAATAGTTCACACCTGCCTCGATTGCAGGGACACCGTTTATCGAGACCTTGTAGGTCAGTCCATCTCCGTCCGCATCCTCGAATATGGTTGCCAGATTAAGCGTATAGGCTGTGTTCACCGTCACACTGGCTGTGGTTTCTGCATCTACGCCAGCCTTGCGGACCGGAGCAGTATTTATATGTGTTGCGGCATTGATGGTTACAGTGTAGGTAGCGGTTTTGTCTCCTACTGTTACTGTCAGCACCTGATTTACCGCAGGGGCGCTGCTGTCAAAGCCCGATACGTTGGCTGTTGTTATAGTTTCAACTTTAGTCGAACCGTCGCTGTAGGTGCCTGTCACTACCATGCCTGTTATGTCCAGGTATTCGCCCACGGTATACACCAGCTTGGTCGGAAGTGTGGTGATGGCAATGCTCTGCAAGGTCACTTGCGGCCGCTTAAGTACCGTCAGGGTGAAGGTCTTGGTATCACTGGCTCCATTGATGGATATGGTAGCTGTTAACGTTACTTCCGCATCACCGCTAGCGTACAACGGCCTGGTTACCTCGCCGCTGTTGCTTATCACATCTTTATTGCCGGATACCCATGTGATGGCGGAGCCATATACCGCTCCTGTCACTGTGAGGTTCAGGTTCTGTGTTACTGAGCTTGCGCTGTCGCCCGGAGCGAAACCAATCTCAAGCACTGCTTTGTCAGCAGCAACCTTTTCTTCATCGGTTGGCGGAGTTAATGTCCACTGGGCATACACTGTAATGTCGGAAATGATTGCGGTACTCTCGGTAAATATAGTTCCGCTGCCATCCGCCGCTGTGTTCCACCCGGCAAAGGTGCAGCCTGCCTTTGTCGGAGGCGTCGGAAGTGTGCCTATGTTTTCGCCATCCACCACTGTTATGGCCTGGGGATTCGCTTCCGTATCTCCGCCGTTCTTGTCAAAGGTTACGGTATAGGTCACTTGCGGCCGCTTAAGTACCGTCAGGGTGAAGGTCTTGGTATCACTGGCTCCATTGATGGATATGGTAGCTGTTAACGTTACTTCCGCATCACCGCTAGCGTACAACGGCCTGGTTACCTCGCCGCTGTTGCTTATCACATCTTTATTGCCGGATACCCATGTGATGGCGGAGCCATATACCGCTCCTGTCACTGTGAGGTTCAGGTTCTGTGTTACTGAGCTTGCGCTGTCGCCCGGAGCGAAACCAATCTCAAGCACTGCTTTGTCAGCAGCAACCTTTTCTTCATCGGTTGGCGGAGTTAATGTCCACTGGGCATACACTGTAATGTCGGAAATGATTGCGGTACTCTCGGTAAATATAGTTCCGCTGCCATCCGCCGCTGTGTTCCACCCGGCAAAGGTGCAGCCTGCCTTTGTCGGAGGCGTCGGAAGTGTGCCTATGTTTTCGCCATCCACCACTGTTATGGCCTGGGGATTCGCTTCCGTATCTCCGCCGTTCTTGTCAAAGGTTACGGTATAGGTAACCACAGGCGCTGCATTGACAGTCACGCTGATGCTGACGGTCAATGGTACGCTATCTGGGTTTATCACTCCGTCAGGCAGAGTTACTGTTCCGGTCACCTCGAAGGTCTGTTCCTTCTTATTCGTCGGGTCATAGGAGCAGGAATCAACATCCCAGATTGCATCAGCCTGTACATCGCCCTTATCGGTGACCAGGGTTACCTTAGCAGGCAGGCCTAAAGCCTGTGCAGTCTTCTCTGTGCCGTTATCCAGCCCGCTGATCGCTTCCGGGGCTGTAATACTAATCAGGGTCTTATTACTAATGACGATACTCAGTTCTTTGACGGCGCTACCTGCCTCATTTGTGGCTTTCACGGTAAAGGTAAACGTTCCAGCCACTGTGGGCGTACCGGTTATGGTGTTGCCCGTAAGGCTCAGGCCATCCGGCAGGCTCCCGCTGCTCAGGGTCCAGATGATCGGTTCATTCCCTGAAGCCTCCAGAGTCTCGCTGTAAGGGATTCCCACAGTACCGCCCGCAAGAGGATCTGTGTTGATGACAGGCGGCACAGGCTGCCATTGCAGAACCGGATAAGCGAGCTCTTCCTCGATCCGCCAGGTACCACCTTCTGCGAAATCCCAACCGTCAAAGGTTGACTGCTTTTTCATATCTTCTGTCGTTTTTCCTGTGCCTATCCCATTATCGGCACCGGTTCCGCAGGTTTCGGTATTGTAATAGGAGCTGCTGATGGAACCGCTGCTGCTATTTTTACCCACCAGGCCGCCCAAGGAACTGGCGCCGCCGGATACGGCTCCTATTGCATAGCAATTGGTGATGGAAGCGGTCCCGGAATTATCTCCCACCAAGCCGCCGATAGAAGTCTTTGCGTTGTTGTTGCTTGTGACGCTTCCGGTGGCATAGCAGTCGGTTACAGTCCCGCTGCCGGAGTTTGAGCCAACCAGGCCGCCCAAGGAATTGTCATTGCTGCTTACATTCCCGGCAGCATAGCTATTGGAGATTTTTCCGTTGTCATTCATCCCCACAAGGCCTCCGACCCGTACATAATTGCTGTACACATCCCCTGTGGCATGACAGCCGGTGATTGTTCCCTTGTTGTACCCTACAAGGCCGCCCACATTGTTTGAATTTGTGCCGGTCACGTTGCCGGTGGCATTGCTGTCGATGATAGTGCCTTCATTATTGCCTGCCAGTCCGCCGATTTGGTGATTGTTGCCGAAAACATTGCCCCTTGCGCTGCAGCCAGAGATTGTTCCCTTGTTATACCCCACAATACTTCCCACATTTGGGTAACTCCCGGTAACAGTATAATTATCCAGGGTCAGGTCCGTTATGAGAGCACTTTGCTCTAAGATTTTGAAAAATCCTGCTCCATAGGAAGTACTTACATCAATCGTGAAGTTCGATATGGTGTGTCCGTTTCCATAGAATCTTCCCTTAAATTGGTAATTAGCTCCCAAACTGCCGATAGGTGTCCAGACTATGCCTCCCAGATCGATATCGTTCATCAATATGAAATAACCTGAAACATCGTATTGCAGCCTTTTTAAGTCATCTACGGTCACAATAGGATCCAGCACCGTCAGTTCAACCGTATAGGTATCAGAGGATACCACTCCGTATTCATCCTTTGCTTTAAATACCAATGTGGTCGTTCCTGATCCCTGTGTAATGTAGGTGTAATCCTCTTTTGCTTCGATGCTTGCAGCTCCGTTTATGGATACCAGGTAAGTCAATATACCTCCTTTTGGATCCTCAAATATTGTGCTGATATCCAGGGCGTATATTGCGCCCTTATTAATTGTTTCAGTTATCTTTGAAGTCACGCCAGCTTTCCGCACAGGCGGACCGACTACCTTTAGCGTAAATTCCTGGGTAGCGTCAGGCTCTATTCCGTTAGACACTGTGATGGTAAAGGTATATGTTCCTATAGGCAGATTTTTGTCAATTGTCATCACCCCGGTCAACCTGTCTATACTTACACCAGTAGGCGCATCACTGCTGATGCTGTATGAACTGGCAGGGGGTATACAGTTAACCTTGACCTGGAACGTACCTCCCATCCCATAACCTACGGCATAGTTATCCGGGCTGGCAATTTCGGGTGCAGCGGCATTCTGCCATTGCAGCTCCGGATAGGAGGTTCCTTCCGCAATCCTCCAGACACCGCCCTCTGAAAAATCCCAACCTGTATAGGTACTCTTCTGCATCATCTCTGCTGTGGTTTTCCCTATGCCTGTTCTTCCGTTTCCGTTATCGGCGCCGGCTCCGCAGGTCTCCTTATTGTAAAAGGAATTGTTGACGTAAAAGCCATTGTTGCTTTTACCCACCAGGCCTCCCTTGGCACTACCGCCTGACACAATCCCAATTGCATAGCAGTTGTCAACGGTCGCCTTGAGACCGTAATCGTCGTTTCCTCCCAACAGTCCACCTATAACATAATTCCCGCTGACGTTGCCTGTGGCGTAGCTGTTGGCAATGTTCCCGCCGACTTCGTTCCTGCCTGCCAGGCCACCTGTGTAACTACTGTTGCCGTTCACATTCCCTGAGGCATAGCACTGGGAGATTTTTGCGCTCAAATTATATCCGACCAGACCGCCAACATGCATCCAGTTACTGTACACGTCTCCCGTAGCATAACTGCAGGTAACTATTCCTTCATTGCAATTCTTGCCTGCAAGACCGCCAACGTTGTAAGAATAACCGCCGGTCACGCCTCCCGTGGCGCTGCTGTTTTTGATCACACCCCCGTCATTAACTCCGACAAGGCCGCCGACATTATAGCTGCCGCCTGTTACACTGCCCTTGGCATGACAATTTTCGATGGTCCCGTAATTAACACCGGCCAGGCTGCCGGCATTCCCAAAACCGGCCACAGAATACTCATCCAGGGTCAGGTTCAACACTTTAGCCCCCGGGGCAATGGTCTTGAAAAATCCAATATTGCTCGCATCTCTTCTGATACTGAAATTATAAATCGTGTGTCCGTCTCCGTTAAAGCTCCCGGATAATGTTTCAACAGGTGTCCATTCCATTCCGCCCAGGTCGATATCTGCTGTCAGTATATAGCTGCCTGAAGGATTGGAACGCAGCAGGTTAAGTTCTTCCGCGGTTTCAATGGAAACAAGGCCCACCGCTTTTATTTTCACCGTATAGGTCTCAATGGATTCGGTTCCGCACGCATACCTGGCTTTAAACACCAGTGTGGTTATCCCCTGTGTCCGCGCGAAATAGGTATAGTATGAATCAGCTTCAAAAAAGAGTGATCCATTTACGGATACCATGTAAGTCAGCGGCTCCGAATTTTGATTGTTATTTTGCGCTTCAAAAATGCTGTCCAAATCCAGGACATATGATGTACCCACTGATATTGTTTTCGTTTCCTCAGGAGATACTCCTTCCCTGCGCACAGGAGGATCGGCTACGGACACAGGCTGATCAGCCGTGGCAGACTGCCATTGCAGCATAGGATAGGTGCTCCCCTCCACGATATTCCAGATACCGCCTGCTTCTGCAAAATTCCAGCCTTCATAGGTTGATTTCTGCTTCATCTCACTTGTTGTTTTCTGTGTGCCTAGCGAGTTTTGGGAACTTTCTCCGCAGGTATCGGTGTTGTAATAGGAGCTTGAGATGGGCAAAAAACCAGGTTCGGAAATATACCCTAAAAGGCCGCCCCTGTTTCCTGCACCGCCGGATACGGCTCCGACAGCGTAGCATCTGATGATGAAGCCGTTAGTAACGCTTCCTGCCAGGCCGCCGATGTATTTATAGGTCTCGCTTATGCATGTGACATTTCCTGTGGCATAACAGTCGAAAATGAAACCATTGTAGCAGAGTTGGCCCATTAAGCCGCCAATGTAATTCCCATTGGCTCTCACATTCCCGGTGGCATAACTTGTGGTGATACTTCCGGCCCAACTCATTCCAACAAGTCCTCCAACATTTGAACTGCTGCCATATACATCCCCTGTGGCATAACAGCCGATAATCATTCCAAAGTAGTTATATCCCACAAGACCGCCCACATATTGTGAATTTCCTCCTGTCACACTGCCGATAGAGCCGCTGTTGCTGATACCACCGTTGTTATTATATCCTACCAGGCCGCCGACATAATCACTATTGCCTATTACATAGCCCTTGGCAAAGCAGTTGTCGATGGCGCCGCGATTCTCTCCGGCCAGACTGCCGACATACCCCAAGCCGTTCACATAGTATTTATCCAATGTCAGATTCTTCACTACCGCACCCGAGCCAATGGTGCTGAAAAACCCTACTTTTGCAGTATTCTTATTGACATAGAAGTTATATATGGTATGGCCGTTTCCATCCAAGATATCGGTAAAGTCAAACGGTGTCCAGTCTATTCCGCCAAGGTCGATGTCCTGCACCAGTATGCTATAATCAATGGACTGGGAACGTAACAAATCCAAGTCTTCGGCAGTTTCGACGGGGAAACCCGCTGCCGGATCATATACATGCACAATATAGCAAGCTGTCGCCCCTCCCACCGATACCGTAAGTGTCTGACCCTTTGCAGGACTGCTGCTGTTAAAGCCGCTTACATTAGCAGTTGTTATTGGTATGGCATGAGTCGAGCCGTCACTGTATGTGCCTGTTATTACCATACCGCTGATGTCCAGGGATTCACCCACCTTATACACCAGCTTGGCTGCAGGTGTTGTGATTGCAATACTTTCGGGCATTTCTCCGACATATACCATGAAAGTGGCAGTCATGCCCTGGTATTCAACGGTGATTTCCTGACCCGATACCGGGTTATTGCTGTTAAAGCCGCTGATCTGAAGTTCGGAAACGGGTATCACGATTGGGCAGCCATCGCTGTACAGACCTTTTACCTCAAGTCCTGTCAGGTCAAGGCTTTCCCCTGTCTCATAATATATTTTGTCAGGGAGCGAGGCTATTTTAAGACCCTCAAGGGTCGCAAATTCCGACGCCCGGTGGATAACTATGGCATAGTTACGAACGTGATAAGATTGATCTTCCCAAAGCCGGACTTTAAGATTCAGTATATTGTAACCTACATTCAGATCTATGCTGCTTGATGAAAATCCAATATGATCAGTACTATTCACTAAAATATTGTCATCTTCCAGAAGTAACTGTATATCCGCTTTTCTCAGTTTGTTTGCGGAATATGGAACATTGATGGGTTCGGTTCCGTAGTTCTCCCAATCCGATTCGATGATCTTGACAGGTTGATCCAGAATACCGGTTATTATTCCTCCCAAATCATTCCATTTGCTTTTAAAATTAAGATTTACCAGGTAGTACGTTTCCTTCGTCTTATCCTTGGACACGACCTTCAACAGAACCTTGCTGTCACCGGACACAAGATCGATTCTGTTAGGTATTTCAAAAAAATACTCTCCTAAATATTTAAAATCCTGCGAATAGGAAGAATAAAACATGATGTCGTGACTGCCCGAAAGGGAGTTGAAATCACTTGAATATATCTTTGTCCTCCAGGACAGCCCCCCGTCCTTCTCTATGATTTCCGGAGCATCGCAGACATTGACACTGACACCGCCGCTAATAGAACCATAGTCCGTGAACTCCGCTCCCAGGAAACCGGTCAGTGTTGTATCATTGTCTGGGGTGTTGAGATAATAATCACGATAATTCAGGTAGTAAAGACCCCCGTTTGAATCCACGAAAATGTCAGAAACATTACTCACTCCATAACGCAAAATATAAGTCTGCCCGCTTTTTCTGTTTACGCCGTAAAGCTCCTGATCCTGAGCCATGTGCACTAATATTGCATTAAGAGTATCAGAAGCAGAAGAGATATAGATATTGCCGTTATCGTCTACGTCCATACCCAAGCAATTACCTAAGTATAACTTATCCAGCATATCGGATCTGATTCTATACATGCGTCCCGCTTCCATATACTTATTGTACCTGTACATATTCTTTGAAGGAATAATATACAGTCCATTGGTATGAGCTATGTAGATATTGTCTTCTTTATCTATTTTCAAATAACCAGCATATGCAGAAGTACTAGTATAGTAGACTTCCGTAGGAATAGCCCCATCATGCATTCTATACATTTGTTCCTGGCATCCGGCAAATTTGCTGACAACACCTGTGTCCGCAGCCACCTTACATAAAGTATCCGCATAATTGAAATACAGGTTATGGGAACTATCCACAGCCATGCTGCAAAATCCATATAAAAGAAGTTCCGTAGCTTTATACCCTTTATCAACGTTTTCAATCTTAACTGGTACTTGACCACCGCCGACTATGGTGTAGATATATCCCGCCCACATATTTTCAATGCCAAAGAGGCTGCAATCGGCTGCCGGTATCATGCGCACAACATAATTAAGACTACTTGCACCTCTAAGCGCGCAGTATACATTCCCTTCACGATCCACACGCATTTGATACTCCTCACTTACATTCAACTCGGTTTTCGTTGCCGGTCGTCCATTATCACCTGAGTATCCGCCGGTACCTGTGCCGGCAATGATATAGAGCTTTCCTGCCTTTATACTTCTGCCCCACCTGGAAGCGTAGCTTTTCGCGGCCTTGACAATTATATAAGTTTTACCGTAACCGATAGTCTGGAAGTACTGGTTATCATCGTCATCCATGAAGAACCATCTCTTATATAATGCATCTGAATCCAAGATCTTCAGAGGCACATCCACAGTGGCAGTTGTCCTGCCCGCACTAAAATCAAAGGAGAGCTTATCGGAATCTATCCCTTCAAGATAACTTGTAAGAATAGTTACTTTATTATCCTCTATTTTGTAATCCGTACCGGGTTTCAGCGGATCTTGGCCGTTACGAATGCGCATAAGGTTATTGCCGTTATAGGCAATATCCATCTTTATATCGGTATGGTATTCCCCGTCAGGGTTTTTATCAAACATATTGGGGATCCAAAAAGGATCAGAATCATCAAGAGTGACAGCGCTGTCCTGATAACTCACTCCCAGCATCGGTACAGCAGCAGTCACAGAATTTCCCGAACTGAATTCAAATGTCAGTTCTATGGGTCCGGTCTGTTTGTCAAGGTATGTCTTAGAGAAGATGGCGTGGTCATTGGACAGGGTATAGTCGGTTCCCGGGGTCAGTGCAGATTCGCCTTTCTTGATGGCTGTAAGGGTGTTCCCATACAGACGCAGGGGGACAGTGACATCAGCCGGGTTTGCGGTATCAAACGCGGGTATCACACAGCTGACATCCGCGAAGAAGGTAAAGGCCGCTTCTGTAATGCTACTCCAGTTCGTGCCATCGGTACACCGCGCTTTGACAGTCTTCGCAGGCTGCCCTATGGTAAAGCTCTTTTCATATTGGACTTTTGTCCCGCTGTCCTTCGGATCGCTGCCGTCCGTGGTGTAATAGGCGGTATAACCAGGCGGAGTGATTATCGTCACCTCCTTGGTTTCTGAAACGTTAAAGGGGCCTCCGCCATTGGGGCTGATTATCGCTTTGTAATCTGATATGCTCCCGAAGTCGCTTGCCGTAAGCTGTATCTGGTTAAAACCTATCACTTTGCCGTCCTTATTCAGGTCATAGATGCCTACGTAATCACCTGCATGCGCATTAAACAGGGAGGATGACAGGTAGGACGCAATCACACCGTCACCGGTGGGTGCGTCGCTGTAGACGTCAGGCGCCGAAAGCGCTCCGTTTGAGATCTTTAATGCAATCGAGCCGTCGGCCTGGCTGGGGCTCGCTACCACAGAGGCCGCATAGGAATAGGGGCTATACCCCGCAGCAGGCGTTACCTTCATGGCAAAGGCCTGTTTCTGGCAGTCCTTATTTACTCTATAACAGCCGTCTTTGACGTAGGCTGCGGTGACGTAGGGATCTATGCACATGACAGGCCTTGGTACCTGTCCGATATCATCACATTCGTGGGCAGTCCCCAACGAACCATCAGGAGTCACATACCATAAGTGATAAGAATCTTTTTCACTGTAAGTACGCAGCCACCAGTTTTTATTAACCGGATTAGCCTGTATCAGGTCTTTGTACTTTTGATAATCACTGTAGCTTAGCAGGCTTATCTTAAGGGTATCGCCGGGGTACGACCAGTCGCCCGCTTCACTTTCGTTGGACCAGCTGCAGGGAATGATTTTGCTGACTTCCCAAGGATAATCAGAACTCATTTTTTCCAGATAGCCTGTGCCGTCGGTCCTTGCCTCTAGTTCATACAACGTGCCGTTCAAATACTCTCCTATATTTTCAGTATAATCGCCATCTTCATCCAGGCTTTGATACCGGTCAAGTTCGTAAACCGGCAGTTCGTACGGCAGCACCTCCTTCCTCAGAACATAGCCGGTTCCGGGCTCCAGCAGGATCCAGTCCTGGCCGGCAAATTTCACTATGGTGCCGGGTGCCAGATCATTCAACCGTTTCGATTCTCCTTCTGCCGAAACCGATATGGTCAGGCCCAGTATGGCCGCTGTCAGCAGCAGGACAAGCATAACAAGCTTCATTAGCCGCTTAATATTCATTTTCATGGAAAACTCCCCTTTCAGATAAATCAAATATTCTCATTCTCCTATGCTTCAAATCACCCGTCACTGAGGGCGACGTCAATCAGCTCATAAAGCGGTATTTTCAGTTTCCCTTCTCCGCAGACGATTGCTTCCCCGCCGGCTTTGTCGGCCCTGACGTCGTTAAACAGCTTTACATCGGAAAGCTCCGCAAAGCGGACGGTTTTCAGCTTGGCGGACAGATCCACCGTGATGCTGCTGCCGTTGTTGAACGCCACCTGCAGCCGGAAGCCCTCCAGCGGAGTGACGGACTGGATATTATTCATTCTAGCACCCCCATAAAGCAAGGAATTACACGGTATTATGACAGAGTATCGCATTTTGTCCAGAAAAAGCGAAAAATCTGCCTTATATTAATCATAAAGCAGATTCTTATTATTCGCCCCGTTCGAAAGGATAGTTTTTTGATTTTTATTCCAAAATTCGCGCCAATTTGCTCCTGCGATCAATGTCCAGCTTGGAAAAGACTGTGCGCAGATGGAATTTGACGGTTGCTTCGGTCACATAGAGCTTTGCTGCAATTTCCTTATTGCTGAACCCCTTGGCCGCCAGGGAGGCCACCTCCATTTCCTTCTCCGTCAGGCCATAGGGCAGGGTTTGACTTTCAGAAATTAGCCTGATGGTTGTTTTCCAGTTATCGCCGAAGATCTCTCCCCTTACCATACTTTCCTCTGGTATTTTCTCCCCCAACTTGTCCAAGGCTTTCTCCAATGGCTCCCCCAGCAGCAGCCTGAACTCCATAAAGGGGCCATAAATTCTGTCGGGTAATGCATCGGCCAGACTTTTTTTCAGGTAAGGCAGAGCCTTATCCTGTCGGCCTGTGGCGCAGCAGGCCGCCGCAGCTAAGATATGTATATATAACTCAAGTATCAAAAATCCCCGTTCCCGGCACTCACTGATAAGGGCTTCTGCCGTACCCAGCAGACGGGCATACTCCCGCTCCTGCAGCATAACCGAAAGGTGTATGTAGCCAGCGTAAAGCTTCGCCCAGGAGGGTGCGTCAGGGAAAACCGTCTTGCCGTCGCGAAGCCACTGGGGGAGCAGCTTACCCAGATCCAGCCATATATACACGCCCGCCCGCAGCAGCTCCAACACATGAGGGCTCAGGGCATCGCCGCCCACGCTTTCCTCAATGGCTTTGAAAAATTTCGACAGGTCGCTGTTGTTTCCGCCTTTGAAAGCCGCATGTACGAGTAAATTCGCGGTTCCCATCCTGATGGGCCATTGGCCGGCGGCATCGGCGCGATAGGCAGCCTGATAAGCCAAAAGCTCCGCTTCCGCAAGATCGTTCTGGTAAAGTGCGGCCTCCCCCTTAAAGAACACCTCTCCTCGGTTCTGAACGCCGGTAAGCATAAAAAGCAGGCTGCTCACACTGGATAACGCCTCAAATTCCGCCTTTAGCCGGCCCGGGGTTTTATGGAAAAGGATCATCATGGGCATTCCGAAGGCAAAGGGTTCCTCAGCCGTCAGAGTTTTGCACCTGCCTCCTATCATCTCAGCGGCCTTTTGAATCAGCGGCTCCATTTTTATGATATCGGGAAACTCCAGATAAGCGCTGATCAGCATCCACTCACCCATCAGAGCCTTTCGCCGGGCTTCGTCGGTCACTTCTTCAATAATAGCTTTGGTCTCCGTCAGCAGTTCTGCCGCCTTTTCCTTTTTATCGGCGCCTATAAGAGCATATGCAATACGCAGCAGGGAGATTGGGTACTTACACTTAATCTCATGGGGGCAATCGGCCAGTGCACTGGCAACGACATCTGTAAACGGTGCTCCGTTTATTTGCACCAGAGTCATGCATGTCAGGGGCAAGGACAGGAACGCCTCATATTCATCGACCTCAAGGTAGCAAGAGATGGCCTGACTGATCTCGCCTGTCAAGGCGTACCAATCTCCCGCACGGCGGAAACAATGCCTTTTTGTTGCGGCATCCGCCGCAGCAAGCCTTCTTCGCAGCATTTCCAGCAGGATGGCATGGGGCACATAACGCCGTTCACCGGTTTCATAGCGGATAAAGGGTGTTTCTTCCAGCAGGGTAAGGATTCTTTCGGACAGCTCGGGCTCTTCGAGCAGAAAGGCAATCTGTTCGATGGTAACGCCGGAGAAGAGGGCGATATGGAGCAAAAGCCTCTTATCTTCATCCCTGAGGTTCTTCCATACGATATTTTCCATTAACTGAAGAATTCCAAGGCTGTGAGAATAGCCCTCCCCCCGCTTGATCTGCAATAATGTAAGATAGACGGACACAATCCAGCCCTCGGTATATTCGTATATCTGTCTGACCTCGCTTTGGGACAGGGCAAGGCCGCACATCCTGCAATACTGCTTCACTTCCTCTTCATTCAGACACAAGTCCTCCGCCCGGATCAGGTGAACCCTTGACTGCTCGAAAAACGAAAGCTGAAAGGGCCGTGCGGTTTGCGTAATGATGATGATATGCAGCATGTCCACTGTACAGGATAAAAGCTCCGACATGAAGATGCGGGGCAGCTCCCTCTGAAGATGCTGAAAATCATCCAGCACCAGCACAGTTTGTGTGCTGCAGCTTATACTTCGGAGTATTTGTCCAATCTCCCACGCAGACATTAGCTTCGGAAAACCTGCGGCAAGCAACTCTTTTCCTGCTGATGAGTCAATATGGATAAGCTCACGGCACAGCCTGTCCCAGGAATTTACCGGTTCGCCCTCTACGGCATTCCACCAATATACCGGTGTGCCTTCAGGCAGGCTGTCCATGAGATAATCACGCACTGCCGTGCTCTTGCCATAGCCTGAAGGTGCCTCCACAACCGTTACCGGTGCAGTCAGAATACCCTCCAGCTTTCCGCGGAGCCGTGGGGAGTAATAATGGCCATCGGAATCGGTTCTTTTTAGTTTAACCATTGCCTTACCTCATCTACTATGTTATACAGACATTTCCCTTGTACTTGTGCAGTCCAAAAAATGTTTTATTTAATTAGATTGACCTGATAAATTGAGCTTTTATATAATCATGATTTTTTGATAGCAAAAACAACTGGACCTTGAAACCTAAATATGCGAATTTATAGGTTCACATTGGCCCTTTTTAGGCCATTAACCGGGCTGCTTGCCTTAAGTTATGGGCAAATATCCCTAAGCCGGACCACGTTTGGGTTCTCCTATACCCTCGAAACATACTTCTCATAAGACCGAATTTACGTTTCAGGCAACTGATGCGTCCTTCAATCCCGGCTCGCCAGTTTTTCAATCGCTTGAATGACGGTGTATCCTCAAACTTGGTTCGTTCTTTGGATTTTCGGCCGATCTTGGGAATGCAAACATTCTTGACTCCTGCTTCATAAGCTGCTTCTTCGTTTTTCTTATCATAATATCCTCGGTCCAGTGATATATCATGAGGAGTTTTCCCAAAAATGGCTTTGTGTTTTTGTAATGCATCGTTCACCAATGTTTTGTCAGGCGTCTATGATATCTTCCGTCAGTTCCCTGCTCATAGCTTTCATGCCTGTACATCCCGCACCCCGTCTGCATATTATTTCTCGCTGTTTGCAATTTTTGCATGCAGACATTATATCACTTTTAACGCTATTTTCCAAGTATTTAGAGGGCAGAGCGGTACTCCAGAACGGCGGAGCAGCAAATCATTATTCACTACCGTGACATCGGCGTCGTCGGCGCATTCGCAGAAGAAGCCGAGAAAATAG
>CAZQUQ010000045.1:0-18423 GCA_964596445.1 uncultured Oscillospiraceae bacterium
TTATCATCCAACTTTTCTTCAGTTGAAAAAATAACTATCCGATTATGGTGCCTGTCACCATAATCGGACAGTTATTATAATAAAACCGTGCAGCCGCCTGATGGCAACTTGCACGGTTTTTTTTATCGATCTATATAGAAAATTTCACTTGTATGGATCATGTCTGTGGGACAGGATCAATATCTCCCGCTGCTTCCTCCCCCGCCGCTGCTGCCGCCTCCGCCGGAACTGCCTCCAAAACCGCCTCCGGAGCTGCCGCCTCCGAAGCCGCCCCAGCCGCCTCCGCCCCAACCGCCGCGTCCACCTCTGCGGCCACCGCGGCCGCCTCTGAAGAAGCTGCTGTAGAAGGCGATCCTGATCAGCGCCTGTGTCATCCTGAACCTGAAAAATATCCCGTCTACTGCAACGAAAATACAGAAGGCAATCACATAAAACAAGCTGCTCTCATCCTGCTCTTCACTGCCGGCTCTTGCCTGGCTCTGCCAGTACCGATCATATTCGTACCTGCTGCCTGACGGCAGCTGTCTCAGCACATCATCCATGTCAACGCCGTACTCATCACAAACAGCCTTTACGACTGCGGTGTACCCGCTGGAAATCCCACTGTCATAATCACCGTTTTTAAGATATGGGTTCATGTATTCAGTTCTGATCTTTGCAGTTTCGATGTCTGTCAGGGCACCCTCAAGTCCGTAGCCTACCTCGATTCTAAGCAGCCTGTCTGAAACAGAATTGAGGATCAGGACGCCGTTATCCTTGTCCTTTTGACCGATCTCCCATTTTCTGAACAGCTCGTTGGCATAGTCATCTATATCCTGCCCATCGAGAGACTCGATGGTAACAACGACGACCTGGGCGCTTGTCAGCTCTTCCAGGCTCTTCCCCATGAGCTGGATATTCTCCCTCGTATCCTTATCCAGTACGCCTGCAAAGTCATTAACAAAAAACTCCTGTGTCGGAGACGGAATCTCTGCAGCAGCATTTATCCCGAATGTTAGGATCGAAACTAATATAATAGTTATAATGAAAACCACTGATATTCTTCTCATGCCGGACCTGCACTTTCTTGATTATTCTCGGCGATCATTTTCTGCATCTTCGCAGGCTTATTTCCCAAAATCGACCTTTGGCGCTTCCTGTGCACCCGGAGAGGCTTTGAAATACTCCTTCGCCTCAAAGCCCATCAGCCTGGCAAAAATATTGCCCGGGAACCTTGAAAGCTTTGTATTATATACCTGCACCGCTTCTATAAAATCCTTCCTTGCAACGGCCACCCTGTTTTCAGACCCTTCGATATCGACCTGAAGGTTCTGGAACAACTCGCTTGCCCTCAATTCAGGATAACTTTCAACAAGTGCCAGCATTGACCTGCCCGATGCAGCCAGCTTCTCGTCGGCGGCTATCTTGCTGTTTATGTCCGAGTAGTTATCATATAATACAGCCCGTGCTGCTGCGATCTCACTGATCACTTTTTCTTCGTGCTCCATATATCCTTTTATGGCTCCAACCTGGTTGTTTATCACATCAGCCCGCCTCTGCATCATACTCTCAACTGTGCTCCACTGCATCTGCACATTCTGATCGGCCGTGACCAGTCCGTTGTATGTCGATATGGAGCTGACTGCAAGAATAATTACTACTAAGGCAATTACTCCCCACTTGATCCATCTTCCATAAATGTACGAGTTATAGCTGCGATTCATCTGAACCTCCCTTTCTTCATCAAAACTGTTGTTATTAATATATACCCGATATATTTAATCATAATGTTTAACGCACCAAAATGCTAAATTGTCTGAAAAGAAAATGTGTGAATAATTACGTAATTACGTATTGACATATGTGAGAATGTAGTATATTATGGAATTACGTAATTACGCTATAAAACATTAAAAGAGGTGATATGATTGGAAAGAGATTATGGCTCGGAAATCGACTCCCTGAAAAATGAACTGAATGAGATCAAGCAATTGCTGAATGCATTTGCAGGCTCGAAAACCAATGAAGCATGGAAACAGGCGGCAAATTATCAGCAAAAACATGCGGCAGATGGTGAGGAAAAGCAGGCAAAGCGCATACACAAAATGGAGAACATGCATCCGGACACCAACATAATGGGTATTCTCAATAACCTCGAGAATGCGTGTGAGCAGAGCGGCCAGAGCGGTTCAATTACTTATCTGGGCGTGTTTGAATCCGGAGGCCGTCAGTCGACATGGATAAGGAATCAGGTGAATACAGACGGTTTGCTTTATCTTGTTGAAAATAAAAGTGCTGAAAAAGTCCTGCGCTGTATCGGAAACAGCGACCGTCTGCACATCCTTATGAGTATCCTTAAAAAGCCAATGACTGTTGCTCAGTTGGTCGAGGAATGCGGATACAATTCGACAGGCCAGGTTTATCATCATCTCAAGCCGCTTATTGCTGCCGATCTGGTCATTGAAGATGCAAAGAAAGGCGTTTATGTAATCCAGCATCACAGAGTCCAGGGCATCATCATGCTGCTTGCCGGCATTAGCGATATGCTTGACCCGCAATATACGGCAGGAGATTGGGATATGACCGAATGACCGTTTATGGGGCGGCAAACCCGCCCCAATTTTTTTGTCAAAGAGACGAGATACATCATGCCATCACTCGTCTCGTTATTCCGTATCAGGCGGCTCCCTCTCAAAGCTTTTCCAGGGAATATCCACCCGAGCGCCGTTGCTGATGATGTCGTCGATATGAAGCAGCAGCGGAAAATCGGAAGGTGAAGACAGTCCTCTGTCAATGCGGACCCGCAGTGCAGATGCAGTACGCTTCGCTATCACTACGGACTCCAGCGTGACTCCGCTCAGCGATTCCATAGCCTTTTCAAATGACATGCCGTGTCCAAGCAGTGTTCCGATACGGCGGGTACGACCGCCGAATATTGTTACATACAGGTCTCCTGCACCCGGGATTATGTTGTCGTCGGAGCAGCCGGCGATTTTCAGCAGCATCCTCATTTCTCTGATGCTCTGTTCAAACAGCGCTGCCTGGGGGTTATAATGAAGCTCACAGCCTTCTCCGCATTCGCGTTCAGCGATGCCGACGGCCAGTGTTACACCAAGCGCATATGCATTTTTGAGGGCAACGGCGCATTCGATGCCTCTGACATCAGTGGAAAGGCTTATATGGTAATAATCTGTCTGCAGCAGCGCTTTTATCCTCCGAAGCATTTCCATATCACGCCCGCAGAAGAAAACTGCGGAGTGATGCCGGTCCGCCAGTTCATAGCTGGTGCACGGACCTCCGATGGCATTTAGCGACAGCCGCCTTCCGGCCAGTTTGCCTTCGTAATACTCGGGGTAACTTATAAGATCTCCCTCAGGCGTATCCAGCATGCCCTTTGTGACGGACAGAACAGGGAGTTCATCCGGTATTGCCGAAAGCACCTCCTTAAGGAACCACTCGACACCAAAGCTGCTGACTCCGCCTATCAGCAGGTCGGCGCCCTCTATAGCCTTATTGAAATCATCAAACTGAAAACAGCGGATACCTTCGGGCAATTGACGCTTCAGCGTGATATGATATCCGTTTTTTTTGCAGTTTTCTATTATTTCACGGTCCAGCGGCGTCCCCATAAGCCTGACCTCATGACCGTTGTCACGTGCCGGAAAGCTCAGCGCTGATGCCATCACCCCTGCGCCTGCAATTGCAATGATGCCCATAATCCTCATCTCCTCACATCAACTGCTTCATTACCCGGCTAAATACAGCCGGGTCAAAAACGACCCTGTCGGTGCTTTGTAAACATAACCGGAATAACAGCGCTGCCGGTCCGACCCAGGCTAATGTCTCTCCCAGTCCATCGCCCTGCCTATTGCCCGCTTCCACGTCTCATACAATATATTGCCCTGTTCCTTATCCATGGCAGGCATAAACACTCTGCCTACAGTCCATTTATCCCGGATATCATCTTTAGAAGTCCATAACCCGATACCAAGCCCCGCCAGAAAAGCCGCACCCAAAGCGGTAGTCTCGGAAATCCCGGGCCGTATCACCGGTATACCCAGTATATCGGCCTGGAATTGCATCACAAAGCTGCTGTTGCTCACTCCTCCGTCAACCTTCAGCTCCTTTAGCTCAGTGCCCGCATCAGACACCATTGCATCAAACACATCTTTGCTCTGATACGCTATCGATTCCAGTGCCGCCCTGATAATATGCTCCTTTTTCGTCCCTCTTGTAAGGCCGGTTATCGTTCCACGGGCGTACATATCCCAGTAGGGCGCTCCCATGCCCGTAAAAGCGGGAACAAAATAAACTCCGTCCGTATCAGGGACAGATTCGGCCAGCCTATCGCCATGCTGCGGACTTTCGATAAGGCCAAGGTTATCACGCAGCCATTTGATCGATGTCCCCGCGTTGAAAACGCTGCCTTCAAGTGCATACTCCACACCTTCTCCGATATTCCATGCTATCGTAGTCAGCAGTCTGTTCGCTGATCTGACAGCTTCCTTGCCGGTATTCATAAGTATGAAGCATCCTGTGCCATATGTATTTTTGACGGATCCCTTCAAGTAGCACGCCTGACCGAACAATGCAGCACTTTGATCGCCTGCGGCACCCGATATGGGTATACGGACGCCAAACAGCTTTTCATCTGTTTCCCCAATGATACCCGAGGAACATACCACCTCAGGCATAAGCGATTCCGGTATGCCGAACAGTTCGAGCATTTCCCGATCCCATTCCAGTTTATGTATGTTAAAAAGCATCGTTCTGGACGCATTGGAATAATCAGTGGCATGCACTTTCCCTCCGGTAAGGTTCCATATGAGCCAGGTATCGATAGTGCCCGCCATCAGTTCGCCTTTATTTGCCCGTTCTCTGGCGCCTTCGATATTATCAAGCATCCATTTGATTTTTGAGCCGGAGAAATACGGATCGAGCACAAGCCCTGTGTTATCCCGTCTGACAGTCTCCGTTCCGCAGCCCTTCAGCTGCTGACAGATCGGCGAAGTCCTCCTGCACTGCCATACGACCGCGTTGCATACCGGTTTGCCCGTCGCCCTGTCCCAGAGGACAACTGTCTCTCTCTGGTTTGCAATACCGATGCAGTATATTTGCTCCGGTTGGATATTGTATGCCTTCAATACATCAGACACAGCCCCGAACTGGCTTTCCAGTATCTCTGCAGGGTCATGCTCCACCCAGCCCGGCTGCGGGAATATCTGTCCGAAAGGTCTGCTGCATATGCCAACGATCCCGCCCTGCCTGTCAAAGACTACTGCCCGCGAACTGGTGGTACCCTGATCCAATGAAACAATATACCTTTTCTCCATATGAATTGCCTCCCGCATTTAATCTGCATTACCTGCAGCAACTACATCGGCGCCGGTACCAAGTATATCCCTGATCAGGACATCACCGATCCTGACAGGCGGAACTGCACAGATCCTGTTTATCTCCTTCATGCAGTCCATGATCAATGCTTTCGGTACAGGCTTGCTGGTCTTTACAGGAACAACAGGCATACGGCCGTTTTTCATCCTGACGGTCGTTGTGACAGTCCTTTTTGGATCCAGACACTCCTCTTCCGCATATGACGCTCCCCTTTTGCATTTGTTTCCGCTGATTTCGGTAATTAGACCGTCATCCCCCGTCACAACGCTTATCCTGCAGCCAAGAGGGCACACAATGCAGGTCATTTCTCTTTTATAAGCCATTATCCGGCTCCTCCTTAATCATATATCATAATCCAGACAATACCGCAACATGGTCTGATTGATCTCAATGCTTCTCCATGACATAAGCTGCCGCACTTTTCCCCGCTTTGTAAGCCTCCGTTGTGACATTATCCACCAGATCGTGGACATGTACCACGTTCCCGCAGGCAAAGATGCCTTTGACCGAGGTCTCGCAGCTGTCATCCACCACCGGGCCCGATGTTTTTTCATCCATGTCGGCGGAAGCGGCGGCAGTCAGCTCATTTTCAGGGATCAGGCCAACTGAGAGCAGCAAAGTATCACACTCTACGAACTCTTCCGTTCCGGGCACAGGTTTTCTGTTATCATCGACTCTGGCAACAGTGACGCCCTCCACCCGATCCCTTCCATGGATCTCGACTACAGTATGTCTCAGCTTCAGCGGTATGTCAAAATCTTCAAGACACTGTACTATATTTCTCGTAAGGCCTCCCGAATGCGGCATTATCTCACAAACCATTTTTACCTCGGCTCCTTCGAGAGTCAGCCTTCTTGCCATGATAAGCCCGATATCTCCCGAACCCAGAATAACGATCTTTTTCCCCGGCATAAATCCCTCAACGTTGACAAACCGCTGTGCAGTACCAGCGGTATATATTCCCGCCGGTCTTGTCCCCGGTATGTTCAGCGCTCCGCGGGTCCTCTCCCGGCACCCCATTGCAAGGATGACAGCCTTTGCCTTTATTTTGAGCAATCCATCCTCGGAGTTGACTGCAGAGATTATCTTATCCTGCGAGATATCGAACACCATCGTATTCAGTTTTACTTCTATCCCAAGCTCCTCGACCTGCCGAATGAATCTCTCGGCATATTCCGGACCTGTCAGTTCCTCTTTGAACAACTGCAGTCCGAAGCCATTATGGACGCACTGCTGCAATATGCCACCCAGCGCACGGTCACGTTCCAGTATGACAATATTTCTTATACCGCTGCGGAATGCCTCGATAGCCGCAGCCATTCCCGCAGGTCCTCCTCCGATCACTGCTATGTCGACTTCTTTCACTCCAGGCCCTCCTTTGTTCTGCCGGCAAGCAGCTCGGAGCCGCTTCCCTTTTTTGTTACTCTTTCCATTGGGATGTTCAGTTCCCGCGACAGGATCTCGGTGATCCATGGCGTACAGAAGCCTCCCTGGCATCTTCCCATGCCTGCTCTTGTCCTTCGCTTGACCGCATCCACTGTCCTCGCACCGGCAGGTCTGCGGATCGCCTCTACGATCTCTGCTTCAGTTACAAGCTCGCACCTGCATATGATCCTTCCATACAGTCTGTTTTGCCTGATCAGTTCTGTCTTTTCTCTGTCTTGAGCTTCATTGAACCTTTTTATGGACTTTCTGTATGGATAAAAATCCTTTTTAGGCCTGAGTTCAAGGCCTGAATCGCAGAGCAGTTCCGCAATATATCCGGCTATGGCCGGAGCGGCAGTCAGCCCCGGAGAGTCGATCCCGGCTGCATTTATGAGCCTGTTGTTGATCAGCGACGGCAATATGATAAAATCAGGCTCCGATGCAGATGCTCTCAGTCCTGCAAAGGAAGTGATAACCTGCCTTGGATCGATACCGTATATCGATTTCATCGCACCGTCGACAACCTGCTGAAGGCCTTCAGAAGTAGTGGCAAGATCTTCTCTGTCGTCGATTTCTGCAGAGGTAGGCCCGATGAGAAGGTTGCCGTCGACAGTCGGCGTCACAAGGATACCCTTGCCGGCGGCAGAAGGAGTCTTGAACACCACAGTACGTGCCTTCCCTCCCTGATTTTTGTCAAGGAGCATATACTCGCCTTTCCTTGGCTTTATCTTAAATGATCTGTCCCCGATCATGCCAGCGACGACATCCGAAGAAACTCCTGCCGCATTTACCACAAACCTGCTGCAGACCGGCCCGCGGTTTGTCTCAAGCTTGAAAACTTCATTCTCAAAGGTTATCCCGGTCACTTCCGTTTCCAGCATCAGTTCAGCCTTATTGACGACCGCATTTTCAACAGCCCCGTATGTCAGTTCATAGGGGCATGTTATGCCTGCAGACGGTGCATAGAGAGCACCGACGACATCATGCGAGACATTGGGTTCGACTTTCAAAATTTCTTCAAGGGAATCCAGCATGCGCAGATCCGGCACATTGCTCCGGATCCCCCTTTCATACAGTTCTGCTACGGTATCCATGTCGCTTTCATTGAAGGCAAGTACCAGCGAACCTATCCTCCTGAAGGGTACATCCAGTTCCTTCGATATGCCTTCGAACAGTTCGTTCCCTTTGATATTCAGGATCGCCTTCAATGTCCCGGGCACGGGATCATAACCTGCATGGACGATCGCACTGTTTGCCTTGCTGGTGCCGCATGCCACGTCGGATCCCTTTTCCAGGATACATATTTCCAGGTCGTACCTTGATAATTCTCTGGCTGTCAAAGCCCCGATCACACCTGCTCCGACAATTGCCACATCATAAACCACGTCTGCGCCTCCGTTCCAGCAACGGAGAAAAGTAAAAAGCCACACCAAATAAAGGCGTTACGCCGTTATTTAATGTGACTCCGATTCTCCGCACATATTATTCTGTTGCCTTAATTATACCACCATGCTTCCGAAGGTGCAATGGCAGTAATCACATACTCAAATCACATGCTGTAAATCACATGCTCCACAGTTCCTTTTTCCCTGTGGATGCCGCAATGCATCCGGCCTGCAGCACCGCAATGATATCCTCCTTGCTCTCGATCAGTCCCCCAGCTATCACAGGCATGGGCATTTCTTTACATATCCTGCCGATGAGGCCCGGCATAACACCCGGCATTATCTCAACAACATCGGGTTTGACAGAGTGCGCTGTCTTGACTGCGGTATCATATGAGAGGCTGTCCACAAGGAAAAACCTTTGTATGCAGAATATCCCCGTATCGACAGCATGCTTTATGCTGCTGCTCCTGGTACTGATTATGCCGGTCGGCCTTACTGCTCCTGCAATATAATCGATGGCTCTGTTGTCCCTGCCCAGCCCCTCAAGGAAATCCACATGGATGAACACCTGCTTGCCGCTGCCCGCCACACGGTCTACCATACTTTTTATATTGAAGATATCGCCGTTCAGTATAAATATAGTCATGGCCTCGCTGGCAATGGCCGCTTCGATGTCCTGCTCCCTCCTGACGGCGGCTATCACAGGGTTTTTACGGATACCTTCCAATATGCTCTCCATACAAATACGCCTTTCTGTTCGGTAATATGGGTTCTCTGCCTGATTTTGCAGGCTGCTTTTACCTTCCGCCCTGAAATCACAGGCGGCTCTACCTATATATTACCTCATCGGCAGCGATTTTGGTACTGTCATATCAGTATTTCGCCCCGTCAGCACAATTTTAAACAGACAGGCAGCACCGTTTTACAGCATCGGCAGGCAGCACCGTTTGTGGAGGTTATGTTTCCGCACTCCCGAAGCCTTGCTGGAAATCTCCGGAGTCATACTCATAGATTGGACAGCAGCGGTATTTGTGGAGGTTATGTTTCCATGTTCCCGAAGCCCTGCTGCAAAACGCAAGCAGAAAAGAGGAGGCTGCAATACCCGTGAGATACGACCGCCTAATCCGAACATCTCTTTTGGCAGAAAATACGTTCATATGCGGTGCTTTGGAAACATAACCGGAATAAACACCGCTGCTGTTCATACCTATATACCGAAACATACTTATAACCGGAATAAACGGTGCTGCCTGTCGATATTAATGGAGGTTATATTTCCACGCTCCCACTTTACTGCTTATTTCCTGATCGCCTTCTCCGCGAAGCTGTTATCGACCAGCTTATCATACGGCGCTTCCTTCTCCAGCTCACCCGCCATCTTCATGACCTCCTGCAGCCTCGCCAGGGCTTCCTCCTTCATTATCGGATCCTTGCACCAGGTATCCTGTTCCTTGTAGCGTTTAGCCACTGTGGTGAGCAGTTCCATATCCGAATCCGGGAACGAATCCTTGATGGCTTCCGCCACCTCCTCCGGCGTGTGGGTATCGACCCAGACCTGTCCGCGGTATATGGCGTTGGTGAACTTCTGTATTATGTCGGGATTCTTTTTGATGTAACTTTTCTTCGCATAATAAGCGGTATAAGGTATCTCTCCGCTGTCTTTCCCTATAGAAGCCACTATGTAACCCCTGCCTTCCCTTTCCAGCGTCGAAGCCACCGGCTCGAACAGTGCGACATAGTCTCCTGTTCCTCCTGTAAAGGCTCCCGCCATCAAAGCAAACTGAACGCTCGTATCCACTTCCACATCTTCACCCGGCATGACGCCATGCTGCTTAAGCACATACTCCAGCGTCATTTCAGGCACTCCGCCTTTTCTCCCGCCGATAATGTATTTGCCCTTTACATCGGTCCATTTGAAATCAGGTTCGGGCTCTCTTCCGACAAGGAAAGAACCATCCCTCTTCGTTAGCTGGGCAAATACAACGGCATGATCCTCCTTGCCCTCATTGTAAACATAAATGGCTGCCTCAGGGCCGGAAAAGCCTATGTCCGCCTGGCCGGACAGAACTGCCGTCATTACCTTATCTGCTCCCTGACCGTTTATCAGTTCGACGGACAATCCCTCCTCCTCAAAATATCCGAGATTCAGCGCTGCATACTGAGGAGCGTAAAAAATGGAATGCGTAACTTCACTGAGCTTTATCGACACGAGTTTTTTCTCGCCGCATGCTCCGAAGGCAAATATAAGGCTTGCCATGAGCACTGCGGCCAATAGTTTTCTTATGATTTTCATAGATCTGCCCCCTTCCAATCATTCCAGACTCAAACAGATGTATGCTTGCCGCTTTTAACAAGCGACCTTTCGATATATACGACTCCCTGGTACATCAGCGCAGCCGCAGCAGACAGGATCAGAACGCTTGTCATCACCAGATCCAGCTGGAATACCTGTCCTCCGTATACGATCAGATATCCGAGTCCTGCCTTGGAAACAAGAAATTCACCGACTATAACGCCGACCCACGAAAGTCCCACATTAACCTTCAGCGCGTTGATTATCACAGGGTACGACGATGGCAGCACCACTTTCATCAGTATCTGTGCACGGTTCGCTCCGAAAGTCCTGACCAGCTTGATTTTATCCTGATCGACAGATATGAAGCCATTGAGGACTTCCATGATCGTTACGATAAGCGATATCGTCAGTGCGATCGCTATGATGGACGACGGGCCGGCCCCTATCCATACTATAAAGATCGGGCCGAGCGCTATCTTCGGCAGGCTGTTCAGAACGACGAGGTAGGGCTCCAGCACTCTGGACAGGAACTCGGACCACCAGAGGATAACAGCGATAACCGTGCCGGCTATCGTTCCAAGCAAAAATCCTATCACCGTTTCTAGGCAGGTAATCCCTGTGTGATAAAACAGCTCCCCCTCCCTGTACAAGTCTGCAACCGTTTCCGCTATCCTGGACGGCTGGCTCATTATAAATGGATCTATCAGCTTCAGTACTGCCAGCAGTTCCCACAATGCAAACAACGCAACGAGCAGCAGCAGTTGTGCGGCGAGTATGAATATTTTTCTCCTCCTGACTTTTCTCAGGAACTCCCTGTGTTCATTCGAAATTCCGGCATCATTCCTCATTCTGGTTCATCTCCCCATGCTGCAATATCGTCTGCAGCTTCACACATGTATATCAAGGTCCCTCCATATTTTATTGAAGTAATATCTGAACTCCGGAGCTTCCCTGCAGCACATCGGCGTTTTTTTATCACAGGTCAGGCTGATGTCATAGATCCTCTTTACAGTCCCCGGCCTTTTTGTCAGAACCACCACCCTGTCGGCCATGCTGATGCTCTCTGCGATATCGTGGGTGACAAGGACGGCGGTTTTGTTTTCCCGTTTTATGATCGAATAAATGTCCTCTGCTACAGCCAGCCTTGTCTGATAGTCAAGAGCGGAGAATGCCTCATCCAGCAGCAATATCTGGGGATTTACCGCCAATGTCCTTATAAGGGCCGCCCGCTGCCGCATGCCTCCCGACAGCTGGTTGGGATATTTATCTTTGAACTCGGAAAGGCCATAGGTTTCGAGCAGGTCCAAAGCATACTCCCTGGTCCCGCTGTTCAGTGTCCGCGTAATTTCAAGGCCCAAAACGACATTTTCGTATATCGTCCTCCACTCAAAAAGGTGATCCTTCTGGAGCATATAGCCAACCTGATGAGTCGGCCCTGACACTTTCCTTCCCCCAAGGATGACAGTCCCCTCCGTGGGAAACAAAAGGCCGGCAAAAAGCGAAAGGAGTGTGGATTTGCCACAGCCGCTCGGTCCGACTATGCTTACGAACTCGCCCTCTTCCACTGTCAGGTTGATATCATCCAGAGCTGTGATCTCTCCATTGAGCGAGTGATATTTCATTCCCAGATTATGTACCTCAACTACTGCACCCAATTTTCCGTCCTCCGCATCAAGCTGCCCGATCATCGTTTTTATGGCGGTCGATCATGCGCACCGGCGCTGCTTGCAAAAAGCATTCATTTTTTATGTACATTACAGTATATAAATTTCAAAGTGAAACAGTGAATGAAAATTATGGTCGACCGGAAGATTGATGAGGTTCTATAAGCTGAAATAATATGGTACAATAACACTGAAATACATAAAAGGGACTGATCGGTATCAGAGCTTTTATTGGGATCGATTTCAACAGCGATTGTAAAAAGTACATATGCGAGCTTCAGCAGAAATTCAGGAATTATGCGGTCAAAGGACGGTGGAAGTACATCGGCAACTTCCACCTTACGCTGAAGTTTCTCGATGAGATAACCATGGAGCAAAAAAAAGCTATCGATTCGGCAATGGCTGGGGTATGTAAATCACATGGACCTTTCAGGCTGGAAATATCAGAAGTAGGTACTTTTCAGGGAAGAGATTCTGTCCGTGTATTATGGCTGGGGCTTGGCGGTGATATACAATCATTGAAAAAGCTGGCTGCCGAAACTGATCTCTGCTTGTCGTCCTTGGGTTTCCCTGCGGAAAAACGCAGCTATACTCCGCATATCACGATAGGCCAGGATATAGTATTCGAACGCTCCTTCGAGGAGATAAAGGCGCTGGTCGGAAAACCATCCCCGGTGCCTGTTGAAGTAAACACGATCGATCTATATAAAAGCGAGCAGATCCAGAGCAAAAGGGTATACACAAAGATATCGGAGTTTAGACTTGCTGAACTTCATGAATAACTATCCGATTATGGTGCCTGGCACCATAATCGGATAGTTATTATAATAAAACAGCGCAATGATACGGATCATTACGCATTGATTTTGCTGAGTCATGATAATTACTGAGCTATGATATTTGCCGGGCTGCATCAGTCAACAAGTCCGAAGTATTCCTCCAGCGTCAGCCCTTTCTTCATGATGTCGGCCGCGATATCCTTCCCGACATATCTGAAGTGCCATGGTTCATATTCATATCCGGTGATCGATTCTTTTCCCTTGGGATATCTTAAGATAAATCCGAATTTGGCAGCATTCTCCGCCAGCCATCTTCCCTCGGGGGTGTTCCCGAAGGACTGTTCCAGCGCATAGTTCATTCTTTTGGATGAAATATCTATTGCAAGTCCGGTTTGGTGCTCACTCAGGCCCGGTCTGGCACTGACCATCTCCGCTGCTTTCGTTCCGAGCATGTCCTCATGTTTTGCAAAAACTACCTTTTGAAGCTCATATGATCTGAAGCCCGAAACCGCGCGAAGAATTATCCCATCCTTCTTTGCGCCGGCAAAAAGCTTGTTCAGTGCATCAGATGCTTCTTCTCTCATGTATCTTGCTTCGGAACGTCCGGTATAAGGCACGCTGAGTCTTACCAGATCCTTTGGTTTCCAGGTGTCAGGGAGACTTCTGTCTTTATTTATGACAACAAGGTAACTATCGTAATCATCTATGGATGCCTGCTCCAGATATGCTGTGACAGCTCCGTTATCAGGCGGATTGCTGTTTCCCCCGCCAATTTTGGTTTCATTGCTGCCGTCCTCTCCCCGGCCGTTTCTGCTCTCATTGCTGTTATTATTACCATTCCTGGCAGAAGCTTTTTCCTCGTCAGCATCGCCGTCTTCAGGAAGAGTTCCTCTGCTGGCTTTGGTTCCGGCTCTGGCTGCGGGTTCTCTGATAAACGCAATATTTACGAAGGTTACATTTTCGAACCTAATGGCATTATTCGATAAAGGCCTAATATGGACAGTACCGTTGACGACAATATTCCTGAGGAAAACATTATCGGCACGGATATAAAGGTCACCGTTTATGATGGAGTCTTCAAAGATGATATTATTAGCTGTTATCTCTACATTTTTGCTTATTGTTAATGCTGAATCCGGATCCGTCGGCTGATATGTACAGTTATTTATGTCAACAACGAGCTCTGAAAAACTGAAGCTTTTGATCTCGGTCTGTATTTCCCTTATGATTTTGGTTATGATGATCTGATTTTTATCGGGAACCTGATCCTCATGGCCGGTCTGTCCTTCATCTTTTACTCCGGCATCGGTCTTATGATTTGCTTTCTCACCGGCATCAGTCTGCTGATCTGCTTTATCACCGGCATCGGTCAGCTGGTCTGTCCCCGGTTCCGTATCCTGCAGTCCTGCTTTATCAGCCACGGCAGGCAAATCTCTAACCGGTGTAGCTGCCGCTGTTGCGCTATATAGAAATGTGAGAACAGCAAAACTAACAGCCAGACCGACCTTGACCCTCTTCACAGGAATTCCCCCTAAAATGATGTCTGGACTATACTATCCAGTATACATAAATATTCGGGGAAATTGTAGTATTATCAAGAATATTTTATCAATTTTTTTGAATTAGGGACCGGCAATGCCGGACCCCTTTTCAGCCAAGACGACTTCTGAACTCAGAAATCAGAGCCGGCAGAACTTCCAGCACATCCCCTACGATCCCAATCGTTGCAACTTTGAAAATAGGCGCTTCCGGATCCTTGTTTATGGCAATGATCGTATCGGAGGACGACATTCCTACAAGATGCTGCACTGCTCCTGATATACCGCATGCGAAGTATACCTTCGGCCCGACAGTCTTTCCTGTCTGGCCCACCTGATGGCTGTAGTCTATCCAGCCTGCGTCAACAGTGGCGCGTGAAGCTCCGACAGCTCCGCCGAGAACATCTGCAAGCTCCTGAACCAATGCAAAGTTTTTCGGGTCGCCCAGTCCCCTTCCTCCGGAGACTATGATATCAGCTTCCGTAAGATTTACCTTTTCGCAGAGGGTAGACACCACGTCGACTACCTTCACCTTTACATTATCAGGGATGACGACCTCAGGCCTGATGATCTCTCCGATCCTGGACGGATCAGGTTCGAACGCTTTCATGACCTTCGGCCTCACCGTAGACATCTGTGGTCTGTGGTTCGGGCATATGATGGTGGCCATGAGATTCCCGCCAAACGCAGGACGCGTCTGGAGCAGCAGCCGCTTCTCACTGTCTATTTCCAGCTTCGTGCAGTCCGCGGTCAGTCCGGTGTTAAGCCTTGATGCCACTCTCGGGCCGAGCGACCGTCCATATGTCGTAGCTCCCATCAGCACGATCTCCGGCCTGTATTTATTTATGAGCTGTACGAAGATATCCGCATATGATTCATCATTAAAGCGCTTTAAAGAAGGATGATCCACCATATACACCTCATCTGCGCCGCAGGAAATCAATTTCCCTGCCGCCGCTTCCATGCATTCTCCCAGCAGGACTGCCGCAAGCTTTACATCAAGCTGGTCCGCAAGCTTTCGTCCTTCTCCGAGAAGCTCCGGCACCACATTGGCGATCTCCCCGTCCTTTTGTTCTCCGAACACCCACACACCTTTATACTGCGATATATCGACAGATTCCGACGTCTCGAACTTTGTGAACTCGATGGCATCAAATCTGCATGAGGAGACACAGGCCCCGCAAAGCGTACAATTTTCCTGTATCACAGCCTTTTTATCAACTACGCTGATGGCGCCGAACGGGCATGCGCCTGTACACAGTCTGCAGCCATAGCATTTCTCAAGTATGATCTTTATACTGGACATTACAATAACCTCCAAAAAATAAACTGTATACTGACCCCGGCATTACCGCCTTTGTCAGCGGCAGAACGTAAACTGCATGGACAGCAGCTTGTCGGCCAGCTTTTTTGCCTGCTCGGCCGCATCGCCCTCTATCATTTCGCTTTTTATCTCGTGTTCAGGCATAAAAGTCCTGACCACCTGAGTAGGCGACCCCTTCAAACCGCAAAGGTCTTTATCGGCTTCTATGTCGTCCGCTGTCCAGACAGTGACGGCTGCCTTCCTGGCCCGCATCATATTCTTCAGGGATGGAAGCCTTGGTTCGTTTATTTCCTTCACGACCGTAATGACTGCCGGAAGAGGCATTTCTATCACCTCATACCCGTCTTCGGTCATCCTCTGGCATCTGATATGGCTGTCTGTTATTTCTTCGATCTTTCTTACATATGTAGTGTGGGGCCAACCCAGTTTTTCGGCAAGGCTCGGGCCGACCTGCGCTGTGTCGCCGTCGGTGGCCTGTTTCCCGCAGATCACCAGGTCAGCGCCTCCCATCTTCCTGATGCCCATTGAAAGTGCATAAGCAGTCGCAAGGGTATCAGCGCCGGCAAAAGCCCTGTCGCTGAGCAGCACGGCATCATCGACGCCAAGGCCGATGGTGCTCTTGAGCAGCTCGGCCACCGACGGGATGCCCATGCTCAGTACGGTCACCTTGCCCCCCATCTTCTCCCTGACCCTCAGTCCTTCTTCGACCGCATATGTGTCAAAAGGGTTGATTATAGATTCAACACCCTCCCGGATGATCGTGTTGGTTTCCTTGTTCATTTTAACTTCCGTAGTACCCGGAACCTGTTTCACACACACCACTATATTCATCTTTTCACTCGCTCCCCGCTGACTGGACTATATAACGGCTTCAGTACGGATACTGAAGCCATCATACGGCATTCCTATTTTTTTGCTGTTTCCTTTATTAGCTCCAGCGCTATGACATTTCTCTGGATCTGGTTCGTCCCTTCGTATATCTGCGTGATCTTTGCGTCGCGCATCCTTTTTTCCACAGGATATTCCTTCATATAGCCATAGCCGCCAAGGATCTGCACCGCATCCGTCGTCACCTTCATTGCGGTATCTGATGCAAACACCTTGCACATGGCTGATTCCTTCGAAAAATCCCTGGCACCGCTGTCGATAAAGCGGCATGTCTGATAAACGAGAGCTCTTGCCGCTTCCAGCTGGATCGCCATATCGGCAAGCATATGCTGTACAGCCTGGAACGATGATATAGGCTGGTTGAACTGGACTCTCTGCCTGGAATATCTGACAGCCTCCTCGAAAGCTCCCTGCGCAATGCCAAGGGCCTGTGCGGCAACGCCCGGTCTTGTCCTGTCAAGAGTTTTCATTGCAACTATGAAGCCCATTCCTTCTCTTGCGAGGAGGTTTTCCTTGGGTATCCTGCAATTTTCAAATACGAGCTCGCTGGTGCAGGATGCCCTTATGCCCATCTTGTTTTCCTTTTTGCCGAATGTGAAGCCTGGTGTGCCCTTCTCTACAACAAATGCAGAAAATCCCCTTGCGCCTTTGCTTCTGTTCGTGCATGCTATCACTGTATACACATCGGCTTCACCGCCGTTGGTGATCCATTGCTTTGTGCCGTTGAGCACATACTCATTCCCGTCGAGCACTGCCGTTGTACGAATTCCCGCTGCGTCACTGCCCGCATCGGCCTCGGTCAGTCCGAAAGCCGCAAGCTTCTTTCCCGCTGCAATATCGGGAAGATATTTCTGTTTCTGCTCTTCATTGCCGAACAGAATGATCGGGAACGTGCCAAGCCCGGTTCCTGCAAATGCAAGTGAAATACCTCCGCATGCCCTGCTCAGCTCCTCGACGACAAGCGACATTTCGAACACTCCGCCGCCAAGCCCGCCGTATTCTTCAGGTATGTAAACTCCGCAAAGGTCGGAATCGGCCAGCACTTTGACTATATCATGCGGAAATCTTCCTTCCTCATCATATTGGATCGCTACCGGCGCGATCTTCTCGTCGGCGATCTTTGCAGCCAGTTCCTTTATCATCTGTTGTTCTTCGCTCAGGAAATAATCCATTACACACACTCCTTTTCCTCAGGCTTTACTGCAGCTGATTAAACATATTCAGCAGACAGCCCGGCAATGACATCGATTTTATTATTTGATATTATTATCTGGTAATAGCATCAGATGTTTAGAGTATAATATAATTTCTTTTCATGTGAAAGAAAATGTATGAAATATCGGATCAGCTATATGAAGGGAACCTTGAGAATTTATTAAAGGGGGTCATTTCTGACCCCCGGTTTCATTAAAACTCTTCCCCCATTTTTATGAGATCTGCAAGTGCATCAGTTGATCGAATGTCTCCTCTGTTATTAACACCTGTCACTATATAGTGGCCTCTGTCATTCCAATTAAGCAATTCTGCCATTATTTCATATGTTCTGATTATTCCTTCAAAATCACGTTCATGTTGTGTTTCACCGCATAAGAGCAGCATGCTTTCTTTGATCTTAAGTTCCTTTTTTGCAAAATAGAAAGAGCAGAATTTGTCTATGGCAGCTTTCAGCCCTGCCGGAAAGGTATACCAGTATATCGGTGTTGCGATAACGATAGCATCTGCCTTTATCAGCATTTCTGCCAATTCAT
>CAZQUQ010000046.1:0-2740 GCA_964596445.1 uncultured Oscillospiraceae bacterium
CCGGCGGGAACGGGATCTGTTGATCTGGCTCAGAGACAAGCTGCCTGTGCCGGAGGTGGTCCATTATGAAGAGCAGGACGGCTATGCCTTTCTGCTTATGACAAAAGTGGACGGCTTCATGGCCTGCGATTGTCCGAGAGACACCGCCGGCGAACAGGATAAAGTCCATGAGCCCATCGAACAAACAGTCAAGCTGCTGGCAGACGCATTGCTCATGGTGCAGGCAGTCGATATTAGTAATTGTCCGCATGAGAACATGCTTGATATAAAGCTGAAATCCGCACTGTACAACATTGAACATGATCTGGTCGATATGGATGACTTCGAATACAGCAACGATTTTGAAACGCCGATGGATCTGTACCGGTGGCTGGTCGAAAACCGTCCGCCGGAGGAACTCTGCTTCACCCACGGCGATTTTTGCCTGCCAAACATCTTTATTGACGGCAGGAAAGTGTCCGGCTTTATTGACATCGGGCGCGGCGGTATTGCCGACAAATGGCAGGATATCGCGCTGTGTGTCCGCTCGCTTGGCTATAATCTGCGTCACAAGGATAATCAGCAAAAATATACAGACATGTTGTTCACACATTTGGGCATCCAGCCCGACGAAGCAAAAATCCGCTATTACATATTGCTTGATGATCTATTTTAGGCTTGATGATCTGTATTAGAAGGAAGCATTAAGCCTGCCGCATACTCTGTGCATGTATGGACCGCGGCAGGCAAAGCTCCGGCAAATCCATAAAATGCATGTTTTAAAGAAGTGCAGATCAGGGATTTTTTGTTTTCCTGATGTAAATAATATTCAACGAGGAGCAATGACTATGAAGGAAATACTATCCCAGTATGTATTAGGAAACGCAGTGGTCCGGTACTATATTGAGACTGAAAACAGGCGTGTCGGAATGGTATTGCTTCCGGCGGGCAGCGCACGGGGACATGTTGGTATAAAGGATTGCAGGATCGAGCCCCTGATACAGCTAAAGCTTATAGATGACGCTTATCCGGGCGGATTTTCACACGGACATACCATGCGCGGCTCCGGGACGATCAATCGTTTTTGGTTTGATGAACAGAAGGTTCTGGAAGATAGCTCCTCCAAAACTGTCGTTACCGTGCTGAAGGATGACAGCGGACTGTCATTGGAGCACCGGCTTACATGGTATTCGGGCCATTCAGCATTGGAAATCTTCACCATCTTCCGTAACGGCAGTACGGACTCCGTCAGCCTTGAGATGATTTCAAGCTTTGCCGTGGGAGAAATAACGCCTTACGAGCACGATGATGCGCCTGGTACGCTTATACTGCACAGGCTTAGGAGCACATGGAGCGCCGAGGGCAGACTTGAAAGCCTGCCGATCGAGGATCTGGGACTCGAACCCGCATGGGCTCCGTTCGGAACCAGATGCGAGCGTTTCGGCCAGATCGGTTCCATGCCTGTCAGAAGATTTTTCCCGTATGCGGTGATTGAAGACACTAAAAACAAGGTTAGCTGGGGAGTTCAGATAGCCTGTCCGTCATCGTGGCAGATCGAGGTGAGCAGAACGGACAGCGCTCTTTGCATATCCGGGGGACTTGCAGACAGAGAGTTCGGGCATTGGATGAAGACGATCGGGCCCGGTGAAGCGTTCAGTACTCCAAAGGCGATCATGGCAGTATCCGAAGGCGGGGTCGACGATGTGTCACGGGTAATGACGGATCTGCACTCACGATACTTGTCAGATCTGCCTTCAGCCGAAAACGATCTCCCTGTTATTTTCAACGAGTTCTGCACGACATGGGGAAATCCGACGGATGACTATATAAGGCGGGCTGCTGAAGTATTGAAAGGACGTGGTATAAAGTACTTTGTAATAGACTGCGGCTGGTACAAGGAGGATGGCAGGAACTGGGGCAACAGCATGGGCGACTGGAAGCTTTGTGAATCGCTGTTCCCCAATGGATTCGGGAACACTCTCGAAAAAATACGTGAATGCGGGATGATTCCCGGAATATGGTTCGAGTTTGAAGTGTGCGGCGAGGAATCCGATGCGTACCATAACGCAGAGCACCTACTCAAGCGGGACGGCAGAGTGATTACGGCAGGAAGGCGCTTCTGGGACATGGAGGATCCATTTGTACATGATTACCTGACGGATAAGGTTATCAACTTCCTGAAAAAGTATAATTTCGGGTACCTTAAAATCGATTACAACGATAATATCGGTATCGGCTGTGATGGGGCGGAATCGCCGGGGGAAGGCCTGAGGAAAAAGGTGCTGGCTTCACAGCGTTTTATCGAAGAGATAAAAAGGCAGATCCCGGATCTGGTCATAGAGAACTGTTCCTCCGGAGGACACAGACTCGAGCCATCGATGATGTTTCTTACAAGCATGTCTTCATTTTCAGATGCGCATGAATGTATCGAGATCCCGATTATCGCAGCAAACCTCCACCGTGCTGTTCTGCCGCGGCAGAGCCAGATCTGGGCAGTCCTGCGGGAAAAGGATGATGAGCGCCGCCTGGTATATTCGCTGGCCAATACATTTTTGGGAAGGATGTGCCTTTCGGGAGATGTTTTCGACCTGTGCGAAGAGCAATGGAGAATAGTCGATGAAGGTATTGCACTTTACCGAAAAGTTGCGGGAACTGTCAGGGAAGGCTCCAGCTACCGGTTCGGGCCGCCTGTGAAGAGCTACCGCCATCCTGAGGGCTGGCAGGCGGTATTGAGAATAAGAGCTGATAAGAAGCAGGCGTT
>CAZQUQ010000046.1:2840-18314 GCA_964596445.1 uncultured Oscillospiraceae bacterium
TGGACGAGATTGCCGGAGAAGGAGTGAGCTATCCAATGCTTTTGATTGATTTTCCGACTATGAACGGATTTACGAAATTTGACATAAACACCCATAACAGAGTATTATGTATATTGGGTTGTTACCACAACAGTAGTCATTTCTATCAAGGTCAAAGCTTATTCAAATCTAAAGGAGGGGTAAAGTAGCAATGTTGAAAAGATTGGTGTGTTTATTTATTGCTGTATTAATGCTGTTAAGTGTAGCAGCATGCGGTAGCACGGAAAAACAGGGACAAAACAACGCAGGATCCTCCGGTAAAGATACCGAGACTAAACAGTACGATCATGTGACTATCAACTACGCATCAGTGCAGGGTATTGACGGATACGACTACACCAAGGGCGATGGTTTGGCAAAGTACTATTCGGAGAAGTTCAACTACACTCTGAATGTTACTGCTCTGACATGGTCCAACTGGGATGAGAAAGTACGTATCTGGATAAACGCCGGAGATATGCCGGATGTTGTAGTTTACAACTACAATCACACAGATACTGCCAGCTATGTTGATCAGGGACTCATCTACAAGCTTCCTGATGACTGGAAGACCCGTTGGCCCGGTTTGGCAAGCGTATTCAATGTAACAACCCTCGGACCCAAGTCGGAAGAACTGTTCGGCGGCACATATGTCCTGCCGAGAGCACGTTTCTACCAGAACCTGCTCGGTGATCCGCTGCCTAACCACTACTCACTGTGGATGCGCAAAGACTGGGCTGAAGCTGTAGGATTCCCGGTCAAGTCAAGTTACAAGATTTCTGAGGTCATAGAATATGGTAGGAAGGTAAAAGCGAATGACCCCGGAAAAGTTGGAAACAACCTGGTTCCGATCGTTGATGATCCGGGTGCTGCTGTAAGGTTCTTTATCCAGAGCAATAGCACATACTACAATACATTCTATAAAGATCCTGCAGACGGCAAGTATAAGTGGGGAGCTGCTTCAGAGGACACTCTTGAAGGACTCAAACTGTTCTCCCAGGCTTACAGGGAGGGCATACTTGATCCTGACTTCTATACGATGAAGTCAGAGGACAGCATGGCTCCGTTCGATACTCAGGGTGTAGCGGCAGCAACCTTTAATCAGGCGCCTACATCAGACCTGCATAACAGATTCGTTAACATGTTCCAGAATAACGTAGGCAAAGATCCGTTTGAATGCATACAACTTGCTACAGTACTGGGCGAGGACGGATATTATCACCAGAGAGACCTCATCAACTTCTGGGGAACAATAATATTCAGCCCTGACATCGACCAGAAAGTATTCGAAAGGTACATGGACATCCTTGAGTTCAACTCAACCAAGGAAGCTCAGATCATGCTGAACATGGGCATCAAGGATGAAGACTGGAAGTTTGACGCAAATGGCAATGTCGTATCGCTGTATGACGCAAGCGAGAAACCGCTCGATGGTACAAACGGCAAGTATCCGTCATGGGGATACCTCCTGGGAGCTATCGTTCTGTTTGACGACTTCTCATTTGACAACCCGAACTACGACCAGAGAGTAAGAGATATGTCCAGACAGATTTATAAAGAAAGATGCGAGATCGCAACTCCTGAGACCTTCTCTAAGATCGACTGGAATGTTTACACTCATGATACACAGAGTATGAAGAGAGCACAGCTCGATTATAACACTGAGCTTGCTAATCTGGTTACCATGGATGGCGACATCGAGACTAACTGGAAGAACTGGGTAGAATCGAAGATGCCTGTAATACAGCCGGTTCTTGATGAATTGAACGCAAAATAATCAGCAGTTGATCGATCAGACAAGTGCACTTTATGAGGGAAGAGCTGCGATAACTTAGTTATCGCAGCTCCCCGATATTTCTAGAGCAGTTGTTCTGCAGTCGGTCTAGAAGCATACGTCCAATAATTAATCGATCAAAGGAGTTTAGTATGAACGAGCTTTCTGTAAAAAAAAAAAGTGTACTGAGCGAGGTATGGAAGTTTAAAGAAAACTATCTCATGATACTTCCAGGCGTTGTTTGGTACCTAATATTCGCTTATATACCGATCTACGGTTTGACGCTCGCCTTTAAGACATACAAAGCGAAGCTTGGGATCTTCGGCAGTCCGTGGATAGGGTTCGAGAATTACGTATATGTCTTCAGGGATCCTGCATTTCTGGATTCTGTCTTTAGAACTATCAGCATAAACTTCGGACGAATATTGTTTCAGTTTCCTTTCCCCATTCTTCTTGCTATTATGCTAAATGAAGTAAGGGTCGGCAAATATAAAAAAGTCATTCAGACGGTTTATACATTTCCGCACTTCCTGTCATGGGTCGTCGTTGCTTCCATCATGGTAAACATCCTCGATTCAAAAGGAATGGTCAATGCTTTGATCGTCATGCTGGGAGGCAGCAAAGTCAACTTCCTTGGCGATACGAACATTTTCAAACCTCTTTTGTATATAACTGAGAACTGGAAATCGGCGGGCTGGACGATGATCATATATCTTGCGGCTATTTCCGGAATAGATACGGAACAGTATGAATCCGCCAGAATCGATGGCGCGACACGGCTTCAGACGATTTGGCATATTACGCTGCCGGCAATACAAAGCACTATTATTACTTTGCTTATACTGCAGGTGGGTAATATTATGACCCAGGGATTCGACCAGATATTTAATATCAGCAATGCTGCAACTGCTAAAGCTGGCGAGATCCTTGACATATATATCTACCGGATCACTTTCCAGGCGTCTGCTGACTTCTCTTTCTCAACTGCTGTCAGCTTGTTCAGGTCAGTTATCAATTTCATCTTTTTGGTTTCGGCAGACCGTATAACAAGATGGCTCGGTTCAGACGGACTCTTTGCATAAGCGCTGGAAAATAGGATCAAGAAAGGGGATATTCAATATGAGTAAGAAAGGATCTGTGTTCGCAAGAAGCCGCCTGACAAACAGAATAGAATTACTGGACATACTTTTGTTGGCTTTTCTGACATTTTGGGCTTGCTTGATTATTTTACCGTTTTTAAATGTTATCGGGATATCATTCTCCACTGAAAAGGAATATTATACCTCTTCATTGGTATTGATCCCTACTAATCCTACTTTATACAATTATACGTCTTTGATCGCTGACGGGCGTATTTGGGTAGGTTACCGCACAACACTCATTTACCTGGTCGTTGGTGTGCCGATCAACATGATCCTCACCACAGGCATGGCATATGGTCTTAGTCGGCCAGGTCTGCCCTTCAGGAGATTTTTCGTTTACTTTATAGTCTTTACAATGATGTTCAACGGTGGAATTATTCCGCTGTATCTGCTGATGAAGCAATTGAGTATTATTAATACCGCATGGGCAGTGTTGCTCGGCGCAGGGCTAAACTCATTCTATCTTATCATAATGAGGAATTACTTCATGTCATTGCCCATATCGCTGATGGAGTCTGCCAAGCTCGACGGCGCCGGAGAGTTCCGGACCCTGATCAGCATAGTATTGCCGATCTCGATGCCGATCATAGCGACGATTTTGCTGTTCTACTCTGTTGACAGATGGAATGAATGGTATTACTCAATGATATTTGTCCGCAAAAACACTCTTGTGTCTTTGCAGAACGCATTGCGGTCCATTGTCATGGAAAGCCAGCTAAGCGAGCAATTCAATGCATCTAGTGCAGGGATACGTAAATTCTCCGAGGGTATGAAGATGGGGGCTATCATCGTGACGATGCTGCCCATTATGTGTGTGTTCCCATTCCTGCAGAAGTACTTTGTAAAGGGAATTATGATCGGTGCGATAAAAGGTTGATTTTACTTTATGATACCATATGCAGAAATATGTCATAACAGTGGATGAGGAGATTAAGCTATGAAACTGATTTGCGGAGATTATACACTTGGATTTGTTGATGGAGGAGTGGAAGTAAGAAAGAACAGCAAACTCCTATATTTCAACAGGCGCCCTATGTTCGTGACCGTCAAGACAGCATTTGCGGTCAGTGAATTCTATGACGGCGCGTATGAGGAAGTTGCCGTCAATGGCGGCGTCATAACTGCAAAAGGTACGCTGACGGTACCTTCAGGTTCGGAATTTGCTTTTTTCGATGTATACGAAACATGTGATCAGGGCTTTAAGGTCAGCAGAAATGTCAAAGTGCTGAAAGCATGCGATGATCTTGGCTTTTCGACGAAAATATCGCTGGTGATGTCGGAGTCGAGCGAAGTTCGCGACTTCAACTATTTTGCACCCGGTGTATGGTACAAGCATAATGAATTTGCACCTGACCATGTCATCGGAAAGGATCTGGACTGTGAATATTTCTACAGGATGGAGACCTGCTATGCTTTGCCGTTATTTGCAATGCAGAACATTGCATCGGGGGAGATGGCAGCTTTTTCACGCTGGGCTGCAGATGCGTCGCTGCGGTCATTTGATATCCTGCGTTCCGAAAACAATGTGGACAGGCGGCTGACCATCGGCGCCATCGGCATCAGCAAACCTGAAAGCAGGACGCTGAATTACATGTATTATGGTTTTGCTGTTCGTAAGGATGTAGATACCAGGATCGACGGACTGTCGATCGATTATGTATATCCGGGCTGTGACGGACAACTGCCCAGCAGCAATCGTTACGCGGGACTGGACTTCAAAAACAAGGTAAAGACGTTCCAGCGCATCAATCACCCGGTGGAGACCGGCTTTGAACAACAATATTCGGTTGCTGTTAACTTCGGACACTACGACGGCTTCCAGCCAATGATGAGAGAAATTTGGAGAGTAACATATGACAGGCTGAGGGACAAGCTGTTTGATGTTGATAATAAGCTTCACTTCCATAACTGTATGAAGATCCTGAACAGATATACCCGAAAATACGGAGATTCATACGGTCTGCCGTTTGCATGCCAGCTGCCCGACATGGATGTATCATGTGTATCGTTCCAGTTTGGGTTTGTGGGTCAGCAGCCGGGCATAGGGTATCAGCTGCTGCGATACGGCGATATGGAAAATAATCCGGAAGCCTACGAAAAAGGCGTGAATATAATCGACTTCTGGGTAAGGACTGCAATGACGGAGTCAGGGCTGCCGCATATGTGCTATAATCCGTCCATTAAAGGTTTCGAACCCTACCCGTATTATACGAGGATGCTCGCAGACGGATTGGAAGCGATCCTGGATGCATACGTTTATATGCATAATAAGGGCGATGAGCGGGCCGAGTGGTTTGAATTCTGCAGGAAGGCCGGGGATTGGCTGATCCGTGTCCAGAACGAAGACGGGAGCTTTTACCGGGCATATTATGCGGACAGTTCGGTACGCATGGACTCGAAGTCAAACACGCCCAGCGTGATCCGTTTTCTGGTGCAGCTCTATCTTATCACCGGCAATGAGAAATATAAGGAGTCGGCTGTCAAAGCCGGCGAGTGGTCCTATGACAATGCTTATCTGAACCTGGAATACAGGGGAGGCACCTGCGACAACATGGATATACAGGACAAGGAAGCGGGCATCTATGCCCTGTTCGGATTCCTGGCCCTGTATGACCTGACCGGCGAAGACAAGTGGCTTGAGGCCGCCATTGGAGCAGCCGACTACACCGAGACATGGACATATGCATGGAGCTTCCCGGTCCTGACGCCATGGCCGAAGCATCCCTTCAACAAATATTCCATCAGCGGGCAGAGCATCATCACCATCAGCGGCGGCGCCGACGTATATATGGCTGCATGCGCGTATGTATTTTACAGGCTGTACCTGATAACTGATGATGTACAATATCTTGATTTTGCAGAGTTTATATATAAAAATACTCGTCAGTCCATTGATGTGGATGGCAGCAGCGGGTATATAATGCCCGGACTTGGCCACGAGAGCGGCAACTTCACCGGACAGATGCTCCAAAGCCACTACCACTGGCTGCCATGGTGCACCTTTGTTGAAGTGGAGCCGACTTCAAGGCTCGTAGATACATTCGGGACTTACGAGATCGCTGATGCTGAAAAACTCAGCAAGGATGAGCGGAAGAGAAGAAACCGCATATATGAAAATTATTTTAAATAAAGAGCAGTAGAAATGTTTAAGGAGGCTGAATATGCTGAAGAAGGCAAAAGTCACAGCCCACCCCGATTACAGGATTGGCAGGGCCGAACCGCGTCTGGTTGGGGCGGTTCTCGAGTCGATCGGCAACACGGTATATGGAGGGATATATAATCCCAAGCACCCGACTGCAGACGATATAGGTTTCCGCCGCGATATTCTCGATGCGGTCAGGGAGTTCGACCTGCCCGCTCTTCGTTTCCCGGGCGGCAACTGGGTTTCCGGCTGGGACTGGAAGGGATCGATAGGGCCGCGTGAAGAGAGGAAGGTGGCGCTTGATCTCGCATGGTTCCAGATAGAACCGAATACCATCGGACACGACGAATACATCGAATGGGCGATGCGTGCGAATACAGAACCGATGTATACCATCAACCTCGGGACCGGCGATATAAACAGCGCTGCGCATCTTGTCGAGTATTCCAGATATGAAGGCGGCACATACTGGTCGGATCTGAGGAGAAAATTCGGACATCCTGATCCTTATCCCATCAGGACATGGTATCTTGGCAATGAAATGGATGGTCACTGGCAGATCGGATCGTGGGAAAAGGATCCTGTCGGTTTTGGCATCAGGACCCACGAGATATCCAAGGTGATCAAATGGATCGATAATACGGCTGAGACTGTCTTTGCCGGCACTTCAGACCATCACAGGCATTTCCCCGAATGGGAGATGGCAGCGCTGGAGCAGTGCTATGAATCCGTAGATTATGTATCGCTGCATCATTACCATACGGCACCCGAGGGCGATATCGCCAACCTTCTCAATGTCTCGTCGGTATTCGAGGACTACATCAAGACTACCATCGCAATATGCGATTATATTCAGGCGAAGATCCGCACGCCGAAGAAAATGTATATATCCTTCGACGAGTACGGAGTGCATTTCGGAAGGCAGGGAGAAGTCCTGTTCGGGCGCAGGGGCTGGCAGGATGTAACAAAGGATTACTCCCAGTTCCGTCCGAGAGAAAATAAATTCACCAAAGTCGATCCGGAAAATTATCAGGAAAGAAAATGGATGTTCAAGTCATCGCAAATGCTTGATGCACTTGGCCTATCCTCGGTATTGCTTACGTTCCTGCGTCATGCGGACCGTATCAAGATCGGCTGCATGACCGGAGGACTTCGCGGCGCAATTGCATTCAACGGCAATCATGTTTGGAAGACAGCAGCATATTATCCGTATTATCAGCTTAACAAGCTGGCCCGCGATGGTATGTCGATCATGCCCGCAGTCGACGGCCCGACCTTCAACACGGAGCAGTTCGCGCTTACAGGCTCTTGCCAGAGCCATGCATATGAAAATGTGCAGGCGATCGAGGCTGCAGCCGTGCATAATGAGGAGAGGGACGAAGTCAATATATTTATCATCAACCGTTCTGCTGAGGATGATATAGAGATCGATCTGGACGCCAGGGGATTTGAGGGTTACAAGCTGGCCGAGCATATCGAGATGTACACGGACGACCTGCAGATGGGCAACAGCTATGAAGCCCAGGATGTGCTCAAGCCTGTGGCTAATACGGAAACAAAGATGGAGAACGGCAAGGTATCAGGCATCGCAAGGAAGCTTTCCTGGAACGTGATCAGACTCAAGAAATAAGTGATGACCTGATTTGCTTGTTGTGGTATAATTTTTCTTTGAGTGGACGTGTTCGTTGGGATTATCTTATATTTTAGGAGGTAAGCGTATGGCTAAGTTCGACGACCTTTCCAGGCTGTTGGAACAATTCGTGAAAAACGGACCTGCAGGCTGCGGCTGTGCGGTCGCAAAAGATGGCAAGACTCTGTACGAAGGATATTTCGGATATGCCGATCTTGAAGATAAAAAACCTGTGACCGAGGATACGGTCTACCGACTTTTCTCAATGACGAAGGTGGTCATTTGTACGGCAGCAATGATGCTTTTCGAAAGGGGCAAGTTTCTGCTGAATGAGCCTCTTTACGAATACTTTCCGGAATATCGCGATACGCATATCTATGTTAATCGCCCCAACGGAAATGTTGAGATCCGCAAAGCTCAAAATCCTATGCTCATAAAGCATGCGTTCATGATGGCTGTCGGTATGCCTTACACCTTCGGCAATTTCCCGACTGCAAAGGAGATGGAGAAGGTAAAGGAAGAACTGACAAAGAAGCACGGGAAGTATGATATCGTGACCGAAGTTCGTGCGATGGGCAGCGTGCCTGTTGCGTTCGAACCTGGCACACACTGGCTGTACGGTTACGGTCATGATATCGTTGCCGCTCTCATCCAGGTGGTTTCAGGAAAAACAGTGGGTCAGTTCCTGCAGGATGAAATATTCGATCCTCTGGGCATGAAGGACACCGGCTACAGATTCAGGGACGGGATCGAAAACAGGATGATTTCCATCTACAAGAGGGAAGAAAACGGCGAGATGAAGAAGATACCGGGATTCCTGGATGTATTCCACCAGCCTGATGCGATCTACGAAATGGGAGGCGCAGGACTTTACTCGACTGTAAAGGATTACCTGAAGTTCTCGCAGATGCTTGCCAACGGCGGAGTATACAACGGTCAAAGGATCATCGGAAGGAAGACCATTGACCTGATGCGGGCCAATCATCTGACTGACGAGCAGCTCAAGGATTTCAGAAATTCGTATCTTGCAGGGTATGGTTACGGTCTCGGAGTCAGAACGCTTATGAGTACTGCTGAGGGACACTCCAACGGTTCCATTGGCGAGTTCGGGTGGACCGGAGCATTGGGCACCTACGTTTCCATCGATCCGCAGGAAGGCTTCTCTTTAGTGTATATGCACCAGATGATGCCCAACATGGAAGAATACCATCATCTCCGTGTAAGGGCTGTCGCCAACGGCTGCTTATAAATTTTGACGGGGTCAGGCTTGAGGTTTCACTTTTCTGAAAGACAATGAGGGAAAGTAAAATTTCAAGCCTGACCCCGAGTTTAAATTGCTCAACCGATTCAGCAAAACTATATATTCTGGAGAGTGATCAAATGTATCAGACTGTCAATGGCGCAACACTGTATTACAATGAGTACGGTTCAGGAGAAAAGTATATCCTGTCGGCCCAGATGGGCTTCGATCCTGATGAAAAAGGGTGGCCTATGGATCTGGCCGATGAAGGCTATCATGTCTTTACGATCCAGATAAGGGGATATGGCAGGTCCACACATGTCACCGAGGATCTTGGCGGTGAATGGTACAATATCTGGGCGGATGACGTGTATGAGTTTGCAAGGAGCAAGGGCATACAGAAATTCCTTTATACCGGGCAGTCCCATGGCGCAGGTATAGGCTGGCATCTGGCCCTGAGGCATCCGGAAGTCCTTCTGGGCTTTGCTGCACTGGTCGGAGGGCCTCATTCCAGAAAGGGAGGGGAGACTTCCCCGGGCAGACTTAAAACCATCATGACGGCAGGAGACCCTGAAGCCAGAAAAAAGAGCGCAGAGTCTGCAAGGATGTATTATTTATCCTTTGCCGAGAAGTTTTCCGACAATGCCGAACTGAAAGCAGAGTTTGAGGGAAAAGCTGAAAAAGTATATCAGAGCGAGCTGCGCCGGACAGTCGAGGAGATCCGGATCAATCCGAAGAAACCGCTCTCATACCTGAAAACTGATGAGGAAGTTTATCAGGAGCTGTCAAGGATCGACATCCCTGTTTTGATGATCAATGCATATCAGGATAGGCTTATACCTGTAACAGATATCCTCTGGCCAGTAAAGGTGATAAAAAACTCCAAATGCATAATTTATAACAATGCGGGCCACGATGTCCACTACGACTGCCGGGATGATGTAAGGCGGGAAATAGCCTTGTTTGCCTCCGGATTGTTCAAATAAAGAGGTTCTGGATAAGGTGGATGCATGGTAAGTATTTATGATATCGCCAACGCCGTCGGCGTATCGGCAAGCACAGTTTCATATGTTCTCAGCGGACGGGCCGATAAGGCGCGTATTTCAAAAGTGAAGCAGGAAGCGATATTGGAAGCTGCAGAGAAGATGGGATACATCCCAAACATGACCGCGCGGAAGCTAAGCCTGCGGAACACGCCCCATCTGCCGGAGATCGCTTTGTGCTGGTCGCCGGAGCAGCATCCCATGTTCCTTAACACGTTTATAAGCACGCTTCAGGATATGACATCAAGCGGCCAGGTACGTCAGATGCAGTTCACGATATTGCCGTACAGGAATGGAGAACTGGAAAAGCTTGCACCAGTGTTAACAGCGAATTATTATAATGGAGTTATCGTTCCGCCTGTCTCAGAAGAGGACATTGCATTCCTGAACGATGCGAATATACAGGTGCCGACGATCCTGCTGTTTGGGGATACCTCACATTATCATCTGGTGACGGTCGACAACCGCAGGATAGGGGCTGAGATCGCCGGGGTCTTCCACAGGCATGGCCATAAGTCTGCGGCTGTCATGCAGCCTGTGTACAGAAAACCGGGCATGACTGCCGTCCAGAGGACCACAAGCTTCATGGAGAGATGCAGAGAGCTGAAAATGGATGTGAGAGTAATTACCGGCGGATCGGACAGGCCATATGACAATAAAATCGAAGAAGGAAAGGTCATGGCTAAAGAAATGATAGAAAAAAACACCTTTCCGTCAGCGATTTTTATACAGAACGATCTGCTGGCGCTGGGCGCTCTTGACGTATTCTGCGGGCACGGCATCCGCATCCCGGAGGATATGGAGATCATTGTGTACGGCAACAATGAATCACTGGATATACACCGACCGTCGGTTACAACGGTGCTGTATCCGACACAGGAGATATCCAGGGCATGTATTTCAGTTATGGCGGAATTGCTGGATAAGCCCGGCACAACACCGGTACGCAGGATCGTGGAGACGCCTTTCGTTTTCCGCGAGAGCTGTCCCCCGTGATGAAAAGAACACATCACTGGATCATGACGCAGGTCTTGCTCGGCAGTATCCAACGCAGACGACACATTGGAGGTAGAAAGAGAAATATGAAGAACGACACGACTTTATCAGAAGAGAAGAATGCAGGCCCGAATTTATCAGAAGAGATGAATGGCGGCCCGGTAATGAAAGAAAAATTATGGACAGCACCGTATATCACACTTATATCTTTGGGAACCTTTATATCCATAAGCTTTTACATGGTCATGCCGCTCCTCACTAAATATGCGATACAGCGTGGGGTGCCGATATCCGTTGCAGGCGTCATTGTTGGCATGTTTTCAATAACCGCACTGTTTGCAAGGCCTTTTGCAGGGATCATTTCGGACAGTCTGAACAAGAAGTACGTATTTATCTCAGCAACAGCGCTGATCGGGTTATCGCTCATCGGCTACAGCTTTTCGTCCGGCATTGCCTCGCTGATCGTTTTCCGTATTATCCATGCGCTTGCTTTTTCAGTCAACGGCACAGTCAACCTTGCGCTGGTGGCACGGATCGTTCCGAGGAAAAGAATAGGGGAAGGCATCGGATATTTTGGCCTTGGACACATTATAGCCACTGCAGTCGGGCCGACTATCGGCCTGTATATCGGAGAAAGGTACGGCCTTTCATATACATTTTTGCTCGCAGGAGTAATAATGATCTCTGTTTCTGCAATGATGACCATGCTGCTGCCATACAGTGAGAAAAGAGAAGAAAGGGAGAAGGCCGGCAACAGAAAAAGAAGTTTTCGCATTACCGATCTTATCGCCGTAAAGCTGCTGCCGTTTGCATTCTTCGGAAGTGTTTTTTCCATGTATAACGGTGTGATAGGATCATACCTGGTGCTTCTCGGCGATGAAAGAGGGATCGGGAATATAAGCCTCTACTTTACTTTCAATGCGGTCACCCTGGCCTTTGTGAGGCTCATGACAGGCAAGATCTATGACAGATTCGGCATCTCTGCCATATTATTCCCTGCATTTGCTTTAGCCGGCACTGCGGCCCTGTTCGTCGGATATGCGCAGACGCTGCCTCTTATTCTGACAGCAGCTGTGATAATAGCCTTTGCCCAGGGATCTGCACAGCCGACGATCCAGGCAGAATGCATCAGGCTGCTTCCTGAAAACAAGAGCGGAATCGCCACAAGTACTTACTACATAGGGGCAGACATCGGGCAGGGCTTCGGCCCCATGCTGGCGGGAGTGATAGCATCGGCATGGAACTATAAAGTTATGTTTACCGTGTGTTCCTGTGTTTTCATCGTATCTCTTCTTTTGTACTGGGTAAGAGTCAGATTCTTCTCAGGGAGAATTCTGTCGGAAACTGTCTGAAATAACTAAAAACTCCGGCTTTGTACTGGTAAATGTGGTATAATTATTAAGTACCCAAGACTAATAATATGGGGGAAAGGAAAATTATAAGCCTGACCCGTGAGGAGGAGAATATGAATTACCATGTTAAGAAGTCCGGGAGCGATCTGAACCCCGGAACCGAGGCACAGCCTTTTTTAACAATCAGCAAAGCTGCATATGTCGCCAGACCGGGAGATGTCATCACCGTCCATGAAGGTGTCTACCGTGAATGGGTGAGTCCGAAATGCGGCGGCACTTCGTCACAGCCGATAGTCTATCAGGCGGCTGAAGGAGAAAACGTCGTTATTACGGGTGCAGAAGTCATCACAGAATGGGAAAAGGACGGCAACATCTGGAAGACTGTCATCGACAACAAGTTTTTTGGCGGCTTCAACCCGTATAGTGAAGTTCTGTTCGGGGACTGGCTTTTTACAAGAGACAGAATCTTCCATCTGGGAGAGGTTTATCTTAACGGACATGCAATGTACGAAGCAGTCTCCGTCGATACGGTGCGTGAACCCGTAAAATCGGCGAAATCGAAGGAGCCGGAGTTTTCCGTATATGCATGGTATGCTGAAGTCGATGATCACAATACCACTATCTATGCAAACTTCCATGGAGAAGATCCGACGAAGGGAAACGTCGAGATAAATGTGCGCCGCTTCTGCTTCTGGCCTGAAAATCCGGGCCGCAACTACATAACGGTCAGAGGCTTCACCATGAAGCAGGCCGCCACGCAGTGGGCGCCGCCGACCGCTTTGCAGGAAGGCCTGATCGGTCCTCACTGGAGCAAGGGCTGGATAATCGAAAACAATACCATCAGCGAGTCCCGCTGCAGTGGTATCAGCCTCGGCAAAGAGGAGAGCACAGGTCAGAACGAGTGGATGGCTCTTTTGACCAAAATGGGCCATCAGCGTGAGCAGGAAGTCATCTTCAGGGCATTCAACAACGGCTGGAACAAGGACAACATAGGAAGCCACATCGTGCGCAACAATCATATCTATAACTGCGGACAGGCAGGCATCGTCGGACATCTCGGGTGTGTTTTCAGCCTGATCGAAAATAACCACATCCACCACATAAGGCTGAAAAGAGAGTTCGAAGGCGCCGAAGTCGGCGGGATCAAGCTGCATGCAGCAATTGATACGATCATCAGAAACAATGTGATCCATGATTCTTTCAGAGGTCTTTGGCTGGATTGGCAGGCGCAGGGCACACGCGTCAGCGGCAATGTGATATTCGGGAACGACAGCGAGGATGTATTGGTCGAAGTGAGCCATGGGCCTACGATGTTCGACCATAATATATTGCTTTCAAGGCATTCGTTCAAAACGCTCAGCCACAGCTGCGCGCTCGTGCATAACCTGATCGCCGGAACGATATCCACCGGCAAGGAACTGAACAGGCACACGCCGTACCATGTTCCTCACAGCACTTCGATCGCAGGAATGAACAGATTTACGGGCGGCGATGACCGCTATTACAATAATGTCTTCCTCCGTGAAAAAGGCGACACCCGTTCGGACGAGCCATATTACGAAGCCTTCTTCAGCGGTGAGATCCTGAAACCTGAAGATATCAATCCGTTCTCAGGCGCATTCCTGTCATATCCCGTTGGAACTGCCGTTTACAACAACTGCCCCGGAGCGGATGATGAAAAGCCGTGGGAGAGATTCAGGAGATTCCTGAGAGGCGAAACGAAGGAAGGCGAGGAAGCAAAGCCGTCATACGCAAGCCTTTCCAATCCCGATCCGCTGGCTGTCTATATAGAAAACAACGTATACTTCAACAAAGCCCTTCCGTATAAAAAGGAAAAGGGAGCGAAGGTATATGAGGATTCAGGCATCGAGTATGTGATCGACAGGGAAAACAAGAAAGTCATCATCGAGGTAACAAAGCCTGAACTGCTTGTCGAAAGCGCGGCTGAAATAGTCACAACAGCAAAGCTCGGAGCCGGATTCCAGACCGAGCAGCTTTTCGAGAAGCCTGATGGCTCGCCTTACTGCTTCGATACCGACTTCTTTGGCGAATCCCGCGGCAACAGCGCGATACCCGGACCATTCCAGGTGACCGGCAAGAAGCGTTATGAATTTTCGTTTGAATATTGATTGAGGGACAATTGATCAGGGGGTCAGGCTTGAGTTTCCCTTTTCATTTGGGGTCGGGCCTGACCCTTAATTATTAAAAGAAATTTCGGGCTTGTTCCAGGAATTCAGAGGGAAACAATGTAATTTCGGGGGAAAGCGATGGAATTTCGGAGGGAAACAATGGATCTTCGGGAGGAAAAAAGCAAGTATATCGAATGGACATGTTCGGCAGAAAATCACAGGTGTTGTGCCGGGCGAGTGCCGATATTTTCCCCGCTGGATGCATCTGAACTCAGGCAGGTTACTGAGCTCATCGTCCAAAAGAAGTTCGGGAAGGATGCATACATTATCATGGAGGGTGATATTCCGCGGGATTTCTTCATTGTCAGCAGCGGAAGGGTAAAAGTGTACGGCTATTCTCCAGAAGGGCGCGAACAGATCATGTATGTGCTGAATAAGGGAGACTTCTTTGGCGAAAGGTACCTTGTGCGGGACAAGAGCGCCGGATTTTATGTCCAGGCTGTGGAGGACACCGTATTATGTACCATCGACAGCCGGAAATTCCGGGACCTGCTTGCAAGATATCCGGCGATGGGACTTAAGATCATGGAGGTGCTGTGCGACCGGCTTGAGAGGATGGAGTCGATGCTCTGCAGGATAAGTCCGAGGGAGGTCGATTCGAGGATCAGTATGCTTCTGCTGGAGCTGTCCCAAAAATTCGGCAGGAGGGAAAACGGAGCGGTTCTCATAGAGCTTCCCATGAGCAGGGAGGAGATGGCCGGTTCCATTGGCGTTGCAAGAGAGACTGTCAGCAGAAAGCTGGCTTCGCTTAAGAGGGAAGGTATAATCGACATCCTGGAGAAGCGAAGGATACTGATCCTCAACGAGGATGCGCTTGCCGACACGCTCTGATATGACCCTGGTGTGATTTGCATCACATAAATTTCACCAATAGCGGCCTATAATATACTATATATTGCATCATGCGGCATTGATGGTACAATATATAGTTTTTTATTATTGGAGGGC
>CAZQUQ010000047.1:0-12532 GCA_964596445.1 uncultured Oscillospiraceae bacterium
CATCCCGTTCTCCTTAGCAAGCTGCAGTTCCTTCCGCTTTATGTATCTGAAAAAATCAAAAAGCGGCACACTGACAAATATCACATCGATTAATCCGAGCAGAAGCAGTACAACGACCGACATTCCCGCATTATATGCGATATCTGCCGCCGATTTTCCAAGGAAAAATTCCTTTATGACATACATTACGTCAGGAAGCAGGAAATCAATTAACCCGACCAACACGATCCCTGCTACAAGCGACGCTCTCTTGTCGGTAAGTTTTTCGTAGGTCTTAGCCGGGAAAGCCAATATATCCGCTAGTTTTGCTTTTATTCCGTTCATACGCGCTCCTTTGTGTTTCATTAGTATTAACGCCTTCTGCTTTCACTATGTACATCTGAAATACAGCTTTATCCATATATATTGCACTGTATCCTTACTGCTTGATTACAGCTTTATCTATATATCCGCCGCATCCATACTGCTTGATCACAGCTTCATCTATACATTCCGCCGCATCCATACTGCTTGATCACAGCTTCATCCATACGTACTCCGCCGCATCCATGCTGCTTGATCAAATGTACAGGAATTGCTTCATCCTAACCTCTTCCAAGCTGTATTCTAATTATAGCATAACTGGCAGGTAATAAAACCAGCGATGATGCGATCAATACAAGCAGTGTCGGCAATGCCGCGGACACGTCTGCCGGATTCAGCAGCAGTGCATTGACCGCGCTTAATGTCCATCCCTGCGGTGTCAGCAGAGACAGGTGCCTGATTTTTTCCGGCATCTCTACGAAGTTCCAGAAGCAACCCCCGGCGAACCCTGTAAGCAATGCTATGACAGGAGCCCCTGCCTGAAGCTGTGCCTGTGTTTTCAAAACAGAAGAAAGGAACATGCTCACCGCAATGACTGCAAGCAAATAAACCAGCAAAACCATATATGACAGAATACCATTGAACAGCACGATGTCAAAGAATATTTTCAGCACAGCGCAGAACAGTAATATCTGCAGTACACCGGCAGCAAAAAGCGCCAGTATACTGCCTCCGAATGATACGGCCACAGCCCGCCGACCGGCCGCCAGCCTTCTGATCGTTCCATTGGTTCTCTCCTCTACAAGCCAGCCGCTTCCGAACAACATGAAGAACAATATGAATGCTACGATCAGACCGGCAGAAGATGCCGAAGTTGCAGGCATGGATACACGATCCACAGATTCGGGTGCATCACCCTTAAGTTCTCTGTAATCTATGGTCATCAGCGGCTCAGGCTCCCAGAAGGCGTCTGCATATGCTTCTACCTCCTCCCGGAAGCGGTCCCCTGTCTCGATCCCCAGTTCATCATATTTTTCCGACACATCATTGGCCGCCATTTTAGCCATTATGATCCTGAATGCTTCGCCGGCAATAACTTCGCCTGTAAAACCGGCGGAGTACGAAGAAGGCGAACTGTACATCTCTATCAGTCCGTCGCTTTCATCCTGCTCTATAGACCGTTCGAAGCCTTCCTTGATTATATATACCTGCTCCACCTCGCTGTCTTCCAGCATCTCATAAGCCCTCTCCCTGTCCGCCGTCACAAGACTAATGCCTTCCTTGCCGCTTAGCCTTTCGACCAGAAGAGAAGAGCTGATGCTCATATCCTCATCCACGACTGCGACAGGCACAGTATTCAGCTTCTCATACCTGAGTGCATATCCGGCAGCAACGGTTATAAGGAGCGGTATTGCTATCATCGCCGTAAAAAACAGCTTGTCCGCCAGCATCATTCTCAGTTTGTAAAATGCGACAGTCAAAAGTCTGATAGCGATTACCTCCTTCGGGCAAGCTTCATGATAATTGCTGATGCTGTGAACATCACAAAGCCCATTGCACAAAGCACCAGAGCATATTGACCTATATCGGCGGTACTGCTGCCTGAAAACAGGATCATAAAGCTGTCCATCGCCCATCTGTTTACGGTCAGCACACTCATTCTGCGGATCAACTCAGGCATTGATGAAAGCGGGTATATGCTGCCGCCGATGACGGCCATAAGCAGTATTCCAAGATTTCCAATGATATCGGCAGCCGCCGGGGTCGATGAAATCGAAGCAGTGAATACCGACCACGCGCCTACCGCAAGTATCAGCCCGCCGAACAGAAGCAGCACGTCCTTTACCGGAGCTCCCCAGTAATTGTTGAAGATCCTGGACGTCAGCAATATTATTATGCCAAACTGCAATACAAGGAGCATTACCGATACGATCAGCTTTGACAGCACGACCTTCCACATCCTGACCGGCGCTGCAGCAAGCCTGTCGGTGATCCCTCCGCTTTTCTCCGTCACCATCATCTTCATGCCCGGCATTCCGGCAAACATCATGAAAACGACGATCAGTGCGGCTGTGAAATATTCGGCGGGAGTGACGCTGTATCCGTATTCGGTCTCCTCGGCATCAAAGACCGATGTTCTGGCAATAGCCTGCATCATATAGTCCATAACGGCCGTATTGAATCTGGCATCAAGCTCATCATCGGATAGTCCGGCCTCGTTGTCGTAATGCCATATGGTATTTATTGCGCTCTGAGCTGCCGAAACCAGGTTGGCTGCGCTCTGTATAGTATTCTTTACTATATACGCCTGTAATGGCATTGCCCCGTTCCCGACAACGGTTACCGGCTTGTTCTCACCGAAGGCAACGCTGTTTGTGAAATCCTCGGGTATAATGATCACCCCTCCGACCTTTTTGTCAGCCAATTCAAGCAGCGCCTGCTGTTCGTCCATTCTGATGATTTCGCTGAAGATGCCTACACCATCCAGCTGATTGGCAAGTATCCTGGTCTGCGCCGTATCCTCCTTGTCCACCAAAGCGATCGGGAAAGGTTCTATAAAGCTGCTCTTGTTAAGGTAAGGTGAAAGTGCATATGTAAAAAAGGATATGAAAGCAAGAGGTGCCGCAAGAAGCAGTATACAAGCCTTCCAGTCCCTGAGGAAAAGACGTATGTCATTTTTCAGCAGCGCTGCAAATGAGATCATACGGCTCTACCCCCAACCCAGCAATGCGTCAAAAATATACTTGTTGTTCAGATAAAACACTCCGAAGGATGCCATTATCTCCATCTCAAGCTTTTCAAGATCTTCATCGGAAGCGGCGTATATATCTGTTACCACTGCCTTCTCAAAGTCCGGCAGCTGGAAATCATCAATGCCAAAGCTGTCTTCATTCGCAATGCCTGCTGATGCGGAGAAGCCGTTGATGCCAAGGAACGGAAGATCGGCATCCACCTTTATGTCTGTTGTGCTGTTGGATTTATTGAGCTTCTTGTTCTCCCAGGCCGTATTTTCTATCTCGGCCTTAATTCTGCCTTCTCCGAAATCGCCGGAAACAGTTGCCAGGAAATTTATGCTGCTTAACCTCTTCAACGTCTTTTCATCGGTCCTGCCCGAGATATCGATGCTGATATCCACCTCAGACTTCACGCCGCCGGCGGGTGTCACTGCATACATTATTTCTATGCTTTCTTCTGTCTGTTTTCCCTCGGTGCCATTATTCGAAGATGTGATCAGCAGCTCGGTTATCCTGCCGGAACTGTTGCCGGAACTGTTGCCGGAACTGTTGCCTTCGCCAGTAACTGAGCTGCCGCCCGAACCATCGCCTTTGCCGGCACCTGCGTTGCTGTCCGAACTGCTGCCTGAACTATTGCCTGAATTACTGACTAAACCGGTGTCTGAACTGCTGCCGGTGCCTGTGTTGCTGCCTGAACCATTATCCGAACTGCTGCCGGCACCTGAGCTGTATTCCTCGACAGTGATCCCGGCCAGCATATATTTGCCGCCGTCCGATGCATCACTTCCGCCGCCTGCCCTGATATCGGCCTTGAATGAATCTCCGCCTGCAATATTCCAAAAGTCCAGATGCACTTCCCGGAGCAGCAAATCTCCGTTCCTGTCCAACTTAACTTTCATTTTGAGTCCGTCCCTGAGCCGGTATGAAGCTGCTGTCTTTTTAAGCTTTTCCCTGAATCCGTCTATGTCGTTTCTGACATTGAATTTCCCAAGCAGTTCCCTTTCGTAGTCGTTCAACATTATTATCCCGTTGTCATCAAGAAAGCCGAACAGCCGGAATAATCCCGCATCGTCCAGTAATTCAGATATGTTCGCAAAGTTGCTATATGTATACTGCAGCAGCACCTCGTCATCGGATATCGCCGTCAGCAGTTCCCTCAGCAATGCAGACGCTTTTTCTTCATCCAGCATGACAAGTATTTCACTGCATTCGGTTTGGCTCTCACCGATGGGTATCGTCCTTACACCGTTATCAATGATTGTTTCTTCTGTCAGGTAACCGACATATATGTCTCCCAGCTTTCCGGCTGATTCCATGAACGATGCTCCGTCAAAGGAGAGCCTGGCGGCAATCTCTCTTCCGCTGACAAGCTTCATCGGCCTTACAGGTATCGAAAACCTTTCATACAGCTCATCAAGCGTATCCCACCTTATGCTGAAATACCTGTCGGGCAGAATATCCGGTACCGACAGCCATGCGGAATCACGGTCGGAAAAAAGCTGTGCATTGATAAAAGGTGCCTTTTCGATCAGCAGGTCCGCCCGCACAGCTGAGATCCCCTTATCCGGATTTCTTTTTGTCTCTGTGATGAGCTTGGATTTTTTCAATATGCCGGAAATGGCTCCTGCATCGTCAAGCCCAAAGGATTCCGCACCGCCTGTAATATTTGCGGTGAACTCCGTCCTGCTGCTGTTTACAGTCTCCATAAAAGGCTTTTGCTTGTTCATAAAAGCAACATATTGCTTTTCTATATTTTCAGCCATTTCGCTGAATGCCTTCTTTTCGGCTGCAATATATAGCTCCGCAGTGCTTTTCTTCGTAAACCGCAAAACGATAGAATAGATCAGAGCGGCTAAAAATATGGCCGCCGCTGCGATAATAATCAGAATTCTCCAGCGAGGTTTCATTTCCTTCACTCCCTAGATCCGGTTCTCATTCAATATTCACTAGATCCGGCTCTCATTCAATATTCACTAGATCCGGCTCTCATTCTTCACTTATTGAATTAGGTTCTCATTCTTCACACGTTGGATCCTGCTGTCATTCTTCACTCCTTAGATCCGAATCTCATTCTTCACTCGTCAGATCCGTCTCCCATACTTCGCTCGTTAAACCCGGTCCTCATCCTTCACTGCTCGGATCCGGCTCTCAGCTTCATAAGCACAGCCTCCAGCCCTTCGGCGCCATAGCTTCTTTTCAGTTCGTCCGCAGGTCCTGCTGCAAGGATCCTTCCCTCGTCCATTATCGCTATCCTGTCGCAAAGCGTCTCAAGCTCATCGATATAATGGCTGGTGAAGATGATGGTCCTTCCTTCCTTTTTCAGCTCGGCCAGCGCATCGAGTATATATCTGCGTGACTCTATATCGACGCCTACCGTCGGCTCATCCATAACCAGTATCCTTGGATGGTGCATCAGCGATACAGCGATATTGAGCCTTCTTTTCATGCCTCCCGAATACTCCGATACACGATCCTTTATCCTGTCTTCCAGCCTTGCCACCCCGACTGCCTCGGCGATCCTCTCTTTTTTGAGCTTGCCGCGAAGCCCGTAGATCCCCGCCCAGAAATCCAGGTTGTCTCTGCCTGACAGCATGGGATACAGAGCTATATCCTGAGGCACGTAGCCTATCTCGCTTTTTACCTTCTCCGGCTGTCCGCAGACACTGAAGCCGTTGACGATGATATCTCCTGATGTAGGCCTGCAGATCGTCGCCAAAATCGAAATGAAAGTCGATTTGCCTGCCCCGTTCGGACCGAAAAGGCCGAATATTTCATCCTTCCCGATATCGAAGGACAGGCCTCGCAGCGCAGTGTTCCTGCCATACTTTTTTGTAAGCTCTCTGACCTCAACAGCATTGCTGCTCATATAATCCCAGCCTCCAGTGACAATCCTCATCCATAAAGGAATACGTCCTGCAGAGGAGTGTCCCTTAACCTCTTGCACATTTTCCATTTTACCATATCAGCAGGGCACTTGAAACAAAAATCAAGCCGTTGAATAATATGAATTGATGCTATATACTATACCCATACCAATTATTGGTTACGGAGAGTTGACCATGCTTTATCCGCTGAAATTCAAGCCATTATACAAGGATTATATATGGGGAGGCAGGAATCTGGCCATACTCGGCAAGCCATTGCCCTCGGAAGGGATAGTTGCTGAAAGCTGGGAGGTCGCATGCCATAAGAATGGCTCAAGCATTGTTGCAAACGGTTGTTATGAAGGCACTCCGCTTCCGGAGCTCCTGACGATGTTCGGCAGCGAACTGGCAGGCAAAGCATTGCCGCAGCAGGATATCAAAAAATTCCCCCTGCTTGTCAAGCTGATCGATGCCGAAAACGACCTGTCGGTACAGGTACATCCCGACGATGCGTTCGCACATAAACATGAAAACGGCGAATACGGCAAAACCGAGTTGTGGTACATTATTAATGCAAAGCCGGGTGCAAGGCTGGTCTATGGCGTCGTGCCGGGCACTACCCGTGAAAGCTTCGAGGCAGCGGCTGCAAGGAACGATGTGGAAAGCTGCCTCAACTCAATAGAAGTCTATTCCGGCGATGTCATCTATATACCTGCAGGCACGGTCCATGCGATCGGCAAGGGTATCATTCTGGCAGAGATCCAGCAAAATTCAGATACCACGTACAGGATATACGACTATGGCAGGGTCGGCAGAGAACTGCATATCGAAAAAGCACTGCAGGTAATAGACTTCAGCTCCACAGGCCGCAGAGAGAAATACACGGGAATTGAACTGCCGATTCCCGGCGCTGGCAAAAAGAAAATCGGCGCTGGCAAGAAGAAAATCATCGCAGCAAATAAATACTTCTGTACCGAAGTATACGACATAGACGGAATAGTATATGAAAATGCAGACGGGAGCAGATTCCATATTTATGTTTTTACATCGGGAGATGGGTCTGTCTCATGGGAAGGCGGCGAACTGCCTGTGACTTCAGGGGAATCCGTCCTTATCCCGGCATCGCTTGGAAAATATCACATAACAGGCAGGTTTACAGCACTAAAAGTCTATAAGCCCGATATTGAGGGCGATGTAATACTTCCGCTGAAAAAAGCTGGCATTACCGAAGAAAAAATATATTCAGAAATAGCAGGACTCGGATAAATTTCGGCGAATTTATATATATAGTACATAATTACAGACTGCTTCAACAATACGTGTACATACAGAAAATCAGATCTTCCTCAAACGAAAACAGGCTGCCCTGACGGGACAGCCTGTTTTTACAGTATGGTCATTATTTGTTCATTGCTTCTTCCACGGCAACAGCCACAGAAACAGTAGCACCTACCATCGGGTTGTTGCCCATACCGATCAGGCCCATCATTTCAACGTGTGCCGGCACGGAAGAGGATCCCGCGAACTGTGCGTCGGAGTGCATCCTGCCCATTGTATCGGTCATGCCGTATGAAGCCGGTCCAGCCGCCATGTTGTCCGGATGGAGCGTCCTTCCGGTACCGCCGCCGGAAGCGACAGAGAAATACTTCCTGCCGAGTTCATAGCATTCCTTTTTGTAAGTGCCTGCCACAGGGTGCTGGAACCTTGTCGGGTTGGTGGAGTTGCCGGTTATGGAAACGTCAACCTTTTCAAGATGCATTACAGCGACGCCCTCTCTGACATCATCAGCGCCATAGCACCTTACCTTGGACCTTTCACCCTTCGAATACGGAATTTCCCTGACTATCTCAAGCTTTCCGGTGAAGTAGTCGAATTTGGTCTGTACATATGTAAAGCCGTTGATCCTCGAAATGATCTGGGCAGCGTCCTTGCCGAGCCCGTTGAGTATGACCCTGAGAGGCTCTGTCCTGACCTTGTTTGCCGATTTTGCTATTCCGATGGCGCCTTCTGCAGCAGCAAAGGACTCATGGCCTGCAAGGAACGCAAAGCACTTGGTTTCGTCGCGCAGGAGCATCGCTCCAAGATTTCCGTGTCCAAGACCGACTTTTCTGTCATCGGCAACAGACCCCGGGATACAGAATGACTGTAAGCCTTCACCTATGGCTTCGGCAGCGTCGGCAGCCTTTTTGCAGCCTTTCTTTATTGCTATTGCAGCACCGACAGTGTATGCCCAGCATGCATTTTCAAAGCATATTGGCTGTATTCCCTTAACGATGTTATATGCATCCACACCTTTTTCATCGCATATTTTTTTTGCTTCTTCGACCGAAGCGATGCCATATTTGCTCAGCGCCGCATTTATCTGGTTTATCCTTCTATCATAACTTTCAAACAATGCCATGTCTCTGACCCTCCCCCGATTATTCTTCTCTCGGATCGATGACCTTTACAGCTTCATCAAACCGTCCGTACTTATTGGTTGCTTTCTTTATGGCTTCATTGGCGTCCATGCCCTTCTTGATCATATCCATCATTTTGCCGAGGTGCACAAATTCATAGCCAATGATCTCGTTGTTTTCGTCAAGCGCGGTGCGGGTCACATAGCCTTCCGCCATCTCCAGATACCTTGGTCCTTTTGCCAGTGTACCATACATAGTACCCACCTGGCTTCTCAAGCCTTTTCCAAGGTCCTCGAGGCCTGCGCCGATCGGAAGTCCGCCTTCCGAGAAAGCAGTCTGCGTTCTGCCGTATGCTATCTGGAGGAACAGTTCTCTCATCGCGGTATTGATGGCATCACAGACAAGGTCCGTATTCAAAGCTTCCAAAACCGTCTTGCCGGGAAGTATCTCAGTAGCCATCGCAGCAGAATGTGTCATACCGGAGCATCCAATTGTCTCCACCAATGCTTCCTGTATTATCCCATCCTTAACATTCAGCGTGAGCTTGCAGGCTCCCTGCTGAGGCGCACACCAGCCTACACCATGCGTAAGGCCGGATATATCCTTGATCTCCTTCGACTGTACCCATTTCCCTTCCTGGGGGATCGGCGCAGGACCATGGTTGGGCCCCTTTGCCACACACGTCATTCTTTCAACTTCATGTGAATAAATCATTCTATGACCCCTTTCATATATGGATTTAGACCGGTATTCACAAACCGGTCGTCAATTGCCGGTTTTGCCGGAACTGCTCTGTTTAGTGATGTTTTCACACTGTAATAAAGTTTGGCAGGTATGCCAAGAATTATTTTACTATAATATCGAAAAAAAGTATATGTTAATTTTTTATCATAAATGACAGACAGGGATACCTTTCGGCTCGTTATATTGTATAATAATGTATGGATGATAAAGTTCATACATGTGTCGACACTGGCGATCGCAAAGGGAAGGAAAGCAAAGTGGGAACCAATAATACCAACGGATGCATGTGCAGAAAAAAAAGCTGTGTCCGGCACGGCAAATGTGCCGAATGCATAGAGTACCATAAAACCAGCAGATGGCAGCCATATTGCATCAGAAAAAAGCTGAAGCAGGATACGGGCGAAAAAAAAATGAGGTGATAATTAATGGAAGCATGGCAGTACCAGCCAGTACAATTTGAAGCAAAGGGATTTATGGGCGGCATTCTGGATCTGGAGCAATTCCAGAATGAACTCAATTATCTGGGATCTGAAGGCTGGGAGCTTGTCAGCTGTTTTGACACAAATATGAACCAGGGCCAGTCCAGATATGTCATTGCAGTATTCAAAAGGAAATATACAGTGTGAGATTTATAACTGATTACGATCTTCATTTATTTAATGAAGGCAGCCATCACAAAATATATGAGAAGCTGGGCGCACATCCGATAACCATCAGCGGGCAGGCCGGCACCCATTTTGCAGTCTGGGCGCCCTCGGCAAAAAGTGTCAGCGTGGTATGTGACCACAACGGCTGGGACGGACGCTGCCATCCGATGGAGCCTGTTGAAGGCTCAGGAGTATGGGCTGTCTTTATTCCAGGCATAGGGCCCGGCGAAATGTATAAGTACGAAATAAGGACCCATTCGGGCGAGATCATCCTCAAAGCGGATCCTTATGCATTTTTCAGCGAGCTTCGGCCGGGCACGGCTTCAATAGTCACCGATCTTGATACATATAAATGGCATGATGCTAAATGGATCAAAGCCAGAGATGCCGGAACCACGTTCAACAAACCCATATCGATCTACGAAGTGCATCTGGGCTCATGGGCACGCACCGAAGCCGGCGATTTCCTCACTTACAGAGAATATGCCGACAGACTGGTATCTTACGCAGCCAGCATGGGCTATACACATATCGAGCTGCTGCCGGTATCTGAACACCCCCTCGATGATTCCTGGGGCTATCAGGTCACGGGCTATTATTCAGTCACCAGCCGATACGGCCGTCCGGAGGATTTCATGTACCTTGTCGACAAGTGCCATGAAAGCGGCCTTGGAGTTATCATCGACTGGGTGCCTGCACATTTCCCGAAAGACGGCCATGGCCTTGCAAGGTTTGACGGCACCGCTCTTTATGAACATCTTGACCCCCGGCAGGGCGAACATCCCGATTGGGGCACGCTGATATTCAATTATACAAGAAATGAAGTCAGAAGCTTCCTTATTTCCAACGCGGTCTTCTGGTTTGAGAAATTCCATGTCGACGGCATCAGGGTCGACGCCGTAGCATCCATGCTCTATCTTGACTATGGCAGGAAGAAGGGCGAATGGATCCCGAACAAATATGGCGGTAATGAGAACATTAGCGCCGTTGAATTTCTGAAACAGCTAAATTCGGCAGTCTATAGCCATTTCCCGGGTATAATGATGATCGCCGAGGAATCGACCTCGTGGCCGATGGTCACAAAACCCCCTTATGCAGGCGGACTGGGCTTTTCGTATAAATGGAACATGGGATGGATGAATGACTTCCTCAGATATGTCAGCATGGATCCGATCTATCGCAGGTATCATCATAACCTGATCACATTCTCAATTATGTATGCCATGAGCGAAAACTTCATACTGGTGCTTTCCCATGATGAAGTAGTACATGGCAAGCGCTCAATGTTAAGCAAAATGCCGGGGGACTACCTGCAGAAATTCGCAGGGCTCAGAGCATCTTATGGCTTCATGTATGGACATCCCGGCAAAAAGCTCATGTTCATGGGAAACGAGTTCGGTCAGTTCATTGAATGGGATTTCAAAAAAGGTCTTGACTGGAATCTCCTCGACTATGAAACGCACAGCAGGCTGAAGGATTTCGTCCGCGATCTGAACAGACTTTACAAAACAGAAAAGGCATTGCATGAGACGGATTCCAGCCATAGCAGCTTTGAGTGGATCAATTGCAATGACTCTGACAACAGTATCTTCGCATTTATCCGCAGAAGTTCCGACGGGAAGGAGATTCTGATATTCGTCTGCAACTTTACTCCGGTGTTGCATAGTTCCTACAAAATAGGCGTTCCGTTTAACACATTCTACAAGGAGATCCTCAACAGCGACTCGGAAATATATGGCGGCGGCAATGCAGGCAATCTGGGCGGAGTGCGGGCAACAGCCGATGGCCGTGACGGGATGCCGTATTCTCTGGAAATTTGTGTGCCGCCTCTTTCAGTCCTGATATTCAAACCTGAACGTGATGCCCCGCAATAAGCGGCCGCATCAATTTCTTTTCTTCCATTCGGCGATTTTCTTCGCCTGCTCGATGTTCCAGTTCAATACGTCATCATAACCGAGATTTTTTGCCTTTATGATCATTTCATTCAGAAGCAGGTCGAATTCACTCTGATCTTTCGCAAATACCATTTTCCATGAGTATTGCCTGATAATATTGGCGGCCTGGCCCCTTTTCTGGTCAAGAGTCTTGTCCATGGTTTCGGGAGGTTTGCCGGTGAATACAGGTTCTGCAACCGCTAATCGTCCATTTTTCTCAAAATAATCCTTTGCCGTCAAAGCTCCCATTTTTTCTCTCCAGTCTCTTACAAGCTTTGTCGGAGTACTGTTGAGGTAGGATGTCCACAGATGATAATCGTATGCTTCGCCGGTCACAGGATTTATCGACGTCGCCTGTATTGGCTCGATATTCATCTGATTCTGACCGTCCTTGAAATTTCCTCCTCCGAATTCGGCCGGCACCGGTTCCGGATTGCTCGGCAGCGCTTTCTTCCCATATTCGGTAATGTACGGCTTTCCTTTTTCATCTACATCCCATGTTAGTCCGCGGGGACCCGTCTTCATCGTCTGATAGCCTTCAGGCGAATACATCCAGTTTATCAGCTTCATTATCCGTTCGGGGTACTCGGCGTTGGAACCGATGGATATCAGCCTGTCCCCGCCGTAAGGATTATAGCCGATGGAATATATGACTTCCTCCTGGAATGGCACCAGTCTGAAGCCTTTACCCTGCTCCTGCCTCTCCAGCGTATTATATATATTGTCCATCCATGGGAACCATGAGAATAGTACTTGTCCGTCTTTCATCTTGTTTATCGCGTTTTCATATTTCTGCGATATGGAGTCCGGATCCAGCAAACCCATCTGATTGGCATTAAAGTAAAGTCTGAGGCACCTGATATAGAACCCGTCAGGGTCGAGGATGCTTTGATATTCATCTCCTGC
>CAZQUQ010000047.1:12632-17785 GCA_964596445.1 uncultured Oscillospiraceae bacterium
TCGCCTTCGGCAGGTCCGCCGGACATGTTTGCGGCATTATATCCAAGCCCGTAAACGCTTATCCCGTTTCCGAAATTGACCTTCGCTTTTTGAAGCACCTTGGGATAATTGGCTGTTATTTCCTGGCCGTAAGTTTCAAGCAGGCCGTTTCTTGTCATATCCAGCAGGCAGCCGGACGAAATGGAGTCCAGATATTTGGAATCGTCATTGCCGAAGACCACTATATCGCCCAGATCACCGGAGGACAGACGCGTAGAGAATCTGGCATCGCCGCCTTCCACATTGGAGGCTATCAGGTTCATCTCTATATTGAATTTATCCTTTATTACCTTTGCAAACCAGCCTGTCTGCTTTCCGGAATAATTGCCAAGCATCGTAAAAACTTCTATCTTGTATAGTTCCTCGTCGGATAAATTTCCACTCCCTGTATTTTCAGCGGTATCGGCAGACGTATCGACGGTGCCGCCGGCATCCCGAGCCGGGACTCTGCCGCAGGCAGACGGAAGTGAAACGAGCATGGACAGGACAATGCCTGCAGAAATGATTGTACAGATTCCGGGAATTTTCATCTTTAACCCCCATGCAGCAGTGCTTCATATATACGGTCATATATGTATATGATACCAAAAATACTATGCAATAACAATTATGTGTATCCAAATATATATGCCGGAAGGGCTGCCCTTTCAGGTCAAGCACCTTTTGGGTCAGCCCCTCCTATATGTGGCATCTGTGGAAACCAATGTGTTTCTGCTTACTTCAATGCAGCCTCACGTGCGGCTCTTGTCTCTTCAGATATCTTCTGGTCGAATGCCAGGACTTCGTCGTAACCAAGGCCTTTTACAGTTTCCTGCATATTCTTGAGGATGCTGTTGAAATCCGCCTCATCCTTGGCAAATACCATCTTCCAGGACTCCGCTATGATGATCTGCTTGCACTGGTTGCGTGCAGCGTCGATCTCTGCCGGTGCAGCAGCTGGGATATAATTGTTGCCGGCTGCAACTACGAACATGTTGTTCTTCGTCAGGTACTCAAGAGTAGTCTGAGCACCCATGAAATCCTGCCATGACTTATCGAGCGGAGTAACGTTGGATTCGAGTACGGATGGCCACAAAGTGTAATTGTAAGGCTGCCCGTTCGCAGGATTGATGTTGAGGGTGGACACTGCCTGGTAATTCAGTTGCGAGATACCATCCTTGTACGTCCCGCTGCCCCATCCGTCCGGCATCGTCAGCTTGTCGTCCCCGGAGAATGCTCTCTTGCCGAACTCTGTAAGTACAGGCCTTCCATCCTGCATTTCCCAGGTCAGGCCTTCAGGTCCGCAGGTTCCGGATGTCTGAGCACAGGAGTACATAATGCCTTCAGGTGAATACAGCCAGTCGATGAAGTCGACCATCCTCTGAGGATCCTGTGCCTGTGAGCCGACAGCGATGACATATTTGTCGCCGGGCTTGCAGCCATATGAGAATATTTTCATATCCTTTACAGGCGCATACATGAAGCCCTTCCCTTCAGCCTTGCGTTCAACAGTGTTGTATGCCGCCTGACCGAGCCACGGCCATGGAGACCACAAAACTGCTCCGTCGGAGTACTTCGCAAAGAGCGTATCCCAGTTCTGCGTCGGAGAGTCAGGATCGAGTATGCCCATCTGGTTGGCCTTGAAGAAGAATCTCAGTGATCTCACATACTCGGAATTGTCGTCAATGATGCTTTGTGTTGTCTTCCCGTCCGCTGAAAGGAGCTGGAAGCCGTTCTCGTCATAGCCATACATACATGCCGGCTGTTTTGCCAGACACATCATGTTGCCGTCCCAATCCTTGAAAAGGGATAATCCATAAACCTTTTTGCCTGAATCGCTTGTAGGATTCATATCCTGCATCTGCTTGAGAACAGGGAGCAGATCCTCGAGAGTGTTCAGTTCGGGAGCACCCAAAGCCATATACAGATCCCAGCGGATATAGGGGCCGTAAGTCAGGTCCAGACCTTCGGACGGAGTCGTAGGCGAATTGTCCGATGCCTGTGAAGCTATAGCATATATCCTGTCCGACTTGATGAGATTCTGGATCATCTCTATTGCACGGGGATACTGATTCAGATGCTCGCTGGCCTTGACCATGTCGGTGATATCATAGATCAGCCCGGCCTTGATGGTATCTTCAAGTCTTCCGTTCTCGGAACCGATCATAACGATATCTCCGAGATTGCCGGCAGCGGAACGCGTCTGGAAAAGGGTGTCTCCTCCGCCTGCCACATTAGGAGCAATGATATTCATCTCCATGTTGAATTTCTTCTTGACATACTCGGCAAACCAACCGCTTGCGATACCCTGGTAATTTGCCTGGCTGTCAAAGATGTCGATGGTGATGAATTTTTCATAAGGATTGACGGCGGATACCTGATCATCCGATGCTTTGGTATCACCGCCCGTGTTTGTGGATGTGCTGTCCGACGGAGTTGTCCCGCTGTTTCCCTGGTCTCCTGTCTTCTCAGCACCGCAGCCTGCCGCAGCCGTTATGACCATACAGATCATAAGCAGGCAGCAAAGGATCTTGACAGAAAATTTCTTCATTACTTATACCTCCTTATTTTTCTCCAATTTAAACGGATGCCGGCCTGCGGCTCCGCTCAATTGCTGATCAACCCTTTACAGAGCCTATCATTATGCCCTTGATAAAGAATCTCTGGAAAAATGGATAAACGAGCAGTATCGGGATGACAACTATAACCGAAACAGTCATCCTGACGGATGTCGGCGTCTGCTTGGTAGCAAGCGCCAGCATCGCCTCACTGCTGGTTATCGTACTGGTCCTGATTAGCTGGGCCAGTGAGTTGGACTGATTGATATACTGGTACAATACATATTGCAGCGAATATAACTTCTGATCGGTGATATATATTAATGTATCCTGGAAAGAGTTCCATTGACCGACTGCCGAAAAGATCGCGATCGTTGCCAGTATCGGCAGTGAGAGCGGCAGCATTATCTGTATGAATATCCTCATGATCCCCGCCCCGTCGATTTCAGCCGCCTGCTGCAGCGATTCCGGTATCGATTCGAGATACGTCTTTACCAGTATCACATTAAACGGCTGTACTATCGCTGGTATGACATAGACCCAGAAGGTGTTCGTAAGCCCGAGCAGGTGCATCGTTATAAATGTAGGGATCAGGCCGGCATTAAAATACATCGTGATCACCATGAACCTGTACCAGAGCTTTCGCTTCCACATTTTTTTCTGCGTAAACATAAAGCCGAGAAATGCGGATGCCATGACAGTGAGCACTGTCCCGATCACTGTCCTGAGTATGGATATCACGGCCGCCTGCCCAAGTCCTCTCAGTTTAAGGACTTCAATATAGTTTTTGAGATGGATGCCTTTTGGCAGGAAATTGATGAGGCCATTTTCGCTCATATCATTCGCACTGATCGTATTGATAATCAGGTAATAAAACGGGTAAATACAGATAAGAGTGAACAGGGCAAAAGCTGTATAATTGATGATGTTGAACATGACACTTCCTGCATTTTTTCTGTAAAAGTTCTTGACCATTCTACATACACCCCGTTCCTCAAACGATAGTCTCGCCGCGGACAAATTTGGACATCCTGTTGACAGAAAAGAGCAGCACGACGCTGATGATACTTTTTAGCATGCTCAGAGCTGTCGCCAGCGAGTACATGTTTGATCCTCCGACGCTTATGTTGAATACATACAAATCGAGTACCTGGATATGTTCTCTGTTGAATGCGTTCTGGAACACATAATACTGATCGAGTCCATTGTTTAGGAAACCTGCGACCTGAAGCAGGAGCAGCACCGAGTATGTCGGCATCAGTCCAGGCAGCGTAATATGCCACATGAGTCCAAAACGGCCTGCACCATCAACAGTTGCGGCCTCATAAAGCTCCTGGTCGATACCGGCTATGGCGGCTATATACATGATCGCACTCCAGCCGAGCCCTTTCCATACGCCCCAGAGACACATCTTGAGCCAGGTGAAATCATCGGAATCAAGAAATTTGATCGGCTGGTCGATAAGACCCAGCGACTTGATAATATTGTTAACCATGCCGCTGTTGGAAAACAGAGAGAATGCAACTGAATAAACAAGCACCCAGCTTATGAAGTTAGGAATCGTAGTAAAGGTCTGAACGAACTTTTTGAAAGGCTTTACCTTGATTTCTGTAAGAAATACTGCAAATATGACCGGCAAAACCGATGTCAGGATCCCCAGACCGCTCATCGCAAAGGTATTGCGCATTATGCTCAAAATCTGCCTGACCTGCCCCGCATTGCCAAAAAGCATGGTAAACCACTTCAGGCCGACAAAATCACACTGTGAAAGCTTAAGCGGCGGTCTGTAATTAAAGAAGGAGTAGACCCAGCCATAAAGAGGAAAATATGAAAAGATAAATGTCAGGACAAGAAATGGCGTAATCATTAAAAACAGCTTGAAACCGGTGTTTTTCATTTTTTCCGGTTTGACTGCCGGGGTTGGTGCCGCTTCATTACGTACTGTCTCAATGTCGCTGTGCATCATTACACCTCCGTACTTTTTCCACGCTATACATAAATTGTAGTGTACGGAGGCAACAAAGGTATATATTAAAAAACAATGATTATTTCAATAATCAATACAAATCACTTCGCACCGCTACGGGAGTTGATCTCCTGGTACTCTCCCGGCGCTATACCGAACATATCCTTAAAAAGAGTGCAGAAGTATGATACATTTGGAATGCCCACAGCTCTTGCCACACAGCTTACCTTGTTTGTCGGAAGGAGCAGCATTTCCCTGGCTTTCTCCAGTCTGTACCGGCAAAGATAGTCGTTCAGTGAACTGCCTGTGCATTTTTTGAAAATACTCCCCAGATAGTTGGGAGAAAGGTATACATCGGCAGCGATAGTCCTGATATTAATATCCTGCATGTATTTCTCGCTGATTATTTGCTGTACCCTTTTCAAAACATATTCATCCGTATTTGTCCTTACGCTCTTGACCGTGTTCTGCAGCTTCTCCAGAAATCTTCGGACAAATAAGGTGATCGACTGAATATCCGGCAGATCAAGTATGGCTGCACCGGCTGCGCCGTCCTCCTGCTCGGGAAGCTCAAGATTGCGGAAAAGCAGAGCAGCTTCATTAAGAAGCCC
>CAZQUQ010000048.1:0-6339 GCA_964596445.1 uncultured Oscillospiraceae bacterium
TGAGCAGCTCGAAAAGATAAGATCCGGCAGAAAATAAACATGGCGGGCGGCTAATAATCCATGCCCCCCATGGGGAAGTACTGGTTGTTCATCGGCGGCATGGCTCCCATTGACGGCAGCGCATACATGTTGTTTGCAGCACCCGCCACGGGTCCTGCATTGCCTGTATACGGCATCATATTGCTCATCATGTTCATTCCCATGGTATTGGCTCCATAAAGCATTGGACACTGCATGTTCATCAGGTACGGGCAGCACATGATCGGTATCTGGTTCATCATCGACGGCATCATGCCGGCAGGTCCGGCCAGTACGGGCATGTCGTCCTGGAACGGCTGCATGGGACCCATATTTGCATCTGTCTTCATCGGCATCATATCAGGCATAGTCTGGGCAGGTGATACATTGGGCATTGCCTGGGCAGGCGATACTTTGGGTTCCATCTGGGCAGGCGATGCTTTGGGTTCCGTCTGGGCAGGCGATGCTTTAGGGGATGTTTGTGCAGGTGATACTTTGGGAGCGGTCTGTGCAGGCGCTGTTTTCGGCACAGCCTGCATCTGCTGCATTGCGCCGACCTGCGGCATGGTCCCGCCGGGAACGGCGTTTCTTATATTTCTCATTCTTACATCTTCCTTCATATAATGATTCCTCCGGCTCCGGTACACTTCAGTATCATTATATGAGGGCTATAATATTATGTGAGAATTTTTTATGTAACTTAAGACAGGTCAGTAAATGTTCATCGATGATATGATAAAGGCTTTCTTATCCTTGGAATAATCTACCTTCACATACATTTCATTTTCGCCTTCGGCAAAACGGGCATTCTTTATGTCCACATCCTCCGGTAATTTCACATTAAACCTGATATTGAGGTATATGTCGCCGTTGCCGGAGCCTCTCAGTTTGTCGATCCTGATGTCGGTTATCTCTATTTGGGTGACGGAAACCTTCATTCTCTCTGTATACGCAGCCAAACTGACTGTCCTTTCACCGGCCGGAAGGCTCTCATATTCGATCTGGTACGCCTCCTGGAAGTTTCCGCTGTTGATGGCTTCCGCCCACAATATGACAGGGTTGGCCAGGAACTGTATATCAGTATATTCCTTTATCACATTGATAAAATCGATTTTGCCTCTCAGTGATGCTTCCGCCTGATTCCACGCGTCGACTGCAAGATCCTTATCCTTCAGAAGCTGTTCATTTTCCTGCTCGAGCTGTCGAATACGCTCCCTGAGGCTGCTTACTTCTTCCTCGAGCGAGTTTATTTCCCTTTTTTGAACGCTGATGCTGGCATCATAGCTTGCATTGATCGTCTGAAGATTCTTGATTTCAGCCAGGTTGCTTTCCCTGTCCCAGATGAGATAGTTGAATGCTATAAATAAGGCGATAAGGAGAGCAAATACCATCACAAGGATAAATTTTTTCATATCACACCACCGGTCCAATAATTTTATTGAATCCCAAACAGCTTCTTTGCATTGGATGTTGTGGTCTCTTCGATGTATTCAACGGATCTGCCTTTGATCTTCGCGATCTTCTCTGCTATCAGCTTCACGTAGGCAGACTCATTCCTTTTGCCTCTGTAAGGCTCCGGTGTCAGGTACGGCGAGTCTGTTTCTATGAGAAGCATATCATCAGGGACAAATTTCACTACTTCCAATATCTTTCTTGCGTTCTTGAATGTCACAGGACCTGCTATCGATATCATAAAGCCAAGGTCCATAACCTGTCTTGCCATCTCTACGCTGCCGGTGAAGCAATGCAATACGCCGCCCGTGTCTGCGGCGTTTTCGCTTTTCAGTATGCTGACCGTGTCCTCATGTGCATCCCTGTCATGGACTATTATAGGGAGCTTCACCTTCCGCGCAAGTGCTATCTGTTTGGCAAACCATGTTTTCTGCACATCACGGGGCGAATTGTCATAATAATAGTCCAGCCCTATCTCACCTATTGCAACTACCCTGGGGTATGTGGCAAATTCAGCGATAGCCGTAAGGACTCTGCTGTTCTGGTCGGCCGCATTATGCGGATGTACTCCTACGGCAGCATAAAATATGTCGTACTTCTGCGTAAGCGAAATATTCTCTACCGATGATGCCACATCGCAGGATGCTGTAAGGATGTATCCCACTCCGTTTTCTCTGGCTCTGGCTATCGCCTCTTCTACTCCGTTGTAAAACTGTGCATCATAATAATGTGCATGTGTATCAAATAGCATTCGGCACCTCTGGATAGTCCAAGCAGGTATTATCATTATTATATATTATAATCGCAGGTACTGCAACAAACCCGGCCGGACGCACATTCAGCCAACCTGCGATCCGCTGCTTACCGGTCCGTCCAGCGTTGCCACCACAAGAGAATCACCGTCCAAAGCAGCAAGTATCATCCCCTGTGATTCTATTCCTTTCAGCCTGGCAGGCTTGAGGTTTGCCACCAGGATCACTGTTTTGCCCACAAGCGTTTCAGGTGCATAATGCTTTGCGATTCCCGAAACCACCTGCCTTGTCTCATTTCCCAGTTCGACCTTGAGCTTGAGCAGCTTGTCCGATCCCTCGACCTTTTCAGCCTCAAGGACCTTTGCTGCTCTTAAGTCCAGCTTTGCAAAATCATCTATTGTAATCTGAGCTTTTGCGCTTTTATCGTCTTTACTGTCATGCTTATTAGAAGCTCCGGTGTTCCCGTTCTCTGTCTTTTTGCTTCCGGCTGGCTGTATGACTTCTGCAGCAATTCCCTGTCCTTTGTCCGCAGCCTTTGCTCCTGCATCCGCCGACATTGCCCCGAGTTCTTCCAGTTCCTTTTTTATATCTATCCTGGGGAATAAAGCTTCTCCCTTGTTCACCGGTATGCCGGCCGGATAACCGCCCCATTGTTTGGCGCTGTCCCATTCGGTCGCACAGCCTGCAGCTATGCCGAGCTGCTGCCATATCTTCTCCGGTGTTTCAGGCATGAAAGGCTGAATAAGTATGGATACTATCCTGAGACTCTCTGCCAGATTGTACATGACAGCTGCCAGTCTTGGCTTGTTTTCCTCAGATTTGGCAAGCACCCACGGCATTGTCTCATCGATATACTTGTTGGTCCTCGATATGGCCTTCCATATCTCCGCCAGTGCAGTGCTGAACTGGAGATTGTCCATGAGTTCTTCGACCTTATGCGGAAGCTGTGAATACACCGATATCAGATCGTCGTCAAACTCACCCTCCTGCCGCTGTTCCGGCAGGATGCCTCCGAAATACTTGTCTATCATCGCGACAGTCCTGCTCAGCAGGTTGCCCAGATCGTTGGCCAGATCGGAGTTGATCCTCTGAATGAGCGCTTCATTGGAGAAAACGCCGTCGGAGCCGAACGGAACCTCCCTCAGCAGGAAATATCTTATGGAATCAAGACCGTATTTGCTTATCAAAACCACAGGGTCTACTACATTTCCCACTGATTTTGACATCTTGCCTCCTTCAAGGAGCAGCCAGCCGTGTCCGAATACCTGTTTCGGCAGAGGTTCGCCAAGAGCCATCAGCATCGCCGGCCATATGATGGTATGGAACCTTACTATCTCCTTTCCGACGAGGTGGACATCCGCCGGCCAATATCTGCGGTATGCAGATTCATCGCCGGACAGATACCCCAATGCGGTTATATAGTTCGAAAGTGCGTCTATCCACACATAGACCACATGCTTATCATCGAACGACACCGGGATCCCCCAGTTGAAGGTAGTCCTCGAAACACAAAGGTCTTCAAGACCGGGCCTGAGAAAGTTGCTCAGCATCTCGTTCTGTCTTGATACCGGCTGGATAAAATCCGGGTTTTCTTCGATATGCTTTATAAGCCTGTCCTGATATTTGGAAAGCCTGAAGAAGTAGCTCTCTTCCTTGGTCAATTCCACTTCCCTTCCGCAGTCGGGGCATTTGCCTTCATTAAGCTGCGTTTTTGTCCAGAAGGACTCGCAGGGCGTGCAATACCAGCCTTCATACTCACTCTTGTAGATGTCTCCGTTGTCATACAGTTTCTTGAAAATTTTCTGTACGGCAGCCTCATGTTCCTTGTCTGTCGTCCTGATGAACCTGTCATTGGTGATTTTCATCAGTTTCCATAGCTCTTTTATCCCGGAGACTATCTCATCCACATATTGCTTTGGCGTTACGCCCTTGGCTTCGGCCTTGCGCTGTATTTTCTGCCCGTGTTCATCCGTTCCGGTCAGGAACATGACATCATAGCCCCGGAGCCTTTTATACCTTGAGATGGCATCTGCCGCCACCGTTGTGTACGAGTGCCCTATATGCAGCTTGTCGCTTGGGTAATATATGGGTGTGGTAATGTAAAAGGTTTTCTTATCCATTTCCAATGCCTCCAATATGTATGTTTCCGTTATCTCCGCCATATGCTTCTGCAGAGGTTCTCCAATGCATTCTTATGATATACATTATAATCAAATCATGAACATTCCAGTCTTATTTTACTATAACGTTTGAACTCATATTTTTCAAGCAATATTTGGCCGGAACGGACCCGTTGATCCCGGGATCGATCACTGTTATCCAATGTCCGTATGCAAATGGGATATGCAATGGATAAATAAGGTTCCGCCAGAATAAATATTATGGTAAAGGAGTAATCCATCCGGGATACACATCTCCCGCCGTAACCGTGCAAAGGGGGCGTTGCTCGTGGGACAGCTGACAGATATCGCTTTTGAGTTGATAAGATTCATAAGAGAAATACTGCCGGAAGCGCACAGGCAGCAATATATCATAGAAAAAAAGCATGAGCCCTGTATACCCGTATTCGCCGGGAATAACACAGCAGGCAGCAGGACAGGAACCGGCAGGTTCAGCACAGAAAAGCTCTGCAGCCTTATGTTTTCCATGCTTCCCGGCGTTGAACCGGTGAGTTATCTCTCGTTCATGCTTTTGCTTTACTCTATGGACGAAGCCATAGAAGATTACCGTAAAAGGAAGGATATCCGCGACGAACTTGAGATCCGAAAGCTTATGAACTGCCTGTCATGCGCCGCAGATCCTTCAAGGAGCCTTGCATGCGATCTCAGGGATCCGGAAAAATGTAATCTGCGTACAGGCAGTGAACACGGGCCTGTCAAGGTACACACCACTCCACAGTGCAGTGCGGAACAATGCAGGCTCCATCTGGCCATCCTGCCGTCATTCGCACAGGCCGCAAGCAAAATAAAGAAATACATGCAGCTATATATAGATCTGCAGTCATACAGGCATTATCCGGCAGTGATCAGCAAGGATCTGCTCAAAACATGGAGCAGCAACTATATCAAGCGTTATCAGGAATTAAGCTGCTGGGAATTCTGCGCCTGTACGGACACATTCCTCGGAATAGCGGTGATGTTTGCAGCGGCTTGTGTTCGTGACATATCGGCGGAAGAGATACGGCTGCTGGATGAAGCATGTTTTCCATGGTTGTGCGGCTACATCTCGATGCTGGATTCACTTATCGGTTCACGGGCATCGTTGGGAACAGATGAACTGAATTTCTCATCGTTCTATCAAAACCTGAAGGAATGCGAAGACAGGCTTCTGTTTTTTGGCAGCAAGGCAGAAGAGGCCTTTTTGAAGCTGAAAGACGGAAACCTGTATATCCGCCTGATGAAGCTTGCCGCTTCGCTGTATATGACGGAACGCGAAGCAAGCTTCGGAATGCTTAGGATAGCAATATCAAACATAATCAGAAGAAGCACATTACAATCCTACTGTAATTTTACATCACTCATGAGGATGCTCCGCTTCATAAAATAACTGCCGGGACCATATGCACAGATCAATGCTTCAGCGGCCAAAAACAAGTGCGCATATCCAGGCTGAGGCAATGACGCTGATACCGTCAGCAATAAGCGCTGCTCCAAGTGTATACCTTATGTTCCTGATCCCCACAGAGCCGTAATAAACCGCAAGAGTATAAAATGTAGTCTCAGTGGAACCCATCATCGTACTCACGACTCTTCCCACATATGAGTCGGGGCCGTATCTTGCGATGATGTCTGACACAAGAGCCAGCGATGCACTGCCTGATACAGGGCGCAGCAGAGCCAGAGGCAGGGCTTCGGCCGGGATCCCCAGCAAAGATGCTGCAGGAGCAAGCAGCTGAATGATGAAGTCCAGCGCACCAGATGCTCTGAATACTCCTACCGCCGTAAGAATACCCACCAGCGTCGGAAGTACTTTGACCACCGTTGTTATACCTTCCGAAGCACCTTGTGTAAATGCTTCATAGATCCTGACTTTCCGGAGTATGCCGGATACTAGTATAACAATGATGATGAGCGGTATTGCATATAATGACACGGTTGTAAAAAAGGAGAGATTCATA
>CAZQUQ010000048.1:6439-14681 GCA_964596445.1 uncultured Oscillospiraceae bacterium
TCTTTCATTATCCTCATCAGTCCGGACCAGAGGCAGATCATACCCAGCAGTCCTATACTCAGTTCAACAGCTCTTCCGGCAGAACTGAAGGCTGCCTTTGTCACTTCTTCCAGCCTTCCGTTCAGTATACCCGCAATAAATCCTATGACCAGCAAACCGGCCCAGACATAATCCACTCAAATCCCTCCCGGATATGATCCGCGGCAGACCTTGTACGACATATCAGAAATATCTCTTTCATAATTTATATTTTCTTGAGGATGCATTAATTACAAAATGCCTGGATGCATTAGTGTGATGCAATGTCGAATTTTGTATATTTTGGGCAAACTAATTTACCAGTTAAAATATGGCTATTCTCCTTTGTTTTTCAGGCCGGAAAATCTGCATTTCAAGCCAATCAATAATTGCTCATTGCTGAAACCATTGAAAACGCACGCTTTCACAAGTTTATCCAAAGACGGCGTTAATTTTTTCACTAATTTTTCCATAACATTTTTTTGAATATCTTTAAATTAATTGTTGACGTATACTGGAATTTATGCTAGTATATTTTTAAGGAAGATTGTCGAATAATGTTAATTTAGGAGGAAAGAATATGAAGTCTACAGGTATAGTAAGAAAAGTTGATGAGCTTGGAAGAGTCGTACTTCCCATAGAGTTAAGAAGGACTCTTGATATTGCTGAAAAAGATGCTCTCGAAATATATGTCGATGGATCTACGATCATACTGAAGAAGTATGAACCTGCATGCATATTCTGCGGCGACGCCAGAGATGTTACTACTTACAAAGGCAAGAACATTTGCCCGTCCTGCATGAAGGAACTCAGAAAATAAGCGAAAGCATAAAGAAAGCCCGGTGAAAATTCATCGGGCTTTTATATTACCGTCCTTGCCGATCAGGCTGCTGTATACGTCCCTTCTGCTGATGCCTCGGTCTTCAGAGACCTTTTTCATCGCATCCTTCTTGTCCATGCCGCTTTCCATATACATACGCACATGCTCCTCTATGCTTATTTCATCCCAGTTCCTTATCTCTGCTTCTTCCAGCATCCGCTTATCTGCGCCTTCCAGGGCGAGAACGAATTCTCCCTTCGGTGCTTCATTTTCATAAATGCCAATGGCATCGTCCAGCGTTGTACGCCTGATCTCCTCAAACTTCTTTGTCAGCTCCCTTGCGATCGATATCCGCCGGTTCCCGAATGCCGCGCGAAGATCCTTCAGCGTGTGCAGAAGCTTGTGCGGCGCTTCATAAAACACCAGTGTCCTTGTGTCGTCCCGGATCGATTCGATCCTTTCCCGCCTCATCCTTTTGTTCATCGGCAAAAATCCCTCAAAGGAGAATCTGCCTGCCGGAAGTCCGGAGAGCACTACACCTGCAATTACAGCGGCAGGGCCGGGTACCATGGTCACTGTTATCTCATTTTGCACCGCAAGCCTGACAAGATCCTCTCCGGGATCGGATATGCCCGGGGACCCTGCATCGGACACCAGTGCGATATTCTTGCCTTCGTTCAGCTGCCGGATCAGATAGTTCCCCTTTTCGATCTTGTTGTGCTCATAATAACTCACCAGTGTGTTTTTTATCCCGTAGTGATTGAGCAGCTTCAATGTCTGCCGCGTATCCTCCGCAGCGATCATGTCGGCCTCCTTCAGGATCCTCAGCGCCCGAAGGGTTATATCCTCAAGATTGCCTATAGGAGTCGCTACCAAATAGAGCGTCCCTTTCTTATCCAAATCCATCTCTGCACCTTATTCCCCATAGATATGCTTTATCTCACTCGAATAATTGCCTGAGCCGTCATATACATAAAGAGGTTCCTGTATCCTCAATTCGGCATTTCCGTTCCTTGTACCCGAGATCAGAAGCAGGTTTGGCTTCTTGCCGGGGGACGGATGTACAAGCCGTAATTGCTTCGGTTCTATGGAATGGCTGCGCATGCAGCATATTATGTCGGCCAGTCTTTGAGGCCTGTGTACCATCGAAAACTTGCCTCCCGGCTTCAGTATCCTCGCAGCTGCAGATATGACATCTTCGAGCGTACACAATATCTCATGCCGCGCAATTGCCTTTGCATCGGCCGGGTTCAAAAGACCGCCCCCCTTCTCCATGTACGGGGGATTCGTCACTACAGAATCGAAGCTGGATGCACCGAACATCCTCACCGCATCCTTTATGTCTCCCTGTACGATGCTGACTTTTTCATCAAGCCCGTTGAGTCTGATACTTCTCGAAGCCATTTCTGCCATCTCCGGCTGTATCTCAAGGCCGACGACCTTCCCGGGTTCCTTCTTCGCGGCCAGCAATACAGCAATGATGCCGGTCCCGGTCCCAAGGTCGATCACGCTGCCGTTTTTAGGAACCTGTGCAAAGTTGGAAAGGAGTACGGCGTCAATGCCGAAGCAAAAGCCGTCTTTTTTCTGGATAAGCTTCAATCCCTTATACTGAAGGTCATCGACCCTCTCGTTTTCCCGGATGCTGATATCCAAAAGACACCATCCCTCTTCTATATGTTTACCGCTGCTCCATATAAAATAAGGAGCCCTGCCGCAGCATAATGCTGTTGCCTGACCCCCTATATACTGCTCCCTTACATACTGATATCAATTATTCCGGCTTTGGAGCGTCGACCGGGCAGACATTTGCGCATGAACCGCACTCGATGCATGCTCCTTCGTCTATCTCATATTTACCGTCACCTGCTGATATGCATGAAACCGGGCATTCTGCTTCACATGCTCCGCAACTGATACAATCATCACTAATACGATATGACATCAGGGTACACCTCCTCAAAACCATTTTGTTTACTTAATATCTAATAAGCTTTTACTATTTTATCACCATTGTCTAATAATTACAACAGGAGTGTCACCATACCTTACTCAGTCCTCGAGGGCTTTGAGTTCTTCCGGCTCGATCTCGTTTTCTTCGTGGACCGCAGCATCCTTTATCAACTTGACCTCATCGAATTTGTAGGATCTGAGATCAGTCTCATTGCCCTTATCGAGTCTTACCTTAACAGTTTCCTTAATGAGGAAGGTCTCCGCCACAACACCCTGACCGTCAGGCGTGTCCACAATTGCGCCGGTTTTAGGTGCTTTCTTTATTATTTGCTCATATGCGTCCTGCTCATATTTAAGGCAGCACATAAGTCTGCCGCAGTTCCCCGATATTTTGGTCGGATTCAGCGACAGTCCCTGCTCCTTTGCCATTTTGATGGAAACCGGCTGGAATTCACCGAGGTAAGAACTGCAGCACAGCTCACGGCCGCATACACCTATGCCGCCCATCATCTTCGATTCGTCCCTTACACCGATCTGTCTGAGCTCTATGCGAGTTTTGAACACAGATGCAAGATCCTTTACCAGTTCTCTGAAATCTACTCTGCCGTCTGCCGTGAAATAAAACAGAATTTTATTGTTATCAAATGTATATTCCACATCGATCAGCTTCATCTCAAGGTTATGGTCTTTTATTTTCTGAAGGCAGGTGGCAAAAGCCTCCTTCTCCTTTTTTCTGTTTTCGGTAGCATGCTTTATGTCATCCTCCGATGCGATCCTCATAACCTTTTTCAGAGGTGCTACGATCTCTTCGTCGCCTACCTCCCGGAGCGGTATGACTACCTCCCCGAACTCCACTCCTCTGGCGGTTTCAACGATAACATTCATTCCTTCATCTATCTGCAACTGATCGGGGTCGAAGTAATATACCTTTCCCGCTTTCTTGAACCTGACTCCGACTACCTTTACCATTCATTGATCCTCCCGTAGATTTATCAGCAAATTATCGACTGCAAGCTGATAACCAGCATTCCTTCTGAGTGCCATGCGGACTTCACCTATTGCGTCAATACTCGCTATGATCCTGCTGCTGCGGTAATTCCGGGCATTATCTAATATAATATCTTTTTTGTCCGAATTAATCAACATTTTTTCATTTCCAGTCTCTTTCATTACCAGCAGATCACGGTAGTATAAAAGCATTATGTCAAGTAATATATCGATACTGTCCCTGCTTTCATCAAGAAACGATGTGAACTCCAAAATAGCCTTTGTGCCGCCTGCTGCAGCATCCGGCAGCATTTCGAACACCCGGTCCCGAAGCTGGGAAAAATCGCCTGATTCCACCAGCTTCAACGCCATTCCTATGTTCCCGTCGGCATAGTCTGCCGCCAAGCCGATCAGTCCGCGTTTACCGGTATCGGCTCTCTGATTCAGCACCTGACATACCTGTTCGCGGGTATTTTTTCTGAACTGCAAATGCTGCGCCCTTGACCGGACCGTTTCCAGAAGTTTTTCATAATTTGTGGCAAGGAGGATAATGACCGCATATTCCGGCGGCTCCTCAAAAATCTTGAGCAGGCAGTTCTGGGCCTGTTCGGTCATTTTGACGGCGTCCTCCACGATATATATCTTCCTTTTGGAATACATAGGCCTTAGCATAATATCGCTCTGGATACTGCGGATGATGTCGACACCGATGCTGGCTTCTTCAGTACCGATGCGGACAAGATCAGGATTGCTCCCGTTCTCTGCAAGCCTGCATGCCTTGCATACACCGCAGGCAGCTCCGCCGCTTGGATCAGCGCACAGCAAAAGTCCGGCAAAGATACGGGCAATTGTCTTTTTCCCGATACCTTCCGGGCCGGAGAATATATAAGCATGTCCGACCCTGTCTTCCGACAGCGCTCGTTTCAGGCTGCCGGTAACTTCCTTTTGCCCTGCAATGACGCTGAAATCCATCGAAATCTCCTTAAAAAATCCGATGATAATCCTCTCCTGACACAGAGAGGACAAAATCGGATCGTGTCGTCAAATTTACATAAAAAGATCCAGTATCAGTCCCCGTATATCTGCAAGACGCTGAAGAAGGCTTAGATTATCGCTCTCACCCTTAAGTATGTCCTGTGTCAGCAAATCAAGCTCACTGTTGATATTCCGGACAATGGCATACACCTTGTGCCTTCCTCTCCTGTCGAGCACGCTCCTTTTGGAGAACTTTCTGGAGTTGCCCAGCGCAACATCAAGGAACTCGGCTATCAGTTTCTTGTAAACCTTGAGTTCACGTATGTCAACTTTCTTGGCCAGTATCTCGCCCTGCTTTGCAATATCTTCCGCAAGCTTTTGCAGATGCTGCTCATAATTGCTGTTCTCCGCCCTGGTAAGGCGGCTGCGGAATTCACCGCCCTGAGACGGCTTGATCCTGGCATCGTCCTTTACCGGCAGACCTGCTGTGCCTGCCGGATTGCTGAGAGTATCACGTACCTTCAAGACATGCCTCCCGTTATCTGGCCAGCGGACTCATCTACGCCTTTTCAAAGCGTTCGACATCCAGAACGAATATGGTGGCCCCCCCGACCACGACCTCTACCGGATAGGGTATGAACATTCCTCCCATCCCGTTGGGAGTCATACTGGAGTTGATAACTTGTTTTCTGCTTCTGGATTTTTTCTTGATAACATCGATCACTGTATCCAGGTGTTCTTCCTCGACACCCACCAGCAATGTGGTGTTGCCGGCCTTAAGAAACCCGCCCGTGGAGCATAGCTTGGTCACTCCGAATCCGTTCCTGTTCAGTTCTTCCATTACCTTTGAGCCATCTTCATCGTGAACAATAGCAAATACAAGTTTCATTCGCCTACCCTCCTCTGATTAATAATATCTGTCAAACCTGCCTGACGAAGCCCAGAATAACGTCCAACTGCCGCCTTACGTCTTTCCACACTTCATCTGCAGGCCTTGCCGCATCGATCGTTTTTATCCTGTCGGGGAATTTTACTGCCAGTTCCTTATATCCATTATAAACTCTTCTGTGGAATTCGATCATTTCATTTTCCATCCTGTCGCTGTCTGTAGCGCTCATCCTTCTTTTCAAGCCGATCTCCGGATCCAGGTCAAAGAAGAACGTGATATCGGGCATCATGCCGTTTATCGCTATATCGGTAACTTTCCGGAGCATGTCGGCATCAAGTCTTCTTCCGTAGCCCTGGTAAGCAAAAAAGGAGTCTACATAACGGTCACATATGACGGTTTTGCATTCGGCGATGGAAGGCCGGATCACCTGCTCCACCAACTGGGCCCTTGCAGCCGAATACAGCAGAAGCTCAGTTATGTCATGCATTTCGGTATAAGCCGGATCAAGTATGATGGATCGTATGCTTTCGCTTATACGGGTCCCGCCGGGTTCTCTGGTCAGAATGACACTGCACCCCATAGATGTGAGATGCTCCATCATATTTCTGATCTGCGTCGTCTTGCCGCTTCCGTCAGTACCTTCAACAGTGATGAAAAGACCTCTTGCCATTCTGCCCCGCCTTCCTCAAAAGGAGTCTCCACTTACATTATACCCTATTACGGCATGCTGTGCCACATATGATTTATTTCCTGCAGGAAAACAATTATCGTCCGCCCAGTTATCAACAGGGCCGGAAAGAATCGGCCGGTACCTGCAAACATAATGCCGCAGATACATCACAGGATTTTTCGAACTGAATATCATACTATTGAATATCAGCCTGCCAAACGAAAAATTTTTCTTCTGCAAGCTTTATTATAGATCAAGCTCGGAATAAACATCTGAATGAATCAGCTTGTCAAACTTCTCTTTTCTGATGTAATGCCTGTCATATATTTTTATGAGCCTTATTATGTTAATTGAGTTCATCAGCATATGAAGCACCACGCATGGTATGATAGACCCTGAGTAGATAAATATCAGTACATTCATGCCTCCAAATGCAGCCTGATTGATGAGGTCATTTTTTGCAAATCTTTGGCCCCATGGCAGGAGCCAGTGACTCAAAACAAAATATACTATACTAACAGCGCCTAAAATCAGTATATTGCTGTCTATTGTCAATATGTACTGCCGAAAAAACAGTTCTTCACATATTGCCGCGCCGATCAGATTATATATTCTCAATATTATTACAAACCGACTTTCCTTTGTACTTTCAGCTATTAGCTGTTTGGAAAGCAAAAGCTTTAGTGATTTCTGTCTAAATAAGATCCAAAGTGCGAAAAACAATATTATGGCAGCACATGAGTAAAGCATTTTAATGTTAATAGAAAAAAATGATTTTCCGGCAAAAAATACCGGGAGCGCATATGGAAAAAAATATAGGGTCATTCTTATAAAGTATGTTGCTTTTCTGACATGACTCAGCCTTCTCACATTGCCCAGAATCAAAAGCACAAACGCCCACCATGCTGATAATACTGTGAGCTGACTGTTTTGCAGGCAAACACCAAGAAGCGATAATGCTATAATCGAGATCAGCCTGACACTTTCTCTGATGTTTATTATATGATTATCAGTCACTTTTCAGTAGATCCTCCGAAACCAGAAAATCTATAAATGAGTAAACATCCTGACGTATTTTTTCCAGGTCTGAAAAATCATATTTTATTGAAAGCTTTTCGCAAAGAACACTGATAGGCATGTCTTTACCTATAGCATTGACGATTACTGCACCGATATCATTGACTTCATAACAGTCCCGGCCGCATACCAGGTAGAACTGGTCGCCAACTTTACGTATAGCAAGTTTTTCGTTTCTTTTTAATTCATTCAAGTTATTTATCATATTACTAAATCTCCCAATATCATCTCTTCTGTTGCGGATTTGCATATTTTAACCGCCCGTTCGATTGTCCCGGCGCAAACAGGATCATCTGTAAGCTGACCTCTGAACAGCTCCTGATAAACATCCCACAGCTTCCGGTATTTGCCGGTTTGCCCGACATAGTTGGAGAATTTTAACGGAAGCCATTTTTTGTTGTCAAAAGACACATTTTCATGGCATAATACTGCAGAAATCTGAAGCATGAAAAGCTCCCGCATACAAAACAAAGCAACATCATACTGTTTTGCTTCCAGGTTTCCCGATATATCAGGAAAGATGTTATCCATTTGAACGATATAATTATCACGCCTTATAAGCAGAAACTTCCCGAAGTCAGTCAAAGAACGCAGTTCTTCATATTGTGTGTGATTATGAATACAGACTGAATTCTTTAACCTGTTCATAAAGGTGACCATGGCATTGAAGTCAGATCCAGGCGGAAACTGGCCGGCAATGGAACTCCAACTGCGTTCCTCCGCTTTCGGCTCATATCGCCTGAGCGCAGATACGAATTCAAAAATATAGTCACGGTCAAAAACTTCTATGTCAAGTCCGAGAGGAAATCCATCCTAAAAATAGATATATCTGGCAGGCAAAATATATTCTGCTATA
>CAZQUQ010000048.1:14691-17452 GCA_964596445.1 uncultured Oscillospiraceae bacterium
ACAAAATCTCCTGTGTTCCCTGATAATAAAAACATCGACGTCCGAATAACTATTGCCCATACCTTTGGAAAAATTACCAACTATACCTTCAACAAGTGAACCTCCGAGATAAATGACATCGTCATCAAACGGTCTGAGTTCTGTTAAAATTTCCTTAAACGTAACGGCATCGCCATTGTTGCTGTAAACCACCTCTTTTTCCAAATCGATTTTCATGGCACACCTCCAATTCAAAACATTTCCAATGTTGCCTTGTTGACCGCAATGCGTTCTATGATTCTGAGCATAAGAACTGTAGCAATATAAAAGCATACTCCAAGCAGTGCTTCTCCCAAAATCAACAGCCAAAAATCATCGGTTATACGATTCCCGAAGCACATATTTGCTGCCTGAACACTTCTGTACAACGGAAAAATGCGGGCAATTACCCGACATATATACGGCAATTGGGAAACAGGAAAATTCGCGCCGGAGAAGATGATGAGCAGCGAAGCTGCGGTATTCAGCACCAAATGTATGCTGTCGGTCAAAAGTGCAAACACCGATATGAAAAGACCTAATCCTGCCATTGAAATTACAGCCGCAAGAATCGATATAGCAAAGCGCGGTATATCCAGCTCGCTGAAGTTCACACCAAATATCAATCCGCCTGCAATAAATCCGCCTGCAATTGAGATAAATGCTGTAAGTATCGCAAATGTACCATTTTGCACAACGACGCTTAACTTATTGGTCGGAGACGCGATGATCGAGCGAAGCCTTCCGAAATAGCGTTCGTTGCTGAATGTTCCACCCAGTCTGAATATGCTTTCAGTTATGGAAAGCGTATATGCATTGCCTACAACCCACCGGGTCAAGTCGACTTCACCTGACGCGAATGACGCAATGATACAGTAAAAGCATATCGACAAGAGCGAGTACCCTACCTTGTAGAAAAAGAACTCAAGTAAATCGAACGGACCCGTCATTGCTTTTCCGTATAGCCAAACCTGTGAAAAAAATCTTTTTACCGCATTCATCATACCATCTCCAAAGATGCCTTGATTTTTACCTGCCGCTCGATTATCTTGTACAGTAAGCTGCCGGCAACACCATACAAGAAAGTGATAAGCAATAGAACGGCCACATTACCCCAGAATTTCGAATAATCACCCAGAACACTCTGGCGGAGTATCCTTACAGCCCACGTTGGCGGCAAGGCGTATGATATCCACTGTACAGGAACCGGCAAGTATTCAATTGGGAACACAAATCCGCAGACAAGAGTTATCGGGATATCCAGACAGTTCATATACAGTTCCGTTATCCTTGATAATGTCAGGAGATACGCAATAAATATGGATATAACGATAAAGCAGAATATTGTCAGGCTAAACGCCAATAAACATAAAGGAATATTTGGAATAGTTATCTTATAACGATAAAGTATGACAGCGTACAGGACAGTCAAAGCGAAACTCAGTAAAGAGAGCAATGTGTTGCCTATGATCTTGCCCAGCAATATGAGCCTGAAATCGCTCGGCGATACAAACAGCAGGGAAAGTGTATTGCTGTATCTCTCACGGTTTATATCTCCAGCGCTCGAGAAGCATATACAGACCCACAGGCTCATCAGCCCTGCACCGAGTATTACATACGCGGTAAAATTCCCGGCTGCTGATTTTTTGTACATCTCAGCAAGGATAACTGTCGTCGCCAGAGGCTGTACAAACAGGCAAAACTTATACATGTTTCTTGCGAATGTCTGTTTCATCTGAACATACATTGTGTCAATTATTATTCTCATTTGCCCACCCTTTCACCAGCTGTATGTAAGCAGCCTCAAGCGTTATCTCGCTGATTTTGGCCGTCTGTTCGGCCTTGACTTTCTCAACCTGCGCTATTATCGCCGGGTCTTCAGACATTTTTTCCTTGATATTATCAGGCGTATCCAAAGCAATTATCTGACCTTCTTTCATAACAGCTATCCTGTCGCAGAGGTCATCAGCCTCGTACATATTATGCGTGGTTAACAGGACCGTTTTGCCTTTTTCCCTGATCGATCTAATGATGTCACGCAATAGCTGCGCTCCGACAGGATCAAGACCAACAGTCGGCTCGTCCATGAAAATAACTTCAGGGTCATTGATCAAACCGCGCGCAATTTGCACACGCTGTATCATACCCTTTGAATATGTTTCCGTCCGTAAGTCTGCTTTGTCTGAAAGTCCAACAAGCTCAAGCAGTTCGGAAATTCTTTCATCCCGCTCTCTTAACGGGATCTTGTACAAGTTTGCGAAATACTTAAGATTATCTCTTGCGGACAATCGGCGATATACGCCAAGCTCGCCTCCAAAGATGAAGTTGATCCTGTTTCGTATTTTCTTTTCATCGCCGACAGTGTCAAAGCCAAGTACCTTGCATGTGCCGGATGTCGGCGCGAGCATGGTAATGAGCATTTTAATCGTTGTGGTCTTTCCTGCGCCATTCTGACCCAACAATCCGAATATTTCACCTTTCGTCACAGCGAATGAAATTCCGCGGACTGCATGGACAACCTCACGTTTAGGTCGGAGCCATCCTTTTTTTGTTTCGTAGTCGCGTTTCAGATCCTTAACTTCAATTACTGTTGGTGTTGTCATCTTTCTCTCCTCAACAGACATCAGAATCCATCGATATATTAAACAGGTTTGATATAAATCTGTTAATATTGGTTAGAATAATCAGGAAAATTATAAACATTAAAGTTTGGGACTGCTATGTCGTCCATAACAGTCCCTCC
>CAZQUQ010000049.1:0-17035 GCA_964596445.1 uncultured Oscillospiraceae bacterium
ATTTCTATCCTTCATTCACAGGTTCAAGCCTCTTCTCAGAGACACTGGAGATGCTGACCAGTTATGATAACAGGAGGAAAAGACGTTTTACGGTTGCATACGTGATGATAGAAGCCATAAATGACTCTGCGGAGCACCTGGCAGAATTGAAAAAAATACTTATCAGCCTTCCTGATAATCTATTGAAAGAGATAGATCATATCGTATCTGTTTAAAAGACCAACAGAAGCGAGTTTGTCAGAGAAGCGATGAAGCTGTACCTGAGAGAAAAGAGAAAGATACAGATGAGGGACAGGATGAAAAAGGGTTATCTGGAGATGGCCGAGATCAATATCGGGCTGGCGGAGATGTGTTTTGAGGCCGACAGCGACCAACAGCTAAAATATGAACAACGTCTTGGGGAGTTGGAGTAAACGTGATAATAAAACGCGGTGATATCTATTATGCCGATCTGAGTCCTGTGATCGGCTCTGAGCAGGGAGGAGTCAGGCCTGTATTGATAGTGCAGAATGATATCGGCAACAAATACAGTCCTACGGTGATCGCAGCGGCAATAACGTCGCAGATCAACAAGGCAAAGCTTCCGACCCACATAGAAATAAGCGCACAGGACTATGGACTGCAGAAGGATTCGGTGATACTGCTTGAGCAAATCAGGACCATCGATAAAAAGAGGCTCAGAGAAAAGATAGGCCATCTGGACGATGAGCTGATGGATAAGGTGAATGAAGCGCTAAGCATCAGCTTCGGTCTGGCCGATATATAGAATAGGCGGCAAAGAGGCTTAGACGCGGAACATACGAAAGACCTTGATACATACAGACAAGCCAAATCTGAAACATACAGCCGCTGCAAACCGGCAGTGATAATGCCGTTTTGCCTGAGGTGTGCGCAGCATGAACAAGGAAAAGATATTCAGGCTTGTATTGATAACGACTCTTGTATTTTTAGTATATCAGTTCGGTTTCAGACCAATGTTCGTCAGGGATAAAAAAGTTATTGACGCTGACAGGAAATACTGGTCTGAGCTTCTGTCAACAGACGGAGATACTGTCTATGACGTCATCGTATACGGCGCGGAACCGCAGGGTGTAGCTGCCGCCATTTCTTCAGCCAGACTCGGGGCCCGTACGCTTTTGATAAGCGAGGAGTACGATATGGGCGGGCTGATATCCCGCTGTCTGGTTCCCGAGCTTGAGATACCGACGGATAAGAACGGCAGGATGCTCAACGGCGGAATTCTGGAAGAGCTGGGCAAAGCTCTTGGAGAATGCTTCACATCTGAGCAATACATTGCGAAGGTCAATGAAATGATACAGGCAGAGAAGGACCTGGATGCAATAATCGGGTCCTCTCTTGCCGGAGTAAGCATGTCAGGCAAGCATATCGATTCGGTCGAGGTTCGGACAAGGGACGGGAAGATCGATCTTGCTGCGGACATATACATAGATGCCTCGGACAGCGGAGCATTGCTTGAGCTTTGCAAAGTCCCGTATTTCACAGGCTCTGCCGATCTGAATCTGAACAACAGCTTCATGCCTGTCAGCCTGAACTTCGAAATGGTTCCGGCCTCAGGAACAGCATCGAAGGGCGGTTCTCTGAAAGGAAGGGCAGCGGTATTCAATGACGGCACGTCAAAATACAAGCCACAGAATGAAAACATCAGGCTTGAGGAGCCGCGGATCTTTTTCATGCCCGATGGCAAAGCCATTATCAGCGGCATTCAGGTGACAGGAGTCAACGTACTGGACGATGGAGAAATGAAGACGGCATATAAACTGGCGGTGGATGAGGCAAAGAGACTGAGCGCATATCTTTCGGAAAATTTTGTGGAATTGAAGGGACACACATTTTCCAGGGCTGCCGGGAGTCTTCGTGTGAGAGAATCAAAGCATTATGCCGGAAGATATGTGCTGTCTGTGAACGATGTGTTCGACGGCGTGCATTTCGCTGATACTGCAGCTAAAGGCTCCTATCCGGTTTTGTTGGGGAAGTTTTCCGCCAAAGGCTCATTTGTTGCAGGAAAACCTGATCATTACTCGATACCTCTCAGATGTCTTGTGCCTGTCGGAACAACGAACCTGCTGATGGCCGGACCCAGGATATCCTGTTCGTCGCTGGCCGCAAGCAGCACATATGCCATCGGTACATGCATCGCGGAGGGAGAGGCTGCAGGAGCGGCAGCAGTTGTGTGTGCGGCCAGAAATGAAAGTCCTGCGTTTCTTGAGGAAGGGCATGAGTATTTTGAGGAGTTTACCGCAACATTGGCGGGAAAGGATATGTATCTGCCTGAAAAAGCAGTATCTCTGCAGGATAAAAACTGGTCTGCCGAAGCCGCAAGGAGGCTTGTGTCACTGGGGCTGATCGCAGGAGGCAGCGAAAATGATTTCAGATATAGTGAAGGGGCTGCACAGAAAGATCTGGCATATATATTGATAAACGGCATATACAGACTGGACAGGAACAGCTATTCCGAAGAGATCAATAAGCGGCTCCAGCCTTTTATCAACAGCGACAGTCTTACTTTCGACAGCCTGATGAGGGTACTTGGCGCGCTCTATGAGATCGAAGGCGAACCTGACGCACTCTATGAAAAACTTTGCCGGCAGGGCAGGATCAATGGGGTTTTCATGGACAAACTTGGGATGCTCAAGACCAATGCTGAAGTCATTACGCTGGATATGGTCTACTATATCGGCGCATACAGCATCAGCAGCTATACAGGGGAAAGCATATCTGATGAAACTCTCAGACCGCTATTTGCCAGTGATCCTGGCACGTAATACCCGAAACATGAATCTGGGGATATCGAGCATCCGCCTGGCTCGGCGGGGTTCTCTGCACAGCCTGTGGAGCCATTCAAGGCCATGTTTCCTGTAGAAATCAGGACTGAGCTGCACTCTTCCCGACAGGATATCGATAGTTCCGCCGACTCCTATGCATACCTTTGCATTAAGTCTATCCAGATGACTGAATATCCATTTTTCCTGTTTCGGGGCTCCAAGGGCTACTAATAATATATCAGGGGACGATCTGTTGATCTCGTCCAATATATCATCATCTTCCTCCTCGGTAAAATAGCCGTCGCGGCAGCCTGCAATTATTATTCCCGGATAATCTCTGACAAGATTGACCGCAGCCTCCTGGGCGACGCCCGGTTTGGCGCCGAACAGAAAACAGCGTATACCGTTCCTGGAGTACGTTTTGATTACTTCAGTGACCAGGTCGACCCCGGAAACCTTTTCAGGAACGGGTCTGCCAAGTATCTTTGACGCAAGGACCACTCCAGCTCCATCAGCTATAAGCATGTCGGACTTTTTCAGGATCTCACCTAGCTCCGGGTCCCGCTGGGCGGCCATCATTATTTCGGCATTGGGCGTATATATAGCGTATGTTCTGCCTGCTTCCAAAAATTCGCCGACCTTTTTCACAGCCTCTTCCATTGTAATGGCATCTACCGGTATTCCGAGTATGTCAACGGTTTTTCTCATTACAGGCATCTCCTCCGACATGATTTCGACAACTATGATGATATTACAACATGCAGCCTTTGTCAAAGGACGCGTTTTATATCGATGAATCAGGGAAAAATTAGATTGTTGGGCCGCTGTAAAAATGTTATTATACGTTCGGATACCGGACGTTGGTCCGATATGGCAGGAATTTCAAAAGGCGGTGTGGGGAAATGAAATTGGACGGTACTTTCAGAAAAAAGGCGGAGGACTACCTGTGGATCATCATCGGGTCTGCGATAACGGCCGCTGCGATCAATATTTTTCTTGTACCATATAAGATTGCGCCGGGAGGCGTGACAGGCATCGCGACCGTCATTTTTTATCTGGCCGGCGAGATCGTCCCTGTAGGTACTATCATGCTGATACTGAACGTTCCTCTCTTTATCTTCGGATACAGATATATCGGACGAAGGTTCTTTGTCCGGACGCTTATCAGTACCATACTCCTTTCTGTGATGATAGATTTGTTCGAGCCTTTTACCACAATGCTTACCGAGCAGCTTGCCCTTGAAAAACTGACAGAGGGGCCCGACTATCTCCTGTATTCCATTTTCGGCGGATTTTTTATGGGGCTTGGACTCGGCCTTGTCTTCAAATCAGGAGCGACGACGGGCGGGACAGACCTTGGCGCCAGGATAATGCACCATTTCATGCCATGGCTTACAATGGGCAAAGCGCTGCTCATCATCGACTCCGCTGTTATCATCTTTGCTGCCATAGCCTTCAGGAGCTTTATCCTTGCGTTGTATTCCATACTGGCCCTGTATATTTCATCAAAGATAATCGATGTGATCCTCGAAGGCATGAATTTCGCAAAGTCTGTTTTCATCATTTCAGACCATGCCGATACCATAGCTGCAGACATAATGAAGGAGCTTGACAGGGGAGTTACTGCTCTCAAAGGCATCGGAATGTACTCGGGGAACGAAAAGAAGGTCCTGTACTGCGTGCTTCAAAGAAATCAGCTGCAGGAGCTCAAGACACTGGTCAAAAGGACGGATCCGCTTGCATTTATTATATTGAGCGAGGTTACCGAGGTGTTGGGCGAGGGATTCAAAACTTATGACTGACGGCTTGAATACTATTTGCATATTGACTTGGACATAAGTATGATGCTAATATAGTGTGTGAACTTAATATTACGAGGCAGCTTATATTTCCAGCCTCGTTGAAACACCTAATCTTCAGGGCAGGGTGAAAGTCCCTACCGGCGGTAATGCGGATAATATGCCGTAAGCCCGCGAGCGAAAGCTGATCCGGTGAGATCCCGGAGCCGACAGTATAGTCTGGATGGGAGAAGATGATTTTTATTTGACCATTGTCCCTGGGATTATATTCCGGGGATTTTTATTTGCTTGCTCCTGTTGATAATAGTTAATGAACAGAATCAGCAAAATGTTGGGATAAATTTTATGGGGGGATAAAGAATGAATATCAACATCAAAAAGTTGGCAACCATGGCGGTGCTCTCAGCACTGTCGATCGTACTCATGCTCCTGATCAGGTTTCCTATTTTGCCGGCAGCGCCGTATTTGATATATGAACCGGCCGATGTGCCGATTTTTATCGGTACGTTCCTGTTCGGTCCTTTGGCTGGTTTTGCTATGACAGTCATCGTTTCTGTGATCCAGGCGTTTGCGCTGAGTACCGATGGCTGGGTCGGCCTGATAATGCATATAGCAGCTACAGGAACATATGTATGGACAGCAGGTTTGATCTATAAGAAGTATCACAAGTTTTCCGGAGCTGTTATAGCTCTGGCAGCAGGAACGATAGCCATGACGGCGGTGATGGTGCCTGTCAATCTAATAATACAGCCCAATTTTTACGGTACTCCTTACGATGTCGTCAAAAGTCTGTTATTACCTGCCATCATACCCTTTAACCTGATAAAGGCGGGTGTGAACTCCATATTGACCATACTGGTGTACAAGAGGATAAGCAAGCTGATAAAATAAAGCGTATACGGCTTTATACAGTTTATGCAGTTTTATATGGCAGTGTAACCATTTGCATACTGACTTGGGTATGTGTGTGATATTGATATAGTGTGTGGAATTGAATAATCTTCAGGGCAGGGTGAAAGTCCCTACCGGCGGTAATGCGGATAATATGCCGTAAGCCCGCGAGCGAAAGCTGATCCGGTGAGATCCCGGAGCCGACAGTATAGTCTGGATGGGAGAAGATGATTTTTATTTGACCATTGTCCCTGGGATTATATTCCGGGGATTTTTATTTGCTTGCTCCTGTTGATAATAGTTAATGAACAGAATCAGCAAAATGTTGGGATAAATTTTATGGGGGGATAAAGAATGAATATCAACATCAAAAAGTTGGCAACCATGGCGGTGCTCTCAGCACTGTCGATCGTACTCATGCTCCTGATCAGGTTTCCTATTTTGCCGGCGGCACCGTATCTGATATATGAACCGGCTGATGTGCCGGTTTTTATCGGTACGTTTCTGTTCGGTCCTTTGGCCGGTCTGATTTTGACAGTCATCGTCTCGTCGTTCCAGGCGTTTGTGGTGAACACCAACGGTTTAGTTTGCCTTGTGATGCACATAGCATCTACAGGATCATATGTTATAGCAGCCGGTTTGATTTACAGGAAGTATAATAAATATTCCGGGGCCATATTGGCTATGGTGACAGGATCGATAGCCAGAGCGGCGGTGATGGTGCCGGTCAACCTTATTATTCAGCCAAATTTTTTCGGCACTCCCTACGATGTTGTCAAAAGCCTGATATTACCTGCCATCATACCTTTTAACCTGATAAAGTCAGTCGTGAATTCCATATTGACCGCACTGGTGTACAAGAGGATAAGCAAGCTGATAAAATAACCGGCATACAGCTTTATACAGTTTATGCAGTTTAATAAAACGGTATATGGAAATATATTGACAATATTCTAGGCCTGTACTACAATAAAATAAAAATGTAGCCTTTAGCTACAAAAATGGCAAGTTCTGTATTCATTTATTTGGAGGATCGTGAAATGGAAGTAAACAGGCAGAGGGTTCATGATCTTATGAAGACCAACTGCGCAGGAAATTACAACCGGTTTGCGAGAGAACTGGGAGTCGATCCGTCACACCTGTACAGGTTTCTGAATACCGGCGTCGGCGGCGGCAAGAAAATACTGATGTCAGTTTTGAAGTACTGCAAAACGAATGGTTTGAATTTTGAGGACTACATAAGCATGTGACATTATTTACAGACTAGTCCGTGCAGCCTCTTGGGGTCATTTTGCGAATGATTCTGAGGGGTTTTTATTTTTCATACATCAATATTCCTTTACCATAAGGGCTCTGACGTAGCCCTTGTCATTGGTGGTAGATTCTATATAGAATCCCCTGCCGTAATAAAACCTGACCAGATCTCTGTATTTTGACGCAGTATGAAGCCTGGCGCATTTTACGCCTCTCTCGGTGAGCATCTTGTCCACGATGCTCATCAGCGACTTTCCTATGCCTATGTTGTTATAGCTCGGTTTGACGCCGAATCTGCTGATATAGGCGGTATTGTCCGGCAGTATAGAGATCCTGACGCTGCCCACTGCAACATTGTTGATGATCGCAATAAAGACCTCTTTCGACCTGATATCGTCCGCGATGTCCTCGACCGTCTCCTGAAGCGCCTCCAATGTACAGGTCAGGCCGGTGTCGGCAATATATTTCTTGAAGGAATCCTGCATGATCTCGTATATTGCAGGAGCATCCGCTTCTACAGCTTTGCGTATTATGAATGAGTAGTTCACCATATGCACCATATCCGTTTCTCTTTTTGTCTGTTCTTACATCTGACGCAGCCCGTCTCAGCTGCCCATCAGCGCGACCATGATCGCCTTTTGTACATGGAGCCTGTTTTCGGCTTCTTCAAAAACACAGGAGTTCGGACCGTCTATCACTTCCTCTGTTACCTCCATGCCTCTGTATGCGGGAAGACAATGCAGGAACATGGCGTCTTCCTTTGCTTTAGAGAATAATCTGCCGTTTACCTGGTACGGCATGAAGATGTTCTGCCGCATTTCCTTTTCATTTTCCTTGCCCATACTGACCCAGGTATCGGTATATACGACATCGGCATCCTTTACTGCCTCTTCCGGATCCTCTGTGATCACTATGCGGCTTCCGGTTTTCTTTGCAGCCTGTTTTGCCTGCTCAATGATCGCTTCATCACAGCCATAGCCTGCGGGAGTTGCCACAGTGATATCCATCCCTATCTTTGCACATCCTTGCAGCAGTGAATTTGCTACGTTGTTTCCATCGCCTGTATAAGCCAGCTTCAGACCTTCCAGCTTACCCTTTTTCTCGTATACCGTAAACAGGTCCGAGAGGATCTGGCAGGGATGCATTAGATCGGTCAGCCCGTTTATTATCGGTATCGTCCCGTATTTTGCAAGATCCAGCACATCGCTGTGCCTGAATGTCCTGATCATTATACCATTGATGTAATGGGAAAGCACGCCTGCCGTATCGGATATCGTCTCCCCGCGGCCAAGCTGTATATCGCCGGAACTCAGGAAGATCGCATAACCGCCCAATTGATACATCCCTACCTCGAAGGATACCCTGGTCCTTGTGGATGCTTTCGAGAAGATCATTCCCAGCGTCTTGCCCTTGAGAAGATGGTGCGTCACCCCTTCTTTAAGTTCTTTTTTTAGTTTTGCTGCAAGTGTGAATATACTTTCTATCTCTTCGTGAGATACGTCGTTGAGGTCAATAAAATGTTTCATAGCAGAACTCCTTTCAAAAACACTGCTTTATTATCATCTCGCTCTGTAATTGCGGACTTCCGCCGCCCTGCCGGACGGTCGCCTCTGTGGATATTCCGACGAAATTTGCCGTCATGTCCGCTTCGAGTATTCATCCAGAGCGTGGATCGATGTTTCATCACTTTCCGACAGATGCTCGAGTACGTCAAGTATTGCATTGGTCGTGTCCAGAGAAGTCAGACACGGCGTATTGTACTCTATCGAGGTCCTCCGGATGGAAAATCCCAGCCTTCCGGGTATGCCTTCCTTTGCATGGGTGCTGATTACCAATGAAACCTTATCTGTTTTGATATATTCCAGTATTTTATCTTCCGGTACAAGCTCTGCTGAAAGACCGGCCCCGGTCAGGCATTTCCAGTCGTCCTCGACCGCAAGCAGTTTGAACCCCAGCCTGCTGAATCTGTCCGAAATGACGATGCAGTCATCTCTGTCCATTTCGCCCGCAGCTATCAGTACGCTGCCGCCTCTGGGCACCGATAGGCCCGAGGCGATAAGAGCCTTGTACAGAGCCGTGCGGTAGTCTCTGCCGACACCCATTACTTCGCCGGTAGACTTCATTTCAGGACTCAGGAACGTATCGACCGTTGTAAGCTTTGAAAATGAAAATACAGGCGCTTTCACTGCCGTAAAAGCAGGTTCCTTCGCAAGTCCCGTAGTATATCCCAGACCGCGCAGCGTGCTTCCCATGATGAGCTTTGTTGCCACATTGACCATCGGGATGCCTGTGATCTTGCTCATTATGGGGACGGTTCTGCTGGCGCGCGGGTTGACTTCTATGACATATACCTTTTCTTCTTTATCGATCACAAACTGTATATTGAACAGCCCGACAGTTTTTAACGCTGCAGCAAGTTTGATCGTATAGTCTGCGATGGTTTGCTTTATCTTATTGGACAGTGTATGGGGAGGATATACCGCAATACTGTCGCCCGAGTGTACGCCGGCTCGTTCGATATGCTGGAATATGCCCGGGATCAGGACCTCCTTGCCGTCACAGATACCGTCGACTTCAGCTTCCATTCCGTTGATATATTTATCGATCAGGACCGGATGCTTTGCCGACAGGTCGACAGCCATCCTCATGTATTCCTCCAGCGACCTGTCATTGTACACTATCTCCATAGCCCGGCCGCCCAGCACATATGAGGGCCTCACGAGCACAGGGTAGCCTATCCTTGCAGCTATGGCCTTTGCCTCCTTCACCGAATATGCGGTGCTGCCTTCGGGGATCGGTATATCCAGTTCTTCAAGCAGCTTAAGGAATTTATCCCGGTCTTCGGCTATATCGATGCTTTCCACCGAGGTGCCAAGAATTATTACACCTTCTTTGTGCAGTGTATCCGCAAGATTGATTGCAGTCTGGCCGCCGAACTGGACGATGATGCCCTCAGGTTTTTCTTTTCTTATGATGTCGAGCACGCACTCCTTGGTCAGCGGTTCGAAGTAAAGCTTGTCTGAGGTGTCGAAGTCTGTGCTGACTGTTTCCGGGTTGTTGTTTATTATGATCGATTCTATGCCAAGCTCCCTCAGGGTCCTGACACAGTGTACGCTGCAATAGTCGAACTCGATGCCCTGACCGATCCGGATGGGTCCCGATCCGATTACGACGACCTTTTTCCTGTCGGAAACGACTACATCGTCATGATCTTCGTATGTGGAGTAATAATATGGTGTTACAGCTTCAAATTCTCCTGCGCATGTGTCGACGATCTTGTATACGGGCTTGACCGGGTATTTTTCCCTGAGTTCGAGTATCGTGTCCAGCGGCACATTTACCAGGTTTGCTATGTATGAATCTCCGAAGCCGATCTTTTTTGCACGGATGTAGAGGTCATAATCGAGCCATGCTATACCTGCATTTTTTACATCTTCAGCTACCTGTACGATGTTTTGCAGCTTGCTGATAAAGAATTTGTCCACCTTAGTGATCTCTACGATCCTATCCACCGGGACGCCCTTCTGCAGCGCCTTGAAAATGGCAAAGATACGTTCGTCTCTCGGTGATTTGAGTACTTCGAGGAGCTCGTCGACCGTCTTGTTGTCGAACAGTTCAAGACCCAGCTGATAGTTGAGCTTGATATCGAGGGAATCGATGGCCTTGAGCAGCGATTCTTCGAAAGTCCTTCCTATGGCCATGACCTCTCCGGTCGCCTTCATCTGGGTACCAAGAGATCGGTCGGCGGATGAAAACTTATCAAAAGGCCAACGGGGGACTTTTGTGACCACATAATCTATCGTTGGCTCGAAGCAGGCATATGTGCTCTGTGTCACCGAGTTCCTTATTTCGTCCAGATCCATGCCGATGGCGATCTTTGAAGCAACACGGGCGATGGGGTAGCCGGTGGCCTTCGATGCAAGAGCGCTGGAACGGCTTACCCTTGGATTCACTTCGATCACGACATACTCATAGCTGTTGGGATCGAGTGCAAATTGTATATTGCAGCCGCCTTTTATTTCGAGGGCGCGGATTATTTTGATGGATGCGGTGCGAAGCATCTGGTATTCGACTGACGAGAGCGTCTGGCATGGCGCGACGACGATGCTGTCGCCGGTATGTACGCCGACCGGATCCATATTTTCCATACTGCATATAATTATGCAGTTGTCGGAACCGTCGCGCATCACTTCGAATTCGATTTCTTTCCAGCCGGCTACGCTTTGCTCCAGAAGGACCTGATTGATCATGCTGAGCTTAAGGCCCTTGCCGCAGATATATTTGAAGTCTTCCATGTTTTCCGCGATGCCGCCGCCGGTGCCTCCGAGCGTATATGCAGGCCTGATGATGATGGGGAAGCCCACATCTTCCGCAAATTTTACGGCATCTGGCAGATTTGTGACTATCGTACTGTGAGGGACCTTTTCACCGATGCTTTGCATCGTCTCTTTGAACAGCTCTCGGTCCTCGGCCCTTCTTATGGATGAAAGCGATGTTCCCAGCAGCTCGATCCCGAAACGGTCAAGAATACCGTCATTTGCCAGCTGCACAGCCATGTTGAGGCCTGTCTGGCCTCCGAGCGAGGCAAGTATGCCGTCGGGTCTCTCGCGTTCTATGATCTTTTTAACGATATCGGTCGTTATCGGCTCGATATATACCCTGTCTGCAGTTTCGCCGTCGGTCATTATCGTGGCCGGGTTGCTGTTGATCAGTACGACCTCTATGCCTTCCTCCTTCAGCGATTTGCAGGCCTGGGATCCTGAATAATCGAATTCTGCGGCCTGACCTATTATAATAGGCCCTGATCCGATGACCAGTACCTTTTTTATATCATTTCTTTTTGGCATATGACCCTCCGTTTATGTGAACACAGAATGATGACGCTACAGCATTTCAATGAATCCATCGAATATATAGGCTGAATCGCCCGGACCGGCTGCAGCTTCGGGATAGTACTGCACGCCGAGGACGGGGAGACTTTTGTGCCTGTAGCCTTCGACGGTGCCGTCGTTTACGTTGACCTGCATGACGTCGACATCTTCATTTATGCTTTCCGCCAGCGCATAATTATGGTTCTGGGAAGTAATATAGCATCTGCCGGTGGTGTTATCCCTGACGGGATGGTTCGAACCATGATGGCCGTATTTCAGCTTGTATATGCTGCCGCCCATAGCAAGACCCAGCAGCTGATGTCCAAGTGATACTCCCAGCATGGGAAGTTTCCCAAGCAGCTTCCGGAGCAGCAGCTTTTGTTCCTCCAGCAGTCTGGGGTCACCGGGCCCGTTTGATATCAGCAGGCCGTCCGGACTGCATCCCATCACGTCCTCATATGTGGATGCCGCGGGTAGTATATGTATGTCACAGTTATGCTTCTGGAGATATTTGATGATTGTATTCTTTACCCCGAGATCCAGTATGGCGACCTTTTTTCCGCTTCCCTTTATGTGGACGGGCTCTTTTGCCGTGACTTCCGTCACCAGGTCGCGGGGCTTTTGCATCCCTGCCTTCAGTCTTTCAAGCAGTATATCTACATTGCCGCATTCTGTCGATATTATGCCGAACATGCTTCCTTTGTCCCGCAGATGCTGTGTCAGCGCTCTGGTATCGATACCTTTGAGGCCGACGATATTGTTCGTTTTGAAATACTCGTCGGCTCCTATGGAGCAGCGCCAGTTGTTCGGATATTCACACAGCTCTTTTACGATGAAACCTTCAACATGCGTCTTTTCAGATTCGTTGTCCTCTTCATTGAATCCGCAGTTGCCGATCAAAGGGTATGTCATCGCAACGATCTGTCCGTTATAGGAAGGATCGGTGGTGATCTCCTGATAGCCTGTCATTGCTGTATTGAACACAACTTCTCCGATAGTTTCGCCTTTTGCTCCGAATCCGAGACCCGGGAAATATGTACCATCCTCTAAAACCAATACTGATTTCATCTTATCGCCCCTTACAAACAGATTACTCAAATCGCTTATTTGCTTATAATTTGCATGCTTCTGTCACATAGCGGCCAGGACTTCATCCAGCGCTATTGTGAAAGCATCTATATCATCCTTCTTTACTATCAGCGGAGGAAGCAGTCTGATTATTGAAGTACCGACGCTTCCGACCAGATAACCCTTTTCGAACAGCCTGTTTTTTACCTCCGGCGCTGCTTCACCTGCCAGCTGTATGCCCAGCATCAGCCCAAGCCCGCGTACTCCATCGATGATAGCATGTTTTCCGGACAGCTCCGTGAGCTTATCTTTGAGGTAGCTCCCCATTTTTTCTGCATTTTCGGGAAGATTTTCTTCAAGCAGCGTCTTCATGACGGCCAGGCCAGCCGAACATGCCAGCGGGTTTCCTCCGAACGTCGAGCCGTGGTCTCCCGGCTCGAAAGCTCTGGCTACATGCTCCTTTGCGCACAGCGCTCCTATTGGTACTCCGCCTGCCAGAGCTTTCGCCAGTGTGAATATATCCGGTTCGACTCCATAGTGCTGATATGCAAACAGCTTCCCTGTTCTGCCCATGCCGGTCTGGATCTCATCGACTATCATCAGCAGTCCCTTTTCATCACAGAGCTTGCGGACAGCCTTAACATATCCTGCATCCAGCGGATGTACACCGCTTTCGCCCTGTACAAGCTCCAGCATGACCGCGCAGGTCTCATCGCCGATGGCTGCTTCGAGAGCTTCCATATCATTGAGCTGAACATGTTTGAACCCCGGTATCAGGGGTGCATAAGGCTTCTGATACTTTTCCTGTCCGGTCGCCGCCACTGTGGTCAATGTCCTGCCGTGGAAAGAGTTTTTCAGTGTGATGATCCCGTATTTTTCAGGTGTCCCGTTCTTTTTGAAGAAGATCCTTGCCAGCTTTATAGCGCCTTCATTTGCTTCGGCTCCGCTGTTTGCAAAGAAGATGCGGTCTGCGCAGGAGTATTCCGCCAGCATTTTCGCCAGCATAGCCTGCGGCTCGATATAATACAGGCTGGAGCAATGTATCAGCTTTTCAGCCTGGGAGCTGATCGCCCCGACAAGCGCCGGATGACCGTGCCCCAGTGCGTTTACAGCGATCCCGCCAAGGAAGTCGAAATACTTTTTGCCCTGGCTGTCATAGAGGCAGATGCCTTTTCCATACTCAAAGCATACCTTTGTCCTGGTGCCGAATGTATTCATATAATACTTTGAGTCCATATCGATTATCTGCTGAAGTTCCATCCCATCATCCCCTGTTTATCCAAATAATTTCCAATCCTAATATTATTCATAATTATACGCTCAGATGCATAAAAATGCAACAAAAAAATAAGAAACGTCATTGAGAGGGGACGTTTCTTCAAATATGTGCCCAGTATCCAGGGGACGCTTCTTCAAATGCGCCCGACTGAGCTGCCGCATGTATCCGGGGTCATCTGCGGGATTTTTCCATATATCTGCGGTAAACTTCCGATACTTCGTTCTCCAGCTTTTTGAAATACTCACATAGCTGCTTGTTGCTGGCATTATCACATTCTATGAACTGGGCTGCATGATCTGTCTGACTGCTGCCGGAATTCCTGCGCCTGATGATTTTGCCCGTCACTTTTGCAGGTTCGGTGTCCGGAAGATATATCAGCATTTCTATGTTTTCATTGCTTTCAAATTTATGTTCGCACATAAAAGCAGCACCGCCATAGGACAGGTCGGTAATGACGGCCTTGTAGGACTCATTGTCCCAGACAGGCCTTATGTCCGCTTCCAGCCTGACATCATACCTGGGGAACAGCCTGTTGTTTATCATTTCTTCTGCCGTCTCAAGCTTTATCAATACATATTCAGGGGAGTCAGAGCTGATCGACTTAACTTTGCCGTGAAAATAATATATGAAAAAATCATTGGAGTATTTTACCCAGACCGGACAGCCAGATACAGCCAATGATTTCATGAATTTATCCATATATGCTATCCGGACGGTATCGCCTGCCACCTCGTAGACTATATTGCCGTGCCACGGTGAGTCTCGACCGATACGGACGCCGATCATCATCCCTTCTTTCAGGACTGCTGGAACAATTGAGGCGTTCAGAGGAATCACTCCCTTACATAACAAATTCATCCGATACTCATATCGGATGAATTACATTGTTACTTAATACACAAACTTACTTTTATGCACGATTTTCCATTGACTTTTAAAACAGTTCATTTTCAAAATACAGAACCTTTTCCTTCATTATCATCGTCCCTATGCCCTTGTTGGTGAATATCTCAAGCAATATGCAGTGCGGGATCCTGCCGTCTATTATGTGGGTCCTTACAACGCCTCTTTCCAATGCTTCGAGGCATCCAAGCACCTTTGGTATCATCCCGCCGTTTATCACCTTTTTATCGATGAGATCGTAAACTTCTGCAGCCGTCAGTGCATGCAGGACTTCAGAGCCTTCCTTCACAGTCTTGACTCCTTCGACATCGGTGAGCAGAATGAGCTTCTCGGCCTTGAGTGCTGCTGCGATCTCACCGGCCACAGTATCGGCATTTATATTGTAACTGCAGCCGTCGCTTCCGACGCCTATTGGGGCAACGACCGGTATGTACTCATCCTTTGCGATGAATTCCAGTACCTTGGAATTGACTTTCGTGATCTTCCCTACAAGTCCCAGATCTCTTTCAACGCCATCCACGACCGTTTTGTACTGTTCACATTCCAGCAGGTTGCCGTCTATGCCGCACAGGCCTATTGCCTTTCCGCCCTTCTGGTTTATGAGTGAAACTATCTCCTTGTTGGTCTTGCCTACCAGCACCATCTGGGCGACTTCCATCGTCTGCTTGTCTGTGATCCTCAGACCGTTCAGGAACTCGCTTTTTATATCCAGACGCCCGAGCATGCTGGTGATATCCGGCCCGCCGCCGTGCACCACGACAGGATTCATTCCTATGTATTTCAGCAGCGTGATATCTTCCATCACCGAGTTTTTAAGCTCGTCATTGATCATGGCATTTCCGCCGTATTTTATGACCACTGTCTTTCCGTGCAGCTTCTGTATATAGGGGAGAGCTTCAATAAGTATTTCAGCCTTTTTGATTATTGCATCCATTCTATTTTCCAAATCGATTGACCTCCGAATCATGGCCGGTGTCCCTACTTACACAGCCTGTAATTATTTATTCCATGCTATCGATTTTATTCCAGTCCTGTTCTTTCATCAATACCCATCATAATATTCATGCATTGCACCGCTGCTCCCGACGCGCCTTTTCCAAGGTTATCGAGCCTTGCTGTGAGCAGGATGTGCTCATCATTGCCTGCGACGTAAATCTCGAGCATATTTGTGCCGTTGCAGCCTGTAGCACTGAGGAAGCCGTCAATGACGCCGCCGTCGGAGCCGTAAGGATATACCTTGATAAAATGCTCTTTCTCATAATATTTGCCAAGGTACTCGCTGACCGACTCAGCGCTGTGCTTTCCGTACAGCAGCTTCGCATACAATGGGATCGCAACAGTCATGCCCTTGTAATACGGTCCTATGATCGGGGTGAAAAGCGGAGGCTGCTTGAGTCCTGTGGTCTTCTGCATCTCCGGGATATGCTTGAGCTTCATTGACAATGCATAAAATCTCGGACGTTTGATCGACTCATCCGCAGGGTCTGCCGATGCATATTCGGCGATGCGTTTCTTTCCGCCGCCGCTGTAACCCGAGACTGCATGGCATGTGACAGGGTAATCGTCCGGAACGATGCCGGCTTTTACCAGTGGATACAGAAGCGCAGCAAAGCCAGTGGCATAACAGCCCGGGACTGATACCCTCAATGAAGAGTTGATCTTTTCCCTGTGTCCGGTACTCAGCTCAGGAAGACCATAAGCCCAGCCGTCATTCGTACGGTGAGCAGTGCTTGCATCTATGACACGGGTCCTTTCATTCTCTACAAGTGATACCGATTCCCTTGCAGCATCATCCGGCAGACATAAAAATACGATATCCGCTTCATTTATAAACTTTCTTCTCTCATTTATATCTTTTCTTTTGTCCGGGTCTATCTTCAGCAGCTCGATATCGCTGCGGCCATGCAGCCGTTCGTCGATCTGAAGGCCGGTAGTGCCTTCCTGACCGTCAACGAATATTTTATATTGCATATATTGTCACCTTCCTGTAACTGGCTGTCAGTTCAAATATTTTAGCATAGTTATAATTATACATTGCATTGTATAAAAATGCAATATGGTATTTACACTCCATTATGCAAAGTTACTAAATACTTTTTTTTAATTTTGTATAAAAGTGTACTAGTTGGATCGACAACAGAGTGATATATTATTAATATATTGCTAACTGCTTATTTATTTATGGGA
>CAZQUQ010000050.1:0-11793 GCA_964596445.1 uncultured Oscillospiraceae bacterium
CCTGCTCGGGAAGCTCAAGATTGCGGAAAAGCAGAGCAGCTTCATTAAGAAGCCCGTATAAAAAGTTGACGATTATGCTTCTGTCCACCCATTCTGAATCATGGATGAAACGAAACAGCTCGTCAAGAAGCTCCTTGGTTTTCTCCGTATCAGCCGCAGTCAACGACCTCATCAGCTGCTTTGTCATGCTGTTCCCCGTCGAAAGGAATTCCGGTATCTTTGGTGCACATTCCTGCTGCATTGCTTCTATATCCGAGTAAACAGTAATTTTTCTGCCGCCCCAGAACAAAGCGTAGTTCAGCGCTTCCTTAGCCTGGCTGCAGCTGATATGCAGATCGTTTATATCATACACTGGCTTTCCCAGCCCGACCGCAGCTGATCCTCCGATATATCCGGCTACCGCTCCGGCTGCTTCCAAAAGTCTGTCCCCTCCCATCGCATTCCATCCTGCGATGATCAGGAGGACTCCGTCATCATCACTCAGTACCGCCGAAAAATCGATGCCATTTTCCGATAGAACCGGCTTGAGTTCAGCATCTGCCTTTTCCGGATAGATTCCCGATAAAACTGCCGTTGCTTCCGGATCATCTCTTCCAGCGGCCGCAGCCAGTACTGAAAAATACCCGTACAATGGAATAAAACCGGATGCTGCCGCCTGGCTGACCGTTTCGTCAGGCGCACGTTCCCTCAGGATCCGGTGCAGCAGTTCCCGTCTTGCGGCGGCGGTGGTTTCGTTCAGCATTGCTCTGAGCTTTTCCTCTTCATTTCTTTTATTAATGGCTTCGTTGCATTCAGCTGTGATTTTTTCAATGACTTCCAGCATCTCCGCCTCTTCGACAGGCTTCAATATATAGGCATCGGCACTGATTTTTATCGCTTCCTTCGCCAGCTTGAAGTCGTCATATCCGGTCAGTATGATGATCCTTACGTCCGGAAGGAATTCACGGATCCTGCCGCTCATTTTGAGACCGTCCATACCTGGCATTTTTATGTCGGTTATGATTATATCAGGCTTGATAAGCTTTGCTTTCTCGATCCCTTCGAAGCCGTCGCATGCGACAGCGGACAGCTCTATCCCCAGGCTGTTCCAGTCAAGAAAATCCGCCAGTCCCTCTCTCTCCCACTTTTCATCTTCGACTATCATCATCCTCAACATACGTCTATTCCCCCGACTTGATGGTAATAATGAACTGTGACCCGATACCCGGCCTGCTGCAGGCTTCAAAGCTGTGATCCCCATTATAGTATGCCTTGAGTCTTTCGATCACATTTTTGACGGCATAACCTCCAGTAGTCCTTTCAACCTTGCCGGTAATGACATCCTCGAGCGTTCTGTGGTCCATCCCGACACCGTCATCGATTATCTGCAGGACAAGATCATCCTGACTGAGTTCTATGCTGATGATGATCGTTCCATGCGCCCGCTTCGGCTCGATGCCGTGATTCAGTGCATTCTCGACCATGGGCTGCAGCAGGTTTTTTATGATCATGCGGTCCATTGCTGCCTCATCCAGCTTGAATACGACGTCGAACATATCTCCGAACCGTATTTTCTGGATCTGAAGATAGGCCTTGACCATGTCTATCTCATCTCTGACCGATATCGCAGTGCCTCCCTTGCTCAATACAAGCCTGTAGAATTTGGCCAGTGAATTTGACATACGGACGACATCATCGGTGTTGCCTCTTCTGGCCACCCAGGATATCGTAGCCAGCGTATTGTAAAGAAAATGCGGATTGATCTGCGCCTCAAGTGCTCTCAACTCTGCATCCCTCTCGAGCAGTTGGATTTTATATACCGTTTCGACCAGTTCGTGTATCCTGCCGATCATGTGGTTGAAGCTCAACGCCAGTTCCCCGAACTCATCCATTGAATCAACAGGCACCGAAACATCAAGATTATTTTCCTTGACCTGCTTCATTACCTTTACAAGCTTTTTTACGCGCCGCAGCAGTATATTCGTGAAAATATATATTATGATGCCGAGAAATACAGACAGTACTGCGAGTACTGCCAACAGGTCTATCATTGATTTTTTCACGTCGCTGGTGAAATTCTCTACTGGAAATATCCCAACAATGCTGCAGCCTATTTCTTCAACAGGCGTCATGATCACTATGGATTCGGCTCCATCAAGCTCAGCAATGCTGTTGATAGCGCTTCCCGAATCGTAGTTTTCAATACCGAGCTCAGAAACATTTTTATGATACAGAGACTCGATGTTATTTGAAACTATCTTTCCGTCGCCATCTGCAACAAACACCTGTCCCCACCGGCTGATCACGGGGTCTCTGAGCATATCGAACAGTAAGCTTTCCTTGATCTCTATCTCAACCATACCTATATGCGTCAAGACAGCAGATACCGGCGACACGACCGGATCAGAGAATGAGAAAACCTCCTGCGGAACATCGGTATCCCAGATCGCATTCCCCTCGGATCTGTGCGCCTTCATCCATCCTCTTTCCTGCGGTGCTGTTTTCATAACGCTGTCGAACCAGTCGGGAGTATCCTTCTTTCTGATGCTGTAAAAGCTGCCCGACATTTGTGTAAAAATCGTCTGCGGGGTATATATCCTGATTGCATAGATGAGATTATTCTGCATGTTGATGTTTTCCAGCGTCGGCGTAATTTCAAACTGAAAGTCTATGATCCTGTCATTCTCATTCTCATATTCATAATAAAGAATAGATTGCATGTTGGCGTTCGTAGCAATTATATTGGATATATTCTCGATCACAGTCACTTTTTGAAGGATGCTTGCGCGGGTCTGCAGCAGATTTCTTTCCATGACGAGCATGGCCTGTGATATGGAATCATCGGCTGTTCTCCGGTAAAAATACGTGCCGAATAAAGCCATAGGGATTATCAGTACCAGATAATACGCCAGTATGAACTTCCAGCTGACACTCAAATTTCTGATGAAAGCGGAAAACGACCTCACATCTGACTCTCCATATACATGAATTTTGTCAACGGATTTAACTCAAGTATAGCAGAATGGGTGGTGCCTGTCACGTCAATCAGGCAGTTGTTGAAAAACATGTGTGTAATAACTGTCTGACTGACATTACAGGCACCATTTAATATCGAGTATGGACCGCCAGCGCTGTTTATCCCGGTTATGTTTCCAAAGCATCGACTATATTTCTCAGTTAAAAGAGAATGATAAATTTCCGGTCAGGCAGTCGTATCTCACGGGTATTGCAATCCCTTCTTTACGACTGTGTGTTTTGCAGCAGGACTTCGAAGTGCGGAAACATAACCTGCACAAACAACACTGCCGGTCCATGCTGGTATGTGATAGGCGCTGCTTAATCAACACTATTTTATTCAACGAATTAGCTCAGCTGAAAAGGTTCTCGAGCTTGTCATATGAATCCCTGGTCATCAGCGCATCCCTGTCGGTACCCTTCAGCTTCACTACATACGTCCATCGTCCATATGGATAAATCCTGCTGATATAATTGATATTTATGATATATGACTTATGACACCTGAAAAACATGGAACCGTCCAGCTTCTCCTCAAGCTCGCTCATACCGTCCGAGGTAACGAATCTGTCATTTTGAGTATAGATGACAGTCGCCCTGTCCTCTCTCTGTATCAGTATGATCTCTTCCATATCGACCACGCTGATGCCATCCCTGTTCTTGATAATCAGCTTCTTCGGAGTCGCAGCAGAGCTTGCCTGCCTGTTCACGCCGGCATCCGGTCTTGCACCGTCGGCTTTTCTGATCCTGTCGAGTGTCTGTTCGAGCCGGTTCAGCCTGAATGGCTTGATGAGATAGTCAAAAGCATACACTTCAAATGCCTCAGGCATGTACTCCTCATGTGCAGTCGCGAAAATAATGATCGTTTTAGGCTCTATATCCGTGATCCTTCTTGCACATTCCACGCCGGTGATGCCAGGCATTTCCACATCAAGAAAAACAACTTCGGGACGCATGGTTTCAAAAAGGCGGAGAGCGGCATTGCCGTCCTCCGCTTCACCTATGACAGTAAAGCCGTCCGTTTTCTCCACGGCCTTTTTCAGTACCATTCTCATTCCTGAATCGTCGTCTGCTATCAACACATTATAGCTCAAATCCGGCCTCCCAATAAAAACATCTGTGCTTTGTTCTACTGTGCTGTGCCATGCTGTGCAATCACGCTTTTTACTGTTTTGCGCAGCAGTGTACTTGTACAGCTCTGTTTTATGCCGCGCCATACTGTTCTGTGCTGCTCTGCTCAGATCAGCGGCCTTTTCGTAAGCATCGCGGCCTGCCGAGTATCTCGGAAAGTATGATCCCTCTCATCAGATCCTCTTCCGACAAGTCAAGACTTAAACCACCCAATTCGGCAGTTCTGCTTCCGGAAGCGGCATTTCTGCTGTCGGCAGTTGTTTTTGTCCGTCCCTCCTGCATTGCCGAAGACGCTGTGGACACTGCATCCTCAGCTATACCCTGTGCATTATCGCTGCAGCCGGATCCCGGAACGGTATTACTCTGGTCAACAGATACGTCAACTTTTTCACTGTCCTTTCTCTGACCCGGCTGGATTGCATTAATCCTCTGCGGTACACGCTTAACGCCTGCTTTATTGCCCGATGCCCATAATTCAGCACGAACATTATTGAGGTGAGATGCGGATGTTCCTGCCAAATAATTTATATCAGTCAATTTTCTGAGAATTTTGCTCATATCCGTACCCCTTTGATAATCACACAACATTATTTGTCACTGATTTTCTCGGAAGCATCGGGTTTGCTGATTTTTGATATGGATTCCCGCATATGTGTATCAGAAATAATGTTCTGCATATTGTAATAATCCATCACACCCAATTTCCCGGTACTCAGAGCATTAGCCATAGCTTTGGGGACCTCTGCTTCCGCCTCTACCACTCTCGCTCTCATCTCCTGGACAAGCGCTTTCATTTCCTGTTCCTTTGCCACCGCCATTGCACGCCTCTCCTCTGCTTTGGCCTGGGCAATATTCTTATCTGCTTCCGCCTGGAATGTTTGAAGCTGGGCTCCTATATTCCTGCCTACATCCACATCGGCTATATCGATGGATAATATCTCAAATGCAGTACCTGCGTCAAGTCCCTTATTCAGGACAGTCTGAGATATCAGATCGGGGTTTTCGAGCACATCTTTGTGTGAACTTGAACTGCCGACCGTAGTAACGATACCCTCGCCAACTCTGGCAATTATAGTGGCCTCGCCTGCACCGCCTATAAGCCTGTCAAGATTTGCTCTGACTGTGACACGCGCTTTTACCAGCAGCTCTATTCCATCCTTTGCAACAGCTGAGATGTTCGGTGTTTCGATCACCTTGGGATTGACGCTCATTTTTACCGCATCAAGCACATCCCTGCCTGCAAGGTCGATGGCGGCAGCCCTGACAAACTGCAGATCCATATTGGCTCTGTATGCAGCGATCAATGCATTTACGACCTTGTCAACATTTCCTCCCGCAAGATAGTGCGCTTCAAGCTGGTTTACACTGATGTCCAGGCCTGCCTTTCTCGCTTTGATCAGCGGAAGTATGATCTTGCCCGGGATGACCCTCCTGAGCCTCATTCCTATAAGTGTAAAGATCCCGACACGTACGCCGGCCGCGAAGGCCGATATCCAGAGACCTACCGGAATGAAGTTGAAGAAGAGCACCAGAAAGAGAACAACAGCACATATGATACCTACAGTGATCACAATTTCCATACGGATCCAGCTCCTTTCAGACTATATACTTTTATTTTACTATTCATCCTTGATACGATACTGAGCAAGCTTTTGTTTTACTATTATCCTGTTTCCTTCGATCTTATCGATGTAGACCGTTGTTCCTTTCGGAATGTACTCACCCATAGAGACAACGTCCAATCTGACCCCGCTGAAATCCGCGGTCCCGGAAGGCCGCAGCACTGTCAGTGTAATGCCCTCGCTTCCTATAAGATAGCCAAGGTCGTCGGCTGCGGAAAACTTGACATCATCATCGACAGAACTGCTTAATACCAGATGCTTTGAAAGACGGCCCTTTGTTGCCGACTGCAGCACCAATACAAGAGCAACGCCAAGTATCGCAAGTATGATCACGATAAGAATAAGAGCCTGCAGCAGCGTTTCAGCATATAATATAACACCGATTACCAGCAGGATTCTACCAAAGATGCCAGGCGCTCCCAAGCCCTGATGAAACATTTGAATAATGCCAAAAAAGATCCAGCAAATTCTCCAGAGAAGCGGGATCCAAGCAAATCCCACAAACATTGAAGCAATATCCATAACTATACCTCCTGTCAGCAAATTTGCTTTCATGTATAACGAATCATCAAACTTGTACTTTAGTAAAACATCATTTCACTGCGCATTATAATTGTACAGCCAGGCGGACATTACTTGAATATATAACCTATGAAAAATACAGTTAAATTAATGAATTGTCAAAAATAGAGTCCGACTGCCAATGGTCAGGCAGGGCCACAATGCTGCCTTGGTATACTTCCCCCGAAGACAGTAAAGCCGCTTTCCGCCGATAGTCCAATGCTTCCGCCGTATTCGTCCATTATCCTCCTGCTGATGGCAAGTCCCATTCCCTCACCTTTATCGCCCTTCGTTGTGAACCCTGCTTCGAATATCCTTTCGGTGAGCTCATCGGGAATCGGCGCACCTCTGTTAATGACTCTGAAGTAGTAGTTGTCCAGATCCTCGGATAGTTCGACCTTTATGAATTTTTCATCTTCAGATTCGAGGACCGCGTATACTGCATTATCGATAAGGTTTCCAAGCACTCTGCAAAATTCCCAGGACGGGATCTTGAGATCCTTCAGCTGCGTCCTGATATCAAGCTCCATAATGATGCCATGCTTTTCACATGTCATTAGCTTCGCCTGCAGAAGTGCATTGACAGCGGCAATGGAAGTCTTCATTATCCTGCTTACACGCTGGATATCATCATATACTTTTTCTATATACTCACCTGCGGCTTTATACTCATCCATCTCTATCAACGAATGTACGACCTGCAGATGATTCATGAAGTCATGCCTTTGGGCACGCAGATCGGTATTGAGCTTTTCGAGCCTTGCCAGTGTGTCCTCAAGCAGTCTGAACTCATGACCGGAGCGGATAAAACCGGCTCTGTTCCTGAAAGCAGTCATGCTGTTAATGATCACTGCCGCTGCGCTAACAGCAAGAAGGATAATTATCCATGGGTCGGAAAGCAGTTCCGCTCCCACGCCCATGTCGACAATGTAGAGCAAAACCGCAGCGATCAATGCGGCCTGCACTAAGTTGATCAGTATTATCAGAAGTGTTGTTTTGCCCGGATCAAATCTTTTCTTCATTGAACTGCCACCCATCAGTGAAATACCATATTAAGTATATCCTGTATGAGCTATACATTCAAGGCGACAGGGTCGTCAAACGGATAGTTATCAGCAATAGCTATCCGTTTGATGTGCCTGCCACATGAAAAGTATAAAAAAGCTTCACATCGTGAAGCTTTCTGTTGTTTCGAAAATTTGGATGAAGCAGGAGGCCGAAGAAGCATCTTACGTCCTCCTGCTTCAGTGGTGACCCATAGGGGACTCGAACCCCTGTTACCGCCGTGAAAGGGCGGTGTCTTAACCGCTTGACCAATGGGCCGTATAAATCATGCACTTGACATAGCATGCGCATGATATGTGGTAGCGGCGGTCGGAATTGAACCAACGACACTGCGGGTATGAACCGCATGCTCTAGCCATCTGAGCTACGCCGCCATATTTCGGCCGGTACATCATCCAACCCTGCCGTAATCATGCGCCGAAGGCTTTCGCCCGTACGCGCTTTACTATTGTAGCAGATGAAGCGACATAAAGTCAATAGAAAAGTTTCAGCCATTAAATGCCAGCATCAGCAGGAAAAAAATATAAGCAGGCAGCTTGCCGCAGACATGAGTAAGTGCTGCCGGAACAGCCAGCCATATGTCCTCACGATGTGTTTCAAACATGTATAAATAGTGCGGCATAACTCATAATATTTTACCGGAATCATTTTGACGGAGGTATCATATGAGTGACAGACAGGAATTGTTCGACAAGCTGAATGAACTGGCACAGAACATGGATCTATCCTTTGAATTCAATGACATCGACCAGATCGAAGAATTTCTGGACAATGTGGATAACCAGCAATACGAGGAGTATGACAAAATAGAAGGCCTCTATAATGAATTGATGGAGCTTTCCTTCTATGATGACGAGGAACTGTAGCTTCACCATTTTTCAGTGAGATGATCCCAATATCTGCGGGGCAGAAGCTGTCTTTGAAGCTTCGGATTGGAGCGAGACGGTATCTCCAGTGTCGTAAAAAAACGCTTCCATAGCTTCGAATACAGCTTCTCGTCTTCGGTGACAGCCGGTATGTCATCTGCAGAGAACTCTGTAACTATCCACTCATGCATATTGTAAAGCGCTGCAAGCTCTCTTTTTACATCATGTATTATCCATTTCTGATCGGACAGCCTCTCTGCAAAGTGAGGTGCGAGCAGCTCTATGATATTATTATCGGGACTTATGGATGAGTAGAACAAGCCTCCCTGAACCTGCCTGAACCTTACGAAACCGGTCATGATATGTACCTCATGCCCTACCTTCCGGCATATGTCCAATACTTTAAACACTGTGTCATCGGTCAGGTGGTCGTCCACTTTGCTGCCCATTCTCCATCCCAGCCTGAGATAACGGTAGATAAGAGTACCTGCATCAGGATCCTCCGACAGAAAGGTATAATAAACATTCTTCAAAGCATCTTCCGAAATGTTCTTCCATATCGAGGCATAGACCCTGTCAGATTTCGACGGATCCGTCTTTATATAAGCATAGGCCGCAAGCAGATCCGTCTGTATGTTATTCTCAGGCAGAACAGCATCGGGCTGCTCTTTCCGGTAATAAGCCTCGAATATTGCTGTCAGCAGCCCCTCAAAGCTGCCGTCATAGACATAGACAAGCATCACAACTCTCCTGTAACACTGGCCGAAAAGTCCTCAGCCGTAGGAATTGCCGCAGCAGCTAAAGCCGTCCGATGAGTTGATTGCAGACTGCCGGATATACTGCCTGCACCCGGCTGCCTGCCGACATAAAGAACATCCGGGTCTGCGGTGATGTTCCATTGAGCTTTCAGCTGCTGCAGCGGCGAAGGAACAGGCGGAAGAAAGCTGAGCTGAGTGTATCCGCTTCCTGCCGCAGGCAGACTTTCTCTTGCCGCCAGCAGATTCGTCCTGATAAACATTTCAGATGCATCCAGCTTGTCGATATATTTGCCTTTACATGTTATAAAGTATCTCGCTCTTTTTAAAACGACACCCATCTTTTTAATATCATCAAAGTCCAGCTTCTGCATCCTCCTCGCCCTGATGATCCTCTGAGCGGAGCGGACGCCGATTCCCGGTACTCTCAGCAGCACATAATAGTCGGCCTTGTTTATCTCTACAGGGAAATAGTCCAGGTTGCGAAGCGCCCAGTCACATTTAGGGTCCAACTGGATATCGAAATCACTGTGAGCTTCGTCCAGCAGCTCATCAGCCTTGAAGCCATAAAACCTCAGCAGCCAGTCTGCCTGATATATCCTGTGCTCTCTGAGCAGCGGCGGCTTTACTGCTTTTGGCAGAGCAGGGTGATTGGAAACCGGAACATACGCAGAATAAAAGACCCGCCGCATGCCATAACGCTTGTATAGCCCCTCTGAAAGCTTGAGGATGCGCAGGTCATTGTCAGGTGTTGCACCGATGATCAGTTGGGTGCTCTGCCCGGCGGGAATGAAATCCGGACTGCTTTTGAATTTTTTCCTGCAATCGTCCCTCTCACTGATCTTCCCGCTGATAAACCCCATCGGCCCCAGTATGGCCTCCTTCTTTTTCTGGGGAGCCAGCAGCTTCAGACTGTCATTGGTGGGAAGTTCTATATTGACGCTCATCCTGTCCACATAATGCCCTGCTTTCTCTATCAGCGCATTGTCCGCACCGGGGATCGCCTTGATATGGATGTATCCGTTGAACTGATACTCCTCCCGCAGCAGCTTCACGGCACGGATGATCATTTCCATCGTATGGTCAGGTGATTTGACTACGGCCGAGCTCAGAAACAAACCCTCGATGTAGTTTCTTCTATAGAAATTTATAGTAATAGCTGCGACCTCTTCAGGAGTAAATGAAGTGCGCGGTACATCGTTGGACACCCTGTTCACGCAATAGGCGCAGTCATAAATACAGCAGTTTGTCATCAGTATTTTCAGCAGTGATACGCATCTGCCGTCACCCGTGAACGTATGGCATATCCCGCATGCAACGCTGTTTCCGATGCCGCCCGGGGTGTTCTTCCGCGAGCTTCCGCTGGAAACACATGATACGTCATATTTTGCACTGTCAGCCAATATGGTCAGTTTGTCCATCAAATCCATCGAATCACCTGCAATGCGGAGTATGTAAAGCCATCGTATTAACAGACCTTTAAAGCTTCGGCTGTATAAGGCCTTCGGCTGTATGATGCCTTCAGCTTGTTCTCTGCCTGTGTTTACATATAGTTTATCACAAAACATAACAAATATCAAACATATGTTCGATATTTTTCTCCGCATACCGCTGCGTCGCTTTCTCAGTCTTGCGATGAACTCCTTCTTTGCAGGCGTTCACAGCGTCTTTTCGCTGCCGCCTCGTATTCCCGCCTGTCTTCATCGGTCTCAAGGAGCAGACCACAAACTTCAGACGGTTTCCCATCCTGATCCACGGCCACGAATGTCAGATAAGCCTTGTTTGTGAACTTCCTCTCGCCGGTCATAAAATCCTCGGAAAATACTTCAACAGCTACCTCCATCGATGTTCTGCCCACCCAGGTGACCTTTGCCCTGAGTATAACGATCTGTCCTTGTCTTACCGGGCGCTTGAACTCGACACTGTCGATGGAAGCTGTCACGACGATCTTGTTGCTGTGTCTTTGGGCTGCCATTGCACCGGCCACATCGACCAGATGCATAAGCCTTCCGCCCAGCAGATTGCCAAGAAGGTTAGTGTCATTCGGCAGTACCAGTTCTGTCATTTCCACCATAGATTCCCGCGGTGACTTTGGTCTCATATACATTCTCCCAACATGTTTTATTGTAATGTGTCGTGTTGTACTATTTTGCCTTTACTCTTTGCATTCATCAAAATTTGCCTTTATGTGCAATAGTGTTAACAGAAAGAAAAATATTATTGCCCCAGTGCAGCAGCCTTCAGCGCATCCATATCCATTATCCTGACTGAAGACCTGTGGAAATCGAGTATACCCTCGTCCCGCATCCTGCACATTTCCCTTGATAAAGAAGGCCTTGCTACGTTCAGGAAGTCAGCCAGCTCATTCCTGTTCATCGCAAGCATGAAAGTTGGCGTTCCGTATTGTCTTTGCTGTTCCAGCAGGTAGCTTGCGATCCTTCCCCTGATGCTCCTGATCGACAAATACTCCAATTGGCGGTTGAGAGTCATCGCTTTGTGCGACAGTATGCTCAGCATATTCATTATAAGCTTCCTGTGTCCAGTACAGAATTGGGCGCACTGACCGACAAGCTTGTCCGCAGGCACATACATAACCATACAGTCAGTCTGCGCGATGACTGTGGCAGGCCACTTCTTTGCTCCGGCAAAGGCTGCCATTTCACCAAAAAGCTCACCTGGCCCAAGTATGGCAAAAACGATCCTTTCTCCCGATACATTTTCCTTGACAACAGCCGCCTGTCCGTCGATAACTACACCCACACCTTCGAATGGGTCGCCTGACATGTTTATGATATCGTT
>CAZQUQ010000050.1:11803-16982 GCA_964596445.1 uncultured Oscillospiraceae bacterium
CTTTAGACGCTGTGCACCCTGAAATCAAGACAGATAAGCATTGCAGAAAGCTCTTCCCTGTCGATATTCCTGAACAGCGCACAGTCTGCTGCTGTTTTTTGTATCATGCTTACATGCTTCATATCCATGATGTCCACCCATAACTTATATATTTCACCGGTATATCCACCTATAACCCATATCCATCACCGGCTCTGTAGACTCCGGCTCCGTTCCGGGTCATTTTCCGATTTTCACCTTTTGGTAACCAAGGTTACCGATTTTATATCAGGATTATACTACAATGACCATGCAAAAACAACAGACAAAGTACCAACAAGAAGAAACAATGCCGGTATTGGTTCCGGCATGAATATAAAATATCAAGCTAAAATGAAAGGGGCAAAAGAATGAGCAACATGTTTTGTTTTCAGTGTGAACAGACCGCAGGAGGAAAAGCATGCACGATGGCAGGCGTATGCGGTAAAAATGCAGTAGTATCAAACGGTCAGGACGAACTGACAGGAGCTTTGACAGGTCTTGCAAGGGCAGCCGCAAAAACGGCAGATCCGGGCACCCATGCTGATGAGCTTATGATGCAGGGCCTTTTTACAACCATCACGAATGTTAATTTTGACATAGATCGTGTCAACGATATCATAAAGCAGGTAAGAGACGAAAAAGAAAGACTCGGCGGAGCAGATGACCTTCCGGCAGGCGACCTGTGGAAGGGAGATCCGGATATAGTTTCGATGCGTTCAACTCTGCTGCTGGGGCTCAGAGGAATGGCTGCATACGCATGGCACGCCCATGTGCTCGGGAAAGGCAGCAAAGAGGTCACCGCATGGTTTTATAAAGGAATGAGAGCAATAGGAGAAGAGCATACTGCCGAAGAGTGGCTGGACCTCCTTATGGAATTCGGACGAATAAATCTGAAATGCATGGCGCTGCTCGACGGTGCAAACACAGGTGAATTCGGTCACCCGGTTCCTGTGAAGGTAACTGCGGATGTGGAAAAGGGGCCGTTCATCGTTGTAAGCGGTCATGATCTGCACGATCTGAAGCAGCTGCTTGAACAGACCGAGGGAAAAGGCATAAACATCTACACCCACGGTGAGATGCTGCCGGCTCACGGTTACCCGGAGCTCAAGAAGTACAAGCATTTGAGGGGCAACTTCGGAACAGCATGGCAGAATCAGCAAAAGGAATTTGCCGATGTTCCGGGCGCATTCCTCTTCACTACAAACTGCCTTATGCCGCCGAAGCCTTCATATATTGACAGAGTGTTCACTACGGCTGTGGTGGCGTATCCCGGTCTTGTACACATCCCGGACGATGGCGGCAGAAAGGACTTCACGCCTGTAATAAACAAGGCTCTCGAATTGGGCGGCTGGCCTGAAGACAAACATTTCACAGGCATCAACGGCGGCAGCGTACTGACTACAGGTTTTGCACGCAATACGGTCCTCGGAGCTGCCGATAAAGTGATAGATGCAGTAAAGAACGGCGATATAAGACATTTCTTCCTAGTAGGCGGCTGCGACGGAGCAAAACCAGGCAGGAACTATTACACTGATTTTGTCAAACAGACGCCAAAGGATACAGTTGTCCTGACACTGGCATGCGGCAAATTCCGCTTCAATGATCTGGATCTTGGCGAGATCTGCGGATTGCCAAGGATAATGGATATGGGACAGTGCAACGACGCATACTCGGCGATCCAGGTAGCCATAGCGCTGGCAGAAGCATTCAAATGCGGCGTGAACGAGCTGCCGCTGACCCTCGTTCTGTCGTGGTACGAGCAGAAGGCTGTCTGCATCCTGCTGACACTGCTGGCGCTCGGTATAAAGAATATATATGTCGGCCCGACGATACCTGCTTTCTTCTCATCCAACGTATTGAACATACTGGTGGATAAATTCGGCCTCAAGCCGATAACAACACCTGAAGCAGACCTGAAGGCGATTTTGGGATAAATCGTTTCCTGCCGGACTCCGTGCATATGAAGTAAACCCCTTTCGTTAGTCAAAAACTAACTAAAGGGGTTTACTTCAATCATACAGGTTTTTATGAAGACAATCGGAATCTGATAAAGATTTGATATACTGAACAGATATAAGCTATAATTGAATGCAGATGATTATAGTTCGACTATATTTGCTATTGCAGGATTTCAATCGGTTTATCGGCAGGAGAAAAAATTCATGAAAATGTCAAAGAAAGATATTCTGGTTCTCGTAATACCGTTCGTTATATTAGCGATAGTATATCTGTTCCTTCCTGCAAGGATACCGAGACAGTTCGGCTTCAACGGCAAGCCGACGTCCTACATGGCAAAGGAGTTCATATTTCTGTTTGGGATACTGCCATTCTTAATCTATAAAAGATATTCGGCAAAGCATAAATAACAACAATTATGCTGTCCCGCCGGTTACAGGCAGTATAAATATCCTACAGCAGCTCGATGCCGGCAGCTTTGCATGCGTCCGCCATATCCTGCGGCCAGATGGATGCCTGCACCTCTCCGACATGGGCTTTGCCGAGATAAAACATGCAGATCCTCGATTGACCGATCCCGCCGCCTACTGTATACGGAAGTCTTTTTTCACAGATATCCCTGTGGAACGGCAGCTTCAGTCTTTCCTCACAGCCTGCCGTTTTAAGCTGTTTTACCAGTGAGTCCTCGTCCACCCTTATACCCATCGATGATACTTCAAAAGCCCTCTCAAGAACAGGGTACCAGAACAATATGTCGCCGTTGAGTTTCCAGTCGTCATAATCCGGCGCTCTGCCATCATGCTTCTTTCCCGACTTAAGCACAGCTCCGATCTTCATTATGAAAACAGCTTTCTTTTCCTTTGCGATTCGGTCTTCCCTTTCTTTCGGTTCAAGATCGGGATACATGTCTTCCAGTTCCTGTGAATCGATGAAGCTGATCTCGTCGGGGAGGTACCTGCTCAGAACGGGAAATGCACCGCATACTTCATCTTCTGTCTTCTTGAAAACGGAAAACAGCTTGCGGACGATCGTTTTCAGCATCTCTTCATTGCGGTCGCGCTTGTCGATTATCTTCTCCCAGTCCCACTGATCTACATATATCGAATGAAGATTATCCATCATCTCATCACGCCTTATGGCGTTCATATCCGTATAAAGGCCTTCGCCCGGCTTGAATTCATAGCGTTTCAGCGCCATCCGCTTCCATTTTGCAAGCGAATGTACTATTTCCACATCACTGCCGCCTGCATCGGGAACATCGAAGGAAACTGGTCTCTCCACACCATTAAGGTTGTCATTGAGGCCTGACTCCGGCCGTACGAAAAGCGGTGCGGATACCCTGACCAGATTCATTTCACTGGCCAAATTGAGCTCAAAGCGATCCTTTATGAATTTTATCGCTATCTCAGTTTCCTTTATGCTCATATTCGGTCTGTAACCTTCCGGTATGAGCAGTCTATCAATCTTCTTCATATGGAACGTCTCCCCTTTATGCAATATATGAAATTATATCATTACAAAAGTAAGATTCAAAGATTTTTTTGCAGGAAGTGATAATAGGAATTGCAAAAACCTGAACTGCTAAGTTCCGATTTGATCGCCAAATATCAAACTGATCCTGCCGTCTAAGATGTCCTGCGCTTCTTCCCTTCGTCCGATGCAGCCGCAGATTTGCCCTTTCCTGTCTTTTTCGCAGTAGTCTTTTCCCCGGCTTCCTCTTTGCCTGCTTTTGCAGCTTCCACACTTGCCTTGAGCGCATCCATGAGGTCGATTATGTTCGACTTGGCCTCAGGCGGGCTTACGACCTCCCTGCCCTCCATTTTTGCCTGTATGAGCTTCTTCAGGGCTTCCTGATATTCGTTTTTGAACTCATCGATATCAAAGTCCGAAGTCATGTTATTTATCAGGCTTACAGCCATTTTCATCTCATTGTCGTGTATGTCGGCGCTGTAATTCAGTTCATCAATATTCTCGATCCTTCTGATCTCGTCGGAATAATATAGCAGATAAAGAAGCATCCCTCCTTTATCATAAGGCTTTATCATCGAAACATATTCGTTGGATGAAAGGGTTATCTTGGCGAGACCTACTTTGCCCGTTTCCGACATGGCCCGCCTGAACAGTTCGAATGCCTTGCTAGCGCTGAAATTGCCGGGTGCGATATAGTATGCCTTGTCAAGATAAACCGGATCGATCCTGTCTTCATCCACGAAATTGATTATGGAAATGGTCTTCTTGGACTTGATGGGCAGGTTCTCGAAATCTTCGTCGGTCACCAGTATATATTTATCCTTTTCGTACTCATAGCCCTTGACCAGATCATCCTGCGAAACCTCTTCATTGCAGGTTTCACAGAACTTCTTATATCGCACCCTGGTATTGCATTTTTTGTGCAGGTAGTTGAATTTTACAGTGTCCGCGCCTGATGTGGCGGTATAAACATTCACCGGGAAATAAACCATCCCGAAGCTGATGGATCCTTTCCAGCTTGTCTTCACTGGCATCACTCCAAGTTTTTGATATATGTATTTTTTCAAAAAACCGGAGTATTATGCTTTTAGCTCAACTGTCCTTATCGTACTTGTCAGGTTCAGGCATGACCGCATCTACGGTAACATCCGAATCGACCACCACATCGGTAATCGAGAAAGGATCCTGAGCAAGCGTAAAGCCGTAGGTATCCGGACCGGTTTCAGGCATTGCTCCGCTGTTTGCTTCTCCGTCTATATCTGTTCTGATGTCAGATCCGGTATTTGAGCCTGTGCCGGTACTTGATCCAACGCTAATTTGCTCAGGTATATCTGCGCCGGTATGCATGTCCTTGTAGGCATCAGCGGACTCATTTGTGCTTTTGATTGTGTTAATATTTGCATTTGTGTTCAAGTTTATTTTTGCATTTTCAGCTGAATTTGTACTTGAGCCTGTATTTATGTTTGTAGCTTTGCCTGCATTTATGCTTATATTTGTAGTTTTTACTGAATATGTTCCATTGCCTTTATTGACATTTGAGTATGTGCTCTTGTTTAAGTTTTTCTCTGTATTATTAGAATGTGTGCTCATATCCAAACGTTTTGCTGTGTTCCTGCCGCTGTTTGAGTATAAACCCTTATCACTGCCTTTGTCACTGGAAGTGAAATAATATTTGCTGTCATCATCAGTATCGCTGTAATCGACTGCGTCCTTAAATTTTTTGAAAATGGAA
>CAZQUQ010000051.1:0-15771 GCA_964596445.1 uncultured Oscillospiraceae bacterium
TCACTGTCGCGGATGAAGGGATACCCGCCGGCAGCACTGTTCTCGACGGTGGGATCGATGGAACTGATAACGGCATGGATCCGGGAAATGAAAATATTTCACCAGGCTCGCCCATCAAAATGAAGGCAACGGCATATGATCTTTCTGTTGAAAGCTGCGGGAAGGATCGGGATGATCCAGGATACGGCATAACCAAAACCGGGACGAGGGCAAAAGCCGGCAGGACCATAGCTGTGGATCCGGAAGTGATCCCCCTTGGCAGTTCCGTCATGATAACATTCCCCGACGAGTACAGTCATTTGAACGGCATATATGTGGCTGAGGATACAGGCCGCCTTATTGTCGGCAACTGCATCGATATTTTCTTTGGAGAGGATGAGCCCGGCAAAAGCGAGATCAATCAGAAAGCGCTGGAGTTCGGCGTTCAGTATGTGGATGTGGTAGTCCTCGGTGAGGATGAAGTTTCCAGATAGCTGCGGGTTTATCAGCAATGCGTTATTGTTTATCAGATACCTGTATGATAAAATCGAAAGTGCATTATCATGCAAATATGGTTGTTATTCGGGAGGATATTAATGGATACATTTTTAGAGAAGCTTGTAGCGAAAAAGAAAACTATGACTGACCACCTCATTACGGCAGGTGTTATAATAGGTTCCATACTGCTTATCCTGGTGGTCATGGCTATACCGCTGCTGGCGCAGCTTGGGATGAGTCCCCTGGTCGCGGCCGGTATATTATATCTCGCATTCAGGATAATAACTTCCAGAAATATCGAATATGAATATATAGTGACAAACGGTGATCTGGATATAGACAAGATAATATCCAAGCGGAAGAGAAAAAGGATATTCAGCGCAAACTGCAAGGAGTTCGATATCGTATCGCCTGTAAAGAGCAACAGCTTCAGCCAGTCCGTGCAGAGCATCAGGAACAGGATCGATGCAGCGAGCTCCATTGATTCGCCGGACGCATATTTTATCACGCTCAATTACAAAGGAGAAAGGACTCTGGTGATATTCGAGCCAAGTGAAAAGATGCTGGATAACTTACGGTTCTATATCCCGAGGAAGGTCATGAAATGAACTGGGGTGATACAATGCCCTTTGAAGTCGAAATAATAATCAGGCTGCTTCTTGCGGTAGTCCTGAGCGGAGTTATCGGTTATGAGAGGGAGAACACGAACAGGCCGGCTGGGTTCAGGACGCATATACTTGTCTGCACGGGGGCTGCGCTTGTGATGGTGACATCCGAATATCTGGTCCACAGATATTCGATATCCGCGGTGGATCCTGCAAGGCTTGGAGCTCAGGTGATCAGCGGCATAGGCTTTCTTGGCGCCGGTACGATCATACGGGACGGTTTCAATGTCAGGGGCCTTACGACGGCAGCGAGCCTCTGGGCTGTATCCTGCGTCGGCATAGCTGTTGGAAGCGGCTTCTACGGAGGCGCTGTCGCGGCGACCATATTCATATTCCTGACTTTGATAACGCTGAAAAAGGCTGAAAGACGTTTTTCCAGAAGAAACAGGTACAGGACGTTCATAGTTGAATCTGAGAATATGAACGGCCTGGTGGGACAGGTAACCGGTCTGATGGAAAACCGCGGAATAGAGATCAAAAACATACAGCTATACAAGGGCAAGGACGCCGAACAGATGATAAAGCTTCTGGTCAAGATGCCCGGCAGCACGGTCGATCTGCAGATGCTGAGCGACATGCAGGCCATAGAAGGCGTAAAAAAGGTATACGAAGAATAAAAACCGGACATTATACTGCAAACGGCATTCCAAATATTGAATCCGGCATTCCTATACTGAAAAACAGCATCCCTCATACTGTATATGAAAAAAGCGGCATGGTCTAATCCATGCCGTTTTTGAATAGAAATAGGACATAGACCTATCTATTCGCAGTAAAGGGGTGTCTCGATTGAGAGGACAGAATGCTTTAAAAACCAGTGAAAACATCACAGACATATCAAGCGGTCTGAGCAGCAGAGAAGCTGAAAGGAGGCTTCGTGAACACGGACCGAACCTGCTGGAGGGCAGGGAAAAAATATCTCCGGTGAAGCTGCTGCTCAGCCAGTTCACCGACATAATGGTAATAATACTCATTATCTCAACAGCCATATCGGCCTTCATGGGCGAATTGACCGAGGCTGTCACGATAATTGCCATAGTTATCCTCAACTCCGTTCTAGGATTCATTCAGGAGTACAGGACCGAAAAAACGATGGAAGCGCTGAAAAGTCTTGCCGCCCCCGAAGCGAAGGTCATCAGGGACGGGAGGCAGGTCAGCATGCCTGCGGAGCAGATAGTTCCGGGCGACCTTATTTTGCTTGAACCAGGAGACAGGATCGCAGCAGATGCTGTCATTGTCGAAAGCAGCAATCTGCAGGTCGATGAATCGCTGCTTACCGGGGAATCCATACCGGTCGACAAGTCAGCCGCACCGGCAGTGCGCTCTGCCCGAAAGGACAGGATACACAGTGTTTATATGGGTACGAATGTCGCTGCCGGAAGGGCAAAAGCACTGGTCACAGCTACCGGCATGGATACTGAGATGGGCGGGATAGCTGATCTCATACAGAATATTGACGAAGAACAGACACCACTGCAGAAAAGGCTCGACAAGCTTGGGAAAATAATCGCAATCAGCTGCCTTTCCATATGTGCTGTGGTTTCCGCCGCCGGGATACTGCGGGGCGAGGATGCGTTCAACATGCTGCTTTCAGGAATAAGCCTTGCTGTTGCGGCAGTGCCGGAAGGACTGCCGGCCATCGTCACAATTTCGCTCGCGCTTGGCGTACAGCGAATGCTCAGGAGGAACGCACTGATCAGAAAGCTTCCTGCCGTAGAGACGCTGGGCTGTGCAGGCGTCGTCTGTTCAGACAAGACCGGTACGCTGACCCAGAACAGGATGAGTGTGAGAAAGCTCTTTGCCGGTGACAGGATGATCGATGTCAGAGACGCCGGAAGCACCGGAGGGCTTTTCCATATAAAAGGAAGAGAAATCGACCCGATCGGCGACGTGAGCCTTAAAAAAGTGCTGGAAATATGTGCTGCATGCAACAATGCACAAGCCGCGGCAGACAAGGACGGCAACCGATCAATTGCCCTGAAGATTACAGGCGGAAGGTCATCCGGAACCGGAAAGCGTGAATATACAGGGGATCCGACAGAGGCTGCGCTTATGACTGCATCTGAGAAAGCAGGTCTGACTCCGGAGGTTATCGGCGCTGCTTACCGCAGGATCGACGAGATTCCCTTCGATCCTGACAGAAAATGCATGTCGGTGGTCTGTGCCGACCGGAACGGGGAGACATATGTCTTTGTCAAGGGCGCGCCGGACGTGCTGCTGAACAAATGCACCAGGGTATGTACCAACGGCGGCACACCGCTGCTGGACCAGGCAACGAGAGCAAAAATACTTAAAACCAATGATTCGATGGCTGCCGACGCATTGAGGGTGATAGCCGCAGCATATAAAAAGCTTGGCTCCGGCAGGTATCGTAAGGATGAACTCGAGAAGGACCTTATCTTTGCCGGGCTGGCAGGCATGATAGACCCGCCGAGGCCTGAAGCGGCGGAAGCTGTTGTGAAATGCAGGATGGCGGGGATAAAGCCTGTCATGATAACGGGCGACCATAAGCTGACCGCTGTGGCTATCGCAAGGGAGCTTGACATTTACAGGGACGGCGAAGATGTCATTACAGGCGAGGAACTGGATAAAATAGATGAGAAGTCGCTGGTTAAAGCAGCGGGCAATGTCAGCGTATATGCAAGGGTGTCGCCGAAGCATAAGCTGATGATAGTCAGGGCTCTCAAAAGGTCCGGGAGCATCGTGGCTATGACGGGAGACGGCGTAAATGACGCTCCGGCTGTCAAGGAAGCCGATATAGGCGTCGCAATGGGAAGGACCGGCACAGATGTGACCAAGGAAGCCTCGTCGATGGTGCTGCTCGACGACAATTTTGCGACAATAGTGTCTGCCATCGAAGAGGGAAGAGTCATATACAATAATATAAGAAAATTCATCAGGTACTTGCTTTCGTGCAATATAGGCGAGGTACTCACGATGTTTCTTGGCATGATGGCAGGGCTGCCCGTACCGCTGCTCCCCATACAGGTGCTGTGGGTCAACCTTGTGACCGACGGCCTTCCGGCGGCGGCGCTGGGCTTCGATCCTCCGGAGAAGGATGTCATGAAACGCAGACCCAGGGGACTGAAGGAGAGCATTTTTTCACACGGACTTGCAGCCATGATCATCTTCAGAGGCATCATGATCGGCCTTACTACGCTTGCCGTCTATATTTCGCTGCTCTGTTTTACCGGTGATATCGGTGTCGGCAGGACCGGTGCTTTCGTCACGCTTGTGCTGACCCAGCTCATCCATGTGTTTGAATGTAAATCCGAAACCAGAAGCATATTCCAGATTCCTCTTTTTAACAACAAATATCTCGTTATTGCGGTTATTTGCTCGCTGACGATGATCCTAAGTGTCGTTTACATACCTGTGCTTCAGAATATATTTAAAACTGTGCCGCTTGGCCTGAAAGAATGGCTCATCACAGGAGGCCTGTCATTTCTGACGCCTGTTCTGGCAAGCCTGTTCACACCCCGCCGCCGGCCGGCCTGATAAAAATCACCTTGAAATGCACTATAAAAAACTATATAATTAGTGAAGCTCGAAAAGTCTCATTCTGAGGCTTTTTTAGCTGCCATAAATTGTGGACCCTTATTTAACAAATTGTTCACAATTTATTAAAATGTATCTCTCATAATTGATTTAGCGTAATGTGTCAGCATGACATTTATTGCAGGAGGGAAAGAGATGATAGAAATACAGGATTTGACCAAAAGATATGGTCAGATAAAAGCTGTGAGCAATCTCAATTTTACCGTTGAAAAAGGCGAGATACTTGGTTTCCTCGGTCCCAACGGCGCAGGCAAATCTACCACCATGAACATCATCACCGGATTTATACCTTCCAGTGAAGGAACCGTCAGGGTGTGCGGGTATGACATCATGGAATCTCCGAAGGAAGTCAAGAAGCGCATAGGTTACCTTCCGGAGCAGCCGCCGGTCTATATGGACATGACGGTCCTGGATTACCTTAATTTTGTGGCCGATCTGAAGAAGGTCGACAGGAAACAGAAGAAAAGCCAGCTGAGCGACATAATGGAGCTTGTGAAGATCGGCGATCATAAGAACAGGCTCATAAAAAATCTTTCAAAGGGGTACAAGCAGAGAGTCGGACTCGCTCAGGCGCTCGTAGGCAGTCCTGATGTACTGATACTCGATGAACCCACCGTGGGACTGGACCCGAAGCAGATCATCGAGATCAGAAAGCTTATAAAAGCTTTAGGCAAGGAGCATACTATCATCCTGAGCTCTCATATCCTTCCTGAAGTCAGCGCCGTATGCGAAAGGGTAGTTATAATAAACAAAGGCGAGATCGCGGCAATCGACACGCCGGAAAACCTTTCAAAGGGTTTTGGCACCGTATCGAAGCTGCTGGTTACGGTATCCGGTCCGAAGAGCTCGGTGGAGAATGCCATAAGGGAAATATACGGAGTCAAGTATGTTGAAACTGCGGCAGAGAAGGAAAAAGAAGCTTATAGCTATATCGTCGAATCCGACAAGGAAATAGATATAAGGAAGCCTTTGTTCTTTGCGATGGCAAAGCTCGGATATCCGATAATCGAGCTGAAGGGTCTCAACCTGAGCCTTGAAGACATATTCCTGCAGATAGTGACACAGGAAAAGGAGGTCGTTTGACATATGGCAGCGATATTCTGGAAAGAGGTCAAATCATATTTTTATTCACCGATGGCATATATCCTCATTGGACTGTTCATACTGCTGACATCCATATTCTTTCTTCCGTTTCTGATGTATGGCTACGGCGAATTCAATTCTACACTGTCGACCATGGGCTTCATACTGCTGGTCATAGTGCCGGTGCTCACCATGAGGATACTGGCCGAAGACCGCAAGAACGGCACCGAGGTCCTGCTGATAACATCTCCGGCGAGTGTTACTTCAATAGTTGTCGGTAAATTTCTTGCAGTATATTTTGTTTTCCTCATAATGACGGTGATCACATTCATATATCCGATAGTCCAGCTGTCTTTCGGAGCCAGATTCACGGTCCAGCTGATAGGCGGCTATATCGGCTTCCTGCTCCTTGGAGCGACATATATAGCAGTCGGCATATTCGCTTCTTCACTGACCGAGAACCAGGTTGTGGCCGTGATAATCAGCTATGCATCACTGCTGATAATGTGGCTGGCGAGCAGCCTGACCAGCATTGTCGGAGGCTTTGCGGCAAAGGTGCTGGGCTGGTTCTCCATACTGTCAAGATATGAGGATTTCAACAGGGGCATACTGGGTCTCAGCCCTGTAGTCTATTACCTGAGTTTTACAGCAGTATTTCTGTTCTTAACGGTAAGAGTCATAGAAAAAAGACGCTGGAGTCAGGGGTGATATAAATGGGAAAAAATAACGGCATCAAAAACCTTTTCAATAAAAGAAGCTTGAAATATGGCACCAATGCAGCCATCATGACAGCTGCAGTCATTGTGATGGCAGTAGTGCTGAACCTGCTTGTAGGTCTGCTTGACCTTAAGCTTGACCTTACGCCGAGCAAGCTGTACTCGCTTACGGAAACCACCCAGGACTTCCTGAAGGAACTGGATCAGGAAGTGGAGATAATCGGTTTGTTCGATGACGCAGAACTTTCGTCGGGAAGTGAGTACAAACAGGTCACGGATCTGCTGGCCCTGTATGCAAAGAACCCGAAGATAAAGGTCCGGTATATAGATCCCGACAGGAATCCGGGCATCATGAACCAACTGGATCCCGATGATACAATGGACCTCAGATCCACCGATTTCGTTGTAAAAAGTATCGTAAACGGCAACGAGAAGAAAAAGAAGCTCGAGTATTATGACCTGTTTGATGTGCAATTCGACCAATACACATATGATCCGTACTCCACAGGCTCCAATGCAGAACAGGGCTTTACCGGAGCCATCAAGTATGTCACGTCTGAATATACACCTGTGATATACTTTACCGAAGGCCATGATGAAAATAATGTGGATAATCTGTATGCTAATCTGAAAGGGTACCTGGAAAGGAACAATATACTCGTAAAGAGCATCAATCTCATGACAAGCGAAAGTGTGCCTGAGGACGCCGAACTGGTAGTTGCGCTTTCACCCAAGAAAGATCTGACTTATGCGGAAAGGGAAGTACTTGAAAAATACTTGAACGACGGCGGAAATGCGATCTTCCTTTTCGATTATATTGAGAGCGATCCTTCATTCAATGAATTCAACGGCATGCTTTCTAAGTACAACCTTGCGGTGAACTATGACAAGGTAAAAGAGACCGACGAAAGCAGACACCTGCCCAAGGATCAGTATACTCTGCTTGCGGATGTTTATTCGAACGTCGTCATGTCGAATGAGTTCAAAACATATCTGACCGGTTCGAGAAGCATCAGTATTCTGAAGAATGAGAAAGAGTATATCACTACCATACCGCTGATAAGGACAAGCGAAAATGCTGTCGGCGAAATGGTGAACAAATCAAGAGGCAGCGATCTCACCGGACCTCTCGATCTTGCAGTTGCCGTTGAGTACAAGGGCACGCTGGAGCCGTCGAAAATAGTCGTGATCGGCAACTCCTCGTTTATCACCGATAATGCTTACTCGTACTTTGGTGATTACTATTTTGCAAATATGAATTTCTTCATGTCGTGTATTGGATGGATGGTAGAAATGGAAGAAGAGATATCCATACCGACAAAGGCCTATGACGTAAACAGATTCAGCATTACGCAGCAGCAGGCTACCGTCATGGGAGGCGTCCTTGTGGTGGTATTGCCGCTGCTGATACTCGGAACAGGTTTGATGGTATATCTGAGGAGGCGTCATCTATGAAATTGTACAGGAATGCAATTATTCTGCTGGTGATAGTTGCGCTTCTTGTCGGTGCATATTTTCTGGTCAAAAACAGAAAATCCGACGACGACGACTCTATAACGCAGTCCAAAACCTATGATAAACTCACCGACTATACCATTGATCAGGTAGAGTCGGTCACACTCGAAAACGATGAGGGCAGATTTGTCATCGTAAAGAAGGATGATGACTGGGCATTGGAAACCCCGACGGATCTCAAATACGATCCGTCGGCATTGAGCAGCATAGTTATCAATGCTTCATCGATAGTTACAGACAAGATGATCGAGGAAAATGCGGCCGACCTTTCCATATACGGTCTTGATGACCCGGCTGTTGCCAGGATCAAAGGAAAGGATGGGGTCACGGTATCGATAGAGATCGGAAACAAGACTCCGACCGGCGGCGGATACTATGTAAAGCTCGAAGGAACCAACAAGGTATATGTTATAGGCAGCTACACCGGAGACAAGCTTACAACAGGCAGAAACGGAATGAGGACGAAGCAGCTGTTTGAGGCCGCTTCGGACAAGTTCCTGACACTGGCGATGAACAGGAGAGGCGAGAATGTGTTTGCTTCGGTCAAGGATGAGGACGGAAATACATGGAGCATGACAACGCCCATAAAAGGAAGTGTCAATGAGTCTGCCTTCTATCCGATGCTGGAAGCGCTTGCCAATGCAACTATACTGGAATTTATCGAAGATAAGCCTGCAGACCTCGCAAAATATGGCCTGGATAAACCTGTGTACGAGTTTGTGTTCAGTGCGGAGGGTATGGATGAAGTAAAGCTGCAGATGGGAATCGAGAAGAGCAAGGATACATCCATATATGCCAAGCTGGATGGAAACGACGAAGTGTTTACTGTCGACATAACGGCATTTACCTTCCTTGACAAGCCGCTGAAGGAAATCGTCAATGTCTTTGCATATATCGTAAACATAGATCAGGTGAAGAAGATAGATCTGACGATGGACGGAAAGACGACCAACATGACGGTGGATGTTTACAAGGATGAGGAAGGCAATCCCGACACGGATAAGGACAAATTCTATGTGAATGGCATTGATGCAAGCGGCAAGGATGAGAACGACGACCAGCCGTTCAGGAAGTTCTACCAGGCGCTGGTCGGGGTCACCATCGACGACATCGATATCAACGGGAAACCTTCAGGCAATGCTGATATTACTATCGAGTACACGCTGAAGGATGGATCCATGAAGGTGGAGTATATACCGAAGGACGAAAACTTCTATTATGTGGTAAGGAACGGCGAGTATACCGGTATCCTTGTCAAGCAAAGGAACAAGGTCGACTTTGGCATCGACGGTCTGAAGCAGGCCTACAAAACCATGATGGATTTCCTTGCGCAGTGAAAAGGTTAGAGGTATCATACCTTAGTCTATAAACAGCAGCTCCGGCATAGAATGAAATAGTTTATTCTATGGACCGGAGCTGTTTTATGTCCGATGAAGCAAAAAACATCATCAGGGTGGCATGTATCTATGCTGCAAGCATAATAGGAGCAGGATTCGCTTCCGGGCAGGAAATAATGCAGTTTTTCTCAACATACAAAACAGGCGGGTTCTATGGTGTCCTGCTGGCAGGAGTCCTATTCGGAGTGATCGGCTGCATCGTATTGTCAAGAGTGTATGACGGCCGAATAAGGAACTACGAAGAATTCATTTTTCCCATGTTCGGATGGCATATCGGCTGGATCATTGAAATTGCAGTTACATTATTCATGTTCTGCATGTACAGCATAATGGTTGCCGGCGCCGCCGACGTGCTTTCTGAAACCCTCGGACTGCCGCAAAGGTTTGCGGTACTGATAATGGGCATCATCTGTATGCTGTTCATACTGACAAATATTAAGGGGATAGCAGTACTCAGCTCCGTTGTGACGCCTGTGTTGGTTGCCGGGATCATATTGTCCGGCATTTATATTATCATTATGAAGGAAAGTCCTGCCTCTGCTTTCCCTGCATACCTGTCCAGGATCACGGACAACTGGTTCTTTTCTTCTCTCCTGTATGTGAGCTACAACAGTATCCCGGCCGTCATGATGATGTGCAGCATGTTTCCATATCTTAAGACCCGCAGGACGGCAGCGGCGGCAGGCATCATTGGCGGTTCCGTGCTGAGCCTTGCCGCCCTTGTTATCAACACCGTGATTTCATTATTTTATCCTTCTGCTGTTGAAAAAGAAATCCCGGTGATGGATATACTGTACAGTCTCAGTTCTCCTGCCGGAAGCCTCTATGCATTGCTGTTGTGGCTTGCCATGCTCATTTCCGCAGTGACGTCCGGTTTTTGCTTTACAGACAGGATCAGCAATTCACTCAAGGTAAGCAGGAAGGTCCTGGCGTTCCTGCTTTGTGCTGCGGCGGTGCCGCTGTCCGCACTTGGCTTCTCAAGGCTTATATCGCTGGTATACCCTGTGTTTGGATATCTCGGACTTTTCATGATAATCGTAATGCTGATAACATGTATTACCGCACAGCTGTATGGCAGGAAATAGTTTATTATGGTAAAATGGTTTTGATATGCAAAGGATAAAGCTGAGGTGAAACATTTGAGACAAATCCCCGGACAGGACAGGCCGGAATCAGCAGGACGGGCCGCAGGCATCATCAGCGCGTTCATGCTGTTCCTGTGCATCGTTTCAGTCGCTGTTTTCAGTTATTACCGCAGTACAGGCATTGCTGTCGGACTGCAGGATATATTCCGTCCGGCGGAGGCTACAGATGCGGAAACGGTGCCTGAGGCCGAAGTCAGATATACCTTTGGCTTCGACATGAGGGACAAGCCTGTTTTTGCGCTGTTCAGGGGAAACATCGTAAAATGCAGCAAAAGCGGGATACAATTCATGGATGGTACCGGAAGGATCATAAAGTCTGAAAGCACTGAATTCGATAACCCCATCGTTGATACGAACGGATCCCGAATCCTTGCCGCCGATGCAGGCTCTACCAAAATATTCGTGATGGACGGGGATTCCGTCAACTGGCAGGACAAGACCGATAACACCATCCTGAATGCAGATATCAGCGAAGATGGTTATGTGACGGTCATCACATCCGCCAAAAGGGACAATAACACGGTCAGAGTGTACGAATCACATGGTCTCGAACTTTTCCGCAAGATAATAGCGAATGATTATGCGGTCACGGCGGGTATATCGCCTTCAGGGAAGAGACTGGTCCTGTCTGCAATAAGTACCGGGGCTGTCGGACCGTTTTCCATATACAAGTTCTACGATATGGAGGGAAAGGAACTGTCCGAGCTGTCCTTTGCGGAGTCCGGAGATCTGCTCCCATTGTTCTGGTATAACAAGGACGACAGCATATTTGCCGTCGGAGACAATGCGGCAGCTTGTATCAGCTCCTCAGGAAAGCTGGTATGGAAGGAACAGTTCAAAAGCGTGACCGGTGCGGGACTGGCGGGAAACGGCCAGCTGGCTGTGGCGGCGGAAACAGATGGGGAAGCAGTCTTGAACCTATACGAGGCAGATGGGAACAAGAAGGCATCTGTGAAGCTTCCTGGCAGACCTAAGGGCTTGGACTCCATAAAGAGTGTCATTTCTGTTTATACTGACAATACTGTATATTTTTTCGATGCCGCAGGCAAAATCATGCGAAAATACAGTGCGGGAGAAATAATACTGCAGGTTTGTCTGTTTGATAAAAAACAGGCGGCTGTGATCACGGAGGGAGAGGTAACCGTAGTAGGGATCAACTGATGTGCGGACGCTGCTGCAGGACGCTGTCCTGATAATTGGAAAGGCGGTTTTGAACATGAACTGGTGTGATTATGTTGTCATCGGCATTATCGGGGTATTTGCCCTTATCGGGCTGTTCAAGGGATTCATAATGTCGGTTTACAGGCTTGTTTCATTTGTGGTCTGCATCTTTCTGTCAATCAAGTTATCGCCTGTACTGGCCCGGTATGTCGAAAAGACCCCTGTCTTTGACAGAATAAAAGGGGCGATAGTCAGCAATCTGGAAATATGGAGCAAGAATGCGCTCTCGTCGCCGCAGGCAGCACAAACTGGCGCGGAAGGGACCGAGAAGCTGCTAGGTACGATACCGATGCCGGAAATATTCAAATCCTCATTGCTGAAAAATGTGCCGTCGCCGTCGGAACTGATAGATGTGAAAAGCATATTGGATGCTGTCGGAAGCGAACTTGCAGGTATGATAATTTCTGTTTTATGCCTGATCGTCCTCTATTTCGTACTAAGGCTCATATTTTATATTGCAGGCAAGCTCCTGCGCGGGATATCCGAACTGCCGGTCTTCAAGCAGATAAACAAGCTTGGCGGTCTGATACTCGGAGCTTTGCAGGGCGTTCTGGCCGTTTACATACTGTGTGCCGTACTGGTTCTTTTCAACTCTAATCCCGGCCTTGCACCAGTTTTCGAAGGGATAGAGTCATCGGCGGTCGCATCCGGATTCTACGGAAATAATTTTATTGTGAACTTCCTGTTCCCGCCGGTTTCAGCATAGGCCGTTTAATGAATTTTACGACGCATGAAGCAAAAATGAACGCTTCTGACCTTTTTGTATTTATTTATAGACATTTAATAGAGGAAAGTAGTAAAATAGCTTTAAGCTGTAGCCGGGATCATGTATTCCGGCTATTTTGCTAAAGCTTGCTATTTGTTCTGAAAGGCGGTTTGATATGATGAAGAGCGACATAGTAAAGAAGGGTATTGAGAAAGCGCCGCACAGAGCGCTTTTCAAGGCGATGGGATATACGGACGAGGAGATCGGAAGACCATTGATAGGAGTTGTCAATTCAAAGAATGACATCGTACCGGGACATATACATCTGGATAATATAGCCGAAGCGGTCAAAGCAGGAATCAGGATGGCCGGCGGCACACCGGTCGAGTTCGGGAGCATCGGGATCTGCGACGGGATCGCCATGGGGCATATCGGAATGAAGTATTCGCTGGCATCACGCGAGCTGATCGCGGATTCATGTGAAGCTATGGGATTGGCGCACAGCTTCGACGGCATGGTTTTCATACCGAACTGTGACAAGATCATTCCCGGCATGCTGATGGCCGCGGCAAGGATCAATGTGCCGAGTGTCGTTATAAGCGGCGGTCCGATGCTTTCGCTCAAGCGAAATGGTGTGCAGCTGGATCTCAACAGTGTTTTTGAAGCGGTAGGCGCTGTCAAGGCCGGCACAATGACCGAAGAGGAAGTATTCGAGTATGAGGACAATGCATGCCCTGGATGCGGTTCATGTTCCGGCATGTTTACGGCCAACTCCATGAACTGCCTCACTGAAGTATTGGGCATGGGTCTGCCCGGAAACGGCACGATACCGGCTGTGTATGCGGAAAGGATCAGACTGGCGAAGCAGGCCGGAATGAAGGTCATGGAGCTGGTCGAACAGGATATAAAGCCATCGGATATACTGACACAGGAAGCATTTGAAAATGCACTGACCGTCGATATGGCACTGGGATGCTCTACCAATTCTGTCCTGCACCTTCCTGCCATTGCAAATGAAGTCGGCATCAAGATCGATCTCGACATAATCAACGAGATAAGCGCAAAGGTACCGAATCTATGCAGGCTGGCTCCCGCAGGACATCATCATGTACAGGACCTTTACATGGCAGGCGGCGTCCAGGCGGTTATGAAGGAGCTTTCCAAAAAAGATCTGCTGCATCTCGGACTCATAACAGTGACGGGGAAAACTATCGGTGAAAATATTTACAATGCGAAGGTGACCGACAGGGACGTGATCAGAAGTATTGATGATCCTTACAGCAAGACAGGCGGCATAGCGGTTCTGAGAGGGAATATAGCAGCCGATGGTGCTGTGGTCAAGCGTTCTGCCGTAGCTGAGGAAATGCTTGTGCATAAAGGTCCGGCGAGAGTATTCGATTCGGAGGAGGATGCCATAAAAGCCATCTATGGAGGAATGATCAAGCCGGGCGACGTGGTCATCATCAGATATGAAGGACCGAAGGGCGGCCCGGGAATGAGGGAAATGCTCAGCCCGACCTCGGCAATTGCCGGAATGGGCCTGGACAAGACTGTGGCACTGATAACGGACGGCAGGTTCTCGGGAGCTTCGAGGGGAGCGTCCATCGGACATGTGTCTCCTGAGGCGATGGAGGGCGGAATGATAGCTGCGGTCCGGGACGGAGACATTATAAGCATCGACATACCGGCAGGCAAACTGAATGCGGAGGTGCCGGATGAGGAACTGAAGCGCAGGATGGCGGACTGGAAGGCACCGCAGCCAAGGGTTACAAGCGGATACCTTGGCAGATATGCAAGGCTTGTAACATCGGCGAGCACAGGCGCAGTACTCAAGTAACGTGGAGGCAGTCGGCTGCGCTTCAATGAGCGGCGGATACCGTTTGACTTTCGGCAGAAATTTAGTAATCAGATTTGATACCGGAGGGTTGGAAATGAAAATGACAGGTGCTGAAATATTGATAGAGTGTCTGAAGGAACAGGGCGTCGACACTGTCTTCGGATTTCCGGGAGGCGCTGTACTCAATATTTATGACGCGTTATACAAAGCGAGAAATGAAATCAGGCATATACTGACGTCGCATGAACAGGGAGCGTCCCATGCGGCGGACGGGTATGCCCGCGCCACAGGCAGGACCGGCGTGTGCATCGCTACGTCCGGACCCGGTGCGACGAACCTGGTGACCGGCATCGCCACGGCGTATATGGATTCGGTTCCCATGGTGGCCATCACGGGGCAGGTTTCCACAGCGCTGCTTGGAAAGGATTCCTTTCAGGAAGTCGATATCACAGGCATCACGATGCCTGTAACAAAGCATAATTATATCGTGAAGGATATCAGCAAGCTTGCCGGCATAGTCCGCGAAGCTTTCAGGATCGCTGCTGAAGGAAGGCCCGGGCCGGTATTGATAGATATATGCAAGGACGTTACCGCGGCCGTTACGGAGTACACGCCAGAAAAACCGGCTGCGGCTGCGGGCAGGCCGGCAGGTGTGCCTGCGGGTGATCTGGATGAAGCGGCGGCTGCCATCAATTCTTCAAAAAAACCGGTGATACTTTCCGGAGGCGGAGTGTCGATATCGGGAGCTGTTCCGGAAATGCTTTTGCTGGCGGAAAAAGCCAGGATACCTGTCACGACCACGCTGATGGGGTTAGGTTCATTTCCGGGCGATCATGAGCTGTATATGGGCCTTGTAGGCATGCACGGCACCAGAACATCCAATATGGCTGTTTCCGAGACGGACCTTTTCATAGCTATCGGAGCCAGGTTCAGTGACAGGGTCATCAGCAATGTACAGCGGTTTGCGCCAAATGCCAAAATCATGCATATTGACATAGATCCCGCAGAGATCGGGAAAAATATTACTGTTCACTACCCGCTTGTGGGAAATATAAAGGAGATACTCAGGGAACTCTCAGAACGAATCGGACCCTGTGAAAGGGCGGAATGGCACAACAGGATACAGGAATGGAAAGCGATGTATCCTCTGAAATACGAAATGAACGGTACGCTCAAGCCACATTACATCGTGGAGAGACTGTATGAGATCACCAAAGGCGATGCGCTCATAACCACCGAGGTAGGACAGAATCAGCTGTGGGCGGCGCAATTTTATAAATACACGAAGCCCAGACAGTTCATATCCTCCGGCGGGCTCGGAACGATGGGATACGGCCTTGGGGCATGCATAGGAGCACAGATCGGGAAGCCGGACGCCAAGGTGATAAATATTGCCGGGGACGGCAGTGTCCGGATGAGTGCCTGAAGCTTTTCCGAGTAGGTGGATTGGC
>CAZQUQ010000051.1:15781-16621 GCA_964596445.1 uncultured Oscillospiraceae bacterium
CATGAACTGCAACGAGCTTGCCACCGCAGTCGAGTACAGGCTGCCTGTCGTGATAGCCATACTTAACAATCATGTGCTCGGCATGGTCAGACAGTGGCAGCAGCTGTTTTATGACGGAAGATACTCCGCCACCACCATAGACAGGGGAACTGATTTTGTAGCTCTTGCCGAGGCATATGGGGCTGTAGGCATAAGAGTGACCAGGCCGGAGGAGGTCGACGCCGCATTTGAAAAAGCGCTCAGCTCTGAGGACAGGCCTGTGGTAATCGATTTCGAGATAGACAGGGATGAGAAGGTGTTTCCGATAGTGCCCCCGGGAGCGCCCATCGACGAACTTATAGAGGAATAAGGAGTTATAAAGGTGTGGAGGGACGGAACGGCAGCGCTGTTTATTCCGGTTATGTTTCCTAAGCACCGACCTTTACGCTTCTATTACAGCGATAGTAAACTCAGGTAACGAAGTCGTATCTAACGGGTATTGCAGTCCGTCTGTTCTGATGTGCCGCGTGCAGCAGTGCTAAAGGGTCGGGAAACATAACCTCCACAAACAGCACTGCCGTTTTGACGAAACCTTCAGTAACTGAACACATGCAAGCGACTGAATATGTTCCTTGAATTGATTGAGGAATAGCTATGGCAAGCTGTAATACGGACGGAACGGCAGCGCTGTTTATTCCGGTTATGTTTCCTAAGCACCGACCTTTACGCTTCTATTACAGCGATAGTAAACTCAGGTAACGAAGTCGTACCTAACGGGTATTGCAGTCCCGTCTGTTCTGATGTGTCGCATGCAGCAGTGCTATAGGGTCGGGAAACATAACCTCCACAAACAGCACTGCC